>CAVGTC010000142.1:0-2289 GCA_963632255.1 Lachnospiraceae bacterium | reverse complement strand
CGAGGAGCAGTACCGCAGCGCGAAGGACACCGCGCTGCAAAGCCAGATAACGCAGAACAAGACCGACATCAGCGCCAACGCCGCCGCCATCGCAGCCCACGAGCAGGCCTACCGGAACCTGGGCGTGTACGAGAGCGAAACCGCCGCGCTCGCCGCCCTCGCCGCGCTGGCGGTGTGCGCCGACACGACACTCGGCATGGCCCATTTCGCGTACACGGCTGACGGCACAACCTACGTCTCGCAAATGTGGCAGTGCCTGTCCTATGACGTGTGCAGGCAAGTGATATACAACCGGGACAAGTTCTACCAGCGCTGCATAGAGTTCACCTCGTCCGCCCGCACGGAGATAAAGCGCGTGCCCTCGTGGGATATCGCCTTTTGCGACCGCCTTGTGTGGGACGCGAACGCCAACAAGTACGTCCCGTCCATGTACGGCACGAAAGGCTCGGCAAGCATTAACGACTCCATTCCGCTCGCGACCGCCTCACGGGACGGGCTGATGCCGCGCGGCTATGTGGCAAAGGTTGATACCAACACAGCCAACCTCACCAGCCTCGCCGCGCGCGTGGCGGAGCTTGAGGCGAAGCTCGCCGCCCTCACCTCGGGCGAGGAAAGCGAAACCGCCGCCGCCGCCGAGTAGCACGACTAACAAGGAGGGGAAATGACGAGGAAGATAAAGTACATAGCCGTCCACTGCACGGCATCAAGCGTGAAAGCCACCATCGGCGACCTGCGCGCGGAGTTCAGGCGCAAGGGGTGGAAGAACCCCGGCTACCATTATGTGGTGGGGCGTGACGGGGGCGTGACGCAGATGCTTTCCGAGGACAAGGTAAGCAACGGCGTGCGCGGTTACAACTCCGTGTCGGTGAACGTGGCGTACATCGGCGGCATAGACGCGAACGGCAAGGCCGTTGACAACCGCACGGCGGAGCAGAAGACCGCGCTGCGCGTGCTGTTGAGGAAGCTGCGGAAGACGTACCCCGGGGCGGTGATACAGGGACACCGGGACTTCTCCCCCGACAAGAACGGTGACGGGAGGATAACGGCGGACGAGTGGGTGAAGCAGTGCCCGTGCTTTGACGCGCGGGCGGAATACGCGGGGATATGACGGACTACACGGGAGTATTGACGAGCGGGGCGAACCCCCTTGTGACAGCCACGGCGGGCGGGCTGGTGCTGACCGGCGGGGAGTTCCTCTCCGAGGTCATGGCGGCGTTGTACGAGTTGCGCTGGGCGGTGCTTTTCATTGCCGCTTTGGTGTTTACCGACTTGTGGAGCGGCCTTGCGGCGAGCGTGCGCGTGCGCGGGGAGGACTTTCGGGTGAGCCGCGCCCTGCGGAGGACGGCGGCGAAATTCTGCGAGTATGTCAGTTTCATCATTTTCGCGCTGTTGCTTTACAAGGGGTGCGTTGCCCCTTTCGGTTACGGGACGGCTGCGATGGGTGCGGGGTGCGGCGCGGCGGTTGCGTTGCTGATAGAGGCCGATAGCATATACGGACACGTTTGCGACCTGCACGGCATACGGAACAGGGTAAGCCTCAAGCGTTTCTTCGTGGCGTGGCTGAAGCGGCGCAGCGCGGACGCGGGCGCGGCGTTGGAGGAAACGTTGGACGGCGAAAAGGAAAAGGAATGAAAGCACGGACACACATTGCGGTATCTTGCGCCTTGGCCTGCGTCATGCTTTGCGGGTGCGCCCGCAGGGCGGCGCGGGAGCGTTGGAGCGCGGACAGCGTGGCTGTGGCGCGGACGGAAGCCCGCACGGAAACACGCGCGGAGAGCGCGGAGCGGAGCGGGTCGGAGCGCGACAGCGTTACGGAGCGCGTGGCAACGTTTGTTGTCGTTGACAGCGCGGGAAAGGTTAGGACGGCCTGGGAGTACCGGGACAGGCAGACATTCAGTTCCCGTTCCGAGAAATCGGGCGGGAGCATGGCTGAGAGCGCGGCGCGGACGCGAACGGACAGCGCGGCGCGTGTGTCTGTTGAGGAAAAGGCGGAAAGCAGGAGCAGCGAAAGCGGCGTTTCCAAGCTGAACTTTGTTGCCAGTGTGGTGTCGCTGGCCTGCGCGGCGTTGCTCGTTTTGTGGTTTTACGTCAAGACGAGGAAATAAAAAAACGCTACCTTTGCAGTACGGGAAAGCACCCCGCTAAATTCATGCGCTACAAAGAAAGGGCGCGGGGAATGTTCCCCGCGCCTTTTCCGTTACCCGATTTAACGCCGCGCCGCCCTTTGTTGTTCGTTTGTCGTTTATTTTCTGACGGGCAAGGCTGCAAATAATTGGTATTCCGATAGTT
>CAVGTC010000141.1:0-2381 GCA_963632255.1 Lachnospiraceae bacterium | reverse complement strand
AGCTTGCCTCGCCCACGGTGTTGAGGGCTACCTCAAGCTCCGTGGCCTTGATGATATACCAGTCCGCGCCTTTATTGAGGTTGTCCCATACGGAGAGGCGGTAGTTGTCGCTCGAGCCGTCCTCGGCGAAGAGGGCGTGGTGGTTGCTGGCGGTGTAGTTGGTGTTCTTTATCATGAAGTGACCCACTGCCGCGCTGCGTTGCTCCACGTTCACCGTGCCGGCGGCGGACTCCTCCACAAGCTGGAGGCGCTTGTTGGTGGCGTTGACGATAGGCTCAAGGTACTTGCCGGTGTTTACGTTTTTAAGGAGGTAGGCGTCCCCGCTCTTCACAAACTGCCATATCGTGGCGGCCTGGCTCTTCGCGTCGTCGGCGGTGACGCAGGCCGCGTAATTCGTCGGGTCGTTGCTGTCCCAGGAAAGCACGTCGTGGCCGGTGGTGTTCTTCGTGGCGGCGCACTTCAGCCGGTAGTACGCGCCCTCTTCCAGACCGCTGACACCGTTCTCCACTTTCTTGTTCAGTTCGGAGAGCGCGGTGGTGTTGGCTGCGGTTTTGTCGCCGCTGAGCGTGGTGTAGGCTGCCTTGTACGCGTTGAGGTTCTCCTCGTTGTCAAGATAGGCGTTGGTTTCGTAGATAGCCCCTTCGGGGATGTCGCTGGGAGCGGTCACGGACGTGTAGCTCTGGTAGGATTCAGCCCAGGCCAGCACGAGGTCGGCGTTGTTGGTAACGGGATCGTGGAAGTTCACCGTGGAGCCCTGGTCGGAGTCCGTCCAGCCGAGGAGCGTGCTCTGCTGGTAGTTGAGGTAGACGCCGGAGTCCTTTATATAGAAGCAGGCTCCGGTGGTTGCGCCCGTTGCCGGGGTGATGAGGAAAGCGTTGTTGCCGTCCTCGGTGGAAAGGGTGGCCTTGCCGCTTACGGTGAGGTCGGCACGGCGAAGCGCGTAGGTGCTGCCCGCAACCTTGTTGTAGAACTTGTAACCGTTGACGAAGTCGCCCATCACACACCACAGGTACTTGTCGCCGAGTGCCTCGATGCTGCTGCTGACGGGGGCGCAGGTGACGGTGTGGTCGTCGTTGGCGGACCAAAGGGCTTTGTAGGCGCTGATGCCGATGTGGTACCAGTGGGCGTTGTCAAAGCTCTCGCTCACGGTGAAGGGCACGTTGACGGTGCAGGGCACGTTTACCGTGCAGCTCTCCGTCACGGAGCCCGTCTTGTCGGGCGTGCCGGCAGTGAGGTATGTATTGGTGGGCGCGGGGACGGATATCTCCACGCTGCCCTCGCCGGTGACGATCTTGGTTTCCACCGTGGTGTTGTTGACCGTGTAGTTGTAGGTGACGGTCACGGGGGTAAAGCTTTCAAGGGTTACGGGGAAGAGGCGGTACATTGAGTTTGAGCCCGTCGCGTTGGTCCATGACGCGAGGGAGCCGGCGGAGCCGCTTGTGCCGGGTGTACCGTTGCCGTTGAGGTAGTTGTCCACGCCGTCCCCCTTGAAGTTGAACGCGCTATTGTCGCTGAAGTACGTGGGGGTGAACTTGCCCGCCGTCTCGGAGGAGTACATCGTCGCGCCCGAGGAAGTCAGCGCGGGGAAGTACTTGCCGCTCTGCGTCTGGAAGGTGTAAAGTCCGTCGTCGCCTTTCGCCACGTATATGACGTAAGCCAGCTTGTCCGTGCCAAGCATTGCTGTCTGCACGTCGGCGGCTGTCGGCGTGGCGGTGGCTGCGCTGAGGATGTTGGTGAGGTAGAGGTTTTCCGTGTAGCCGGTTCTTTCGTTGATGAAGGTCTGCCGGCCTACGTTGAACATGACGTACATGCCGTCCGTGATGGCATCCACGCTGGTCAGCGGCTCGCCCACGGCGGTCACCTTCTTGCTTTCCCACTTCGTGTCGGTGTCCGCCGACGCGATTCCCGTGGTTGCCACGAAACACGCGGCAAGGGCTAGGATATAGGTAAAGATTTTCATGTGATATAGGTTATTGGTTGAATGGTTTTTCTTTGGCAGTGGCGCATCGGCGCGGCGGGAAACGGCTTGCGGAGGCTGGAAAGTGCGGTGTGCCGGCGTTTCCTGTCTTTGGTAAATTGCACGCAAGTGTGTGTGCGGTAAATGAAACTGGCGGCGTGCCGTTCCGACCTCGTGGCAGGGGTGCGGTGACATCGGTTCCCCACTGCGGCAAATATAATGCAAATGCCATGGAATTACCCCCCCCATTTCCCGGAAAAATGATAATTACCCTACTTTCAGGGCTTTTTGCCGGCGCTTGTGTCTTTGGTTTCCCCACACCTTTGCCGTTTCCGTTCGTTTTTCCGTGCTTGGCGGTGAGGGGAAAATGGGGAAAGCCCCGGGGACAGGGTGTCCCCGGGGCTTTCATTCAGTGTGTCGCGCG
>CAVGTC010000140.1:0-2697 GCA_963632255.1 Lachnospiraceae bacterium | reverse complement strand
AAGTAACAGAATTACATCTTTTTAAGGAACACACAGAACAACAAGTGAAAACTGCCGACACTTACACAATACGTTGATATATAGTGTACTATAGCTTTCTTTGTTAGATTTGTTTTGATAAGAAAATATCTGAAAAACGCCATCCTAAGTTATTCTTCTTAACTCTGTATCATCCGGCTCTGATAGATGTCGTAAGCGCGGGGGACGTATAGTAAACTGAAAGCCCACCTTTCCCGGCACGTTCCCAGCTATGAAAGACGCGAAAGAGGCACTTGCGGAAATATATTCACGCAAATGCCTCCCATATTTAAGTGTACGCGGTCGTCCCGCTACTTGTTTTTGGGTATCACAATTTCACTGTTTCACCACTCACATGCAACTGTGTCGGCCGCCGGGTCCTCGCACGCCGAGTCCGGGTCGGCGGAATCTCTCGTTAGGTCTAGGTCGCCGTAATCGTCCGCTTTGCCTCCGCCTTCCTTTGCGTCCTTGAAGCGGTCAATGTCTATCTCGTTGGCGTTGAGGTCACCCCAAAGTGCTTTCACATCTTCTGATGTCATGCGTACGAAAGCCGTCTTCCCGTTTCGCAGGGACACAACCACCGCGCTGTTGTTCTCTTTTACTGTGCGGCCGTAAGCCTTGAAACGTGTTGAGAGGGAATTGTACACAAGGCGGAGTTTTCCGCGCAGTTTCCCGTCGCCGTCAAAGCTCGCTGAGAAGGACACTGGCTTTATCGCGTTCCACACATAGCCCGTCGGTACGTTCTCGTTGTGTCCCCATTGGTAACCGCCGTATGAGAAATCCACCACATATTTTGTCTTGTAAGTCTGGTGGCTCAAGTAGCCAGGGTAGTTGACGCTGATGGTGGACTTCGCGTTCTTCACCTCTTTCGTGTAGGTCAGACACTGCGTGTAGTCATAATAGTATGGCGTGGTGCGGTCGTTTAGGCGGTCAGCCAGTTTTGCCACCGCGGTTTGCGGCGCGGTGTTGAAGTCTATTCCGTCTATTCCCCTCTCCGTGATGTTAAGTGCCGCAAGGAGGCCGGCAATGTCCACATAGTCGCTCTCCACATAGTTGTCGCCGGTCTCCGTGCTCACGTTCACCATGTCGGGGAGTTTTTCCAGCTGTTCGCCCTTGCGGTCGATGAGTGCCCATTGTGTGTCGCTTACTTTTACCAGCGCGTGTTGGTTGTCGAGGTCGGAGAAAAGCGCGCCGAACATTGTGTAGGTGTCTTTGCCGATGGCGTTGTCCTCGTAGTCCACGAATTTCCCCTCTTTGTTGTCTTTTGTCACAGCTAAGAGCAGCCCGTCAGTGTCAAATGCCAGCATGTCGTATTTTGCGCGTATGAGTGTCTCCCCCTTGATGTCAGACATTCCCCACTGGCTCCCGTTATAATAGATGAAGCGTCCGTCCCGTATCTGCGTGATGTTCTTGTATTTTGCGTTCGGGGTCACCACGGTTTCCTGTTTGTCGTTGATGATTCCCCACATTTTCTCCCCGTCTTTTTCCACGCAAACAGGCAACATGCCTTCCTGGAAGAAACCAATATTGCAGTATTTCGCTCCGCTAATCTCAAAAAGCTGTTTCCCGTCCCTGTCCAGTATGCTCCATTTCAAGCCTTGCACGGAGTCCGCGTCCGCCGCTTTTTTATACTTGTTGTCAATCGCGACAATTTTCCCGTCAAAGCAGTTGTAGAAGCGGCAGTATTTCCCCGGCGCGATGACGCATTTCCCGTCCTCGTCCATTACGCCTTTTCCGCCGTCGTCGGTGAAGTAAATTGCGCGTCCGTTCACAAAGGCATTCACTTTTGTCACATCCTTGCCGCCTATCTTGTCAAGCGTCTTCACAGTTTTGCCCTCCTTGTCTATGAGGGACACCGGCTTGTTGCGCTCCGCCACCAGCGCGTGTCCGTTGGTGAAGGCTGTGGCGGAGACATATTCGGTCCCCACTTTCACCGGCTTCTTTTCCGCGCGGTATATCTCCCAAAGCCCGTCTTCGTTTTTTACCATAAACATCCCCTCCTTCGCGACGGTGGGCTTTTCCTTGAATTCCTCGGAGAATATCACTTCCCCGCCCGGGGCAATCATCCCCCAAAGCCCGTCTTCCGACTCTTGGAATGGGATGCCGGTTATCCCCTCTGTGCTGTCTCCCCCGCAGGAGGGTAACAATGCCAGCAGCGCCAGCGTCAGCGTGAAAAGCACGCTCTCTTTCAGTCTCTTTGACATAATGATAGTGTTGTGTGTGTGAAATGAAAAGGTCGGTTGCCTTTTCCGTGCTGCAAATGTAATTTTTTGAATAATTACCCCCCCCAATTGGGTGTTTTTCTGACGCGGGGTGTGTACAAAAGCATAGACAGCACTAAGTCCTGCCTTGTTTTGCGGCGGGTGTCCTTGTGCAAAACGCAGTGCGCATCGGTTGCCGCGGTTGTTGTTACGGCTTTTCTCAGTCGCTGAGTGCCGTGAAACGTGTCTTAGCGTACCTGACCCGGCTTTCGGTCCAGGCACGCGAAATCCCAGAATGCAAGCAAAATGCGCGAAAAACTGACACTTTGATTTTGCGCCCCCGTTTTAACACATTTGGAATCCGCCCGAAAATGTATTATCTTTGTACTACAAGATAGGGACATCCCGCGAGGAATGTCCCTTTATTTTTGCCTGTATTGATTTTCAGCCACTTACGAGTCAAAACGCCTGCACTTGG
>CAVGTC010000139.1:0-3135 GCA_963632255.1 Lachnospiraceae bacterium | reverse complement strand
GCTCCGGCGATGCCGCCGTCCCGTTTAGCGAGTGCAAAAGTACGGCAAGTTTTTTTAACCAGCAAGGGAACGGCGGTTTTTTTCCGGAAATATTTCCGGAAGGGCGGTTTTCTCGGGCGGGAAGGGCGCGGGCGGAGGGCGCGGGCGGCAAAAGCGGGGGGCGGCGGGACGGGCGGCGAAAGAGTCTCCCTACAAATAAGGATTGCGCCGCACAAAGCAGAGGGGTAACTTTGCAGCCGATATCCGGGAAAGCAACATTTCCATTATATCGGATACATTGCCCTTGCCACGACGAGGGACACACTTTTCGCAGGAAACAACCTTACAGCCCAAACGGGCGCGGACGAACGAAAGGACACACCCCCGCGCCATATATATATATATGCTTTCATCCCTGCTTCTCCCCCTTGCCGCAGCGGGCGCGTCCGCAGACACCCCCGCCGACACCCTGCGCAACTTCGACATAGAGGAGGCCGTGGTGGTGGCCTCTCCGAAAGAGACCGCCCGCCTGCGCCGCCAGCCCGTCGCCGCCTCGCTCTTCGGGGCGCATGACCTTGAAAGGCGCGGCACGCACGCGCTGAAAGACCTATCCTCCGCCGCGCCGTCCCTCTACATCCCCTCCTACGGCTCGCGCATCACCTCGGCCATATACGTGCGCGGCGTGGGCTCGCGCATCAACACCCCCGCCGTAGGGCTGTATGTGGACAACGTACCCTACGCCGACAAGACCTCGTACGATTTCTCTTTCCTCGGCGTGGAACGCGTGGACGTGCTACGCGGACCGCAGGGCACACTCTACGGACGCAACACGATGGGCGGACTGGTGCGCGTCTTCACGGCCGATCCGCTCACGCACAACGGGACGGAACTTAGCGCAGGCTTCACCACGCGCACGACCGGCCGCCGCGCCGCGCTCACCACCTATCTGCACCCCACGCGCCGCTCGGGCCTGAGCCTCGGAGGGTATTATGAGGGGCAGAACGGCTATTGGCACAACACCACCACGGGAAAGAAACAGGACGGCGGCGACGCCGGGGGCGGACGGCTTCGCTGGGTGTGGCAGGCCTCTCCCCGCGTACGCCTCGACTGGACCGCCTCGTACGAGTACAGCGACGAGGCAGCCTGCCCGTACGCCCTCCTCGGTGACACGAACGCCACAACAAACGGCACAGCAGGGACAGGCGACACAGCGGGGGAAATCACGCAAAACCGCCCCTCATCCTACCGCCGGGGAGTGTTCAACACAGGGTTGGGTGTCGAGCACCGTCTGCCGCGCGTAACGCTCACCTCCACCACTGCCTACCAGTGCCTCAACGACCGGCTCTTCATGGACCAGGACTTCACGCGCGCGGACATCTTCTCACTATGCCAGAAACAGCACATCAACACACTCAGCGAGGAGATTGCGCTGAAAAGCGCGGACAAACCTGGGGCGCGCTGGACATGGACCACGGGTGTTTTCGCCATGTACCAGCACCTGCGCACCACCTGCCCCGTCACCTTCTACGGCGACGGCGTGGCGTACCTCAACAGCCAGATGACGGCGGGTATGACAGGCAGTCCCGCACAGGTGTCGTTTACGGGCGGGGAAATTCCGTTCACCTCGCGTTTCCTCACCCCCACGGCCAACGCCGCCCTCTTCCACCAAAGCACCGTGAAGCTGCTGCCCTCGCTTGAGCTGACAGCGGGGCTGCGCATCGACTACGACCACCACAGCCTCGACATCGCGGCGGGGACAGAAACCGGCGTACCCTACGCGCTGGGCGTGAGCATGGGACCCACGATGACCTTCAACACCGAGCTGCAGGCTTCCCCCACCCTGAAAGGCAAACACAGCCGCGACACATGGCAGGCACTGCCGAAAGCCGCCCTCAGCCACACGCTGCCGCGCGGACTGGGCAACGTGTACATCAGCGTGGCGAAAGGCTACCGCTCGGGCGGCTACAACATACAGGCCTACTCGCCGCTTGCGCAGAACGCACTTCGGCGGGACATGATGGCGGGGGTGAAAAACTACTGCACCGAACAAATAGCCGCCCTGCCCCACCTGCCGCAGGCCAGCAAGGACAAGGCGACTGCGGGGATGGCCTCGGCACTGGACAAACTCACGCCCGACGCGCCCGACGCGGCGGAGCTGTGGTACAAGCCCGAGTACACGTGGAGCTATGAGGCAGGGCTGCACCACAACCTCCTCGGGAAAGCCCTGCAGCTGGACCTCGCGGGCTACCTGATGCGCACGCGCGACCAGCAGTTGTCACAGTTTTCCTCCAGCGCGGGCTTCGGGCGCAACGTGGTAAACGCGGGCAAAAGCCGCAGCGCGGGTGTGGAGGTGTCCGTGCGCTCGCAGCTGCTGTCCGACCGCCTCAACCTCTCCGCCGCTTACGGGTGGACGGATGCGAAATTCACCTCCTACGACGCGACCGCAGCGAACGGGGGGACGGTTTCGTACCGCGGCAAGCGCGTGCCTTTCGTGCCGCAGCACACTCTGAGCGCGTCGGCGGACTTCCGCCAGCCGCTGGCACGCGGCATAGTGCGTGCTTTCTCTCTCGGAGCGGACGTGAAAGGAGCCGGACGCATAATGTGGAACGAGGACAACACCCAGTCGCAGCCGTTTTACGCGCTGCTGGGCGCACGCGTGGAGGCGGAGCTTGCAGGTGGCGTGACGGTGAGCCTTTGGGGGCGAAACCTCACGGCCACGCGCTACGCCACATTCAGCTTTGAGAGTCTATCGCAGCGTTTCGCACAGTACGGCACACCGCGCCGCTTCGGCGCGGACGTGCGCTGGTGCTTCTGAAAACGCGACACGCCACTGCCCCCCCTGCCTGCGCATCGGCAGCCGCCACACCGACACTTCGTATTAAAATCCCCCGCGCACACCGCCAGACAGAATTGTTTTCCACCCACTGACGCGCACCCCGCGAAAATCAAAGTGTAAGCAAAAGCCGCCAAAAACTGACATTTCGAAAAATCGGCCGCATTTTCGCCCATTTGCATTCCGCCCGAAAATGTATTATCTTTGTGCTACAAGATAGGGACATCCCGCGTGGAATGTCCCTTTATTTTTGCCTGTATTGATTTTCAGCCACTTACGAGTCAAAATGCCTGCACTTGGCCCACGGAATACCGTGGTATCGG
>CAVGTC010000138.1:0-3214 GCA_963632255.1 Lachnospiraceae bacterium | reverse complement strand
CCAAGTGCAGGCGTTTTGACACGTAAGTGGCTGAAAATCAATATAGGCAAAAATATAGGGACATTCCTCGCGGGATGTCCCAATCTTGTAGCACAAAGATAATACATTTTCGGGCGGATTCCAAAAGTGTTAAAACTACCGCATTTTCCCGCAGTGTCAGAAAAACAGCGGTTTTGCTTACATTTTGATTTTGCGACTATGGGAAGAAACGCCCGCAAACTGGGGCGTTGCGGCATATTTTGAGTGTGGCGTGGGGAGACGGTGCGGGGTTGTGCGGCGGGCGGTTATGCCAGTCTGCGGTGTGCGTACCGCCGCCCTTGTGCGTCATGCACGAAAAAGCCGCGCCTTGGCGGTGTGCCAGGGCGCGGCTTGGTGTCTGTCGCCGTCTGCGCCGCGCTTGGGCGGGCGCAAAGGGCGTTGGTTTGTCTTAGAAGGTTGCCTTCTTCGTGGTCACGTTGCCGTTCTCCACCACGCGGATGACGAAGACGCCCTTGCCGAAGGTGGGGATGGAGGCCGTGCCGTCCACGGTGCAGCTGCTCACGAGCTTGCCGTCGGCGGAGTAAACCTGTGCGGTGGCGTTCTTTGCCGTAACGCTGAACGCGCCGTCCTCAACGTCGATGTTGGCGTCGTTGTGGGTGGTCTTCACGCTCTCTATTGCGCTCCAGTCCGTCGTCTCGCCCACGGGTGCCTGCACGCCGGTGATGATGGAGCCGGAGGAGATGTCAACAAGCAATGCGGCAACCTGCAGGTTGCTCTTGTTGAAGTTCTCGGCTGCGGGGAGGTTGGTGGTGGAGATGGAGATGGTAGCCTCGTGGCTCACCTGGCTGCCTGCCGTCACAGCGGGCAGCATGGAGGCGCTGGAGGTGGCGAGGGGGTCGTTGATGTAGCGTGCCACGTGGTCGAAGGTGGGCTGGAAGGTGTAAATCTTCGTGCCGTCGGACGTGGTGTTGTACAGGCTGCCCTTCTCGTCGCAGAGGTACTGCAGGTCAGTGGTGAAGTACGACTTGTCGTAGCTTGCGAAGTAGTTGAGCTGGTCGACGCCCGTGATGCCGTCCTCGGTGAGGGCGTAAATCACGGCGTAGCTGCTGGCGGGAGCGTCTATGGAGAAGTCGAGCGTGGTGGTCACCTTGATGGCGTTCTTCATACCGTTGGTGAAGGCGCTCGTCATCTGCATGTTGGCCTCGCCCACGTTGGCGTACATGTTGGCTGCGTCAGTCCAGATGCCCACCTCGTCGGACACGGTGGAGGCGGTACCCGTGTAGGCGTGGCCCAGAAGCTCGCGGTTGATGGAGGCGGAGGGGTAGCTGGAGATGCCCAGGTCGTCGATGACGGAAGAGTAGGTGTCAGCTGTCAGCTCGTCCGTGTAGCCGTTGTAGTCGCTGTGTACTGCGATGGACACGATGTTGCCGTTCATAAGCTCCTCGGCTTTCTTCAAGCCCACGATGCCGTAGGGGCACCAGCCGCACATCGTGCTGGTGAACTCCTCGATGACGGGGATGCGCTTGTAGCCCTGCTGCAGGCTGAGGACCTCGTTGGAGGCCTCGTTGTCGCCGTCGGTGTCAAACTCGTCGGTGACGCCGTTCACGCCCGTGATGGTGATTTTGCCCGTGCCGCGGCCCGGGGTGGTTGCGAGCACGCCCTCGTAGGAAAGGCTGCCGCTGCCCGCGAAGGCCACGGGGGTCTGGAAGCTCACGCTGCCCTCCTTGCTCTGGCCGTTAGCCTCATACTTGTACTGCATGCTGCTGACGGGGGTGAGGCCGTAGTTGTAGAAGGTGAGCTTGCCGTTGGCGCCCTTGCCGGTGTTGAAGTCGCCGCGGATGTTGCCCGTGTAGTAGGCCTGCGCGTCGTTGTTCTTCACACCCTCGGCGTCGCCGGTGGTGAGGGCGAGCTGGGCAATCTGCATGGTGAACTCCTCGCCCGTCTGGCTGTTGGTCCAGCCGGTGGAGTAGTCGCCGTAGGACACGAAGTTGCTGTTGCTGATGCCGTAGAGGGAGAAGGCGTCTGCCGTCGCGCCGGAGTTGTTGTCCATGCCCACGAGGTAGAGGTAGTCGCCCACGGTGCTGCTGTACGAGCTGTTTTTGCTGCAGTCGGCGTCAAGGCCTATGGCGATGTAGTTCTCCTCTCCGGTGATGACATACTGGAAGTCGGCCATGGTGGGCTCGATGGAGCTGCTGCTCGGGTCGTAGGGGTGGAGCGAGCTGTCGTCAATCTCCACGGTCTCCTGTATCTTTCCGTCTACTATGAGGTATGCGGCGGCGTTGCTGTACGTGAACGGGCCAAGGTAGAAGTAAGCATTGCCCACAGCGTTGCCTTTGTAACGCTTCAGCATGTCGCCGGGGAAGAACTGCAACGGCATGAGGTTGATACTGCCCACCTGGCTGAACGACAGGATGGGGAGCATCGTGAGTTGCTCGGTGTTGTCGACGATGTAGGAGAGCATCTTCGGGTCGCGTGCTTCCGACTCCTCGGTCTCTTCAAGCGTGGCCACGGTTTTGTTGCGCAGGATGGAGGGGCCCAGCACACGCGCTTCCTTGCCCGGGAGGGTGAGGCTCTTGGCCGTGCCGTTGAGCGTGGTCATGGTCTGGCTTGCGAGAGCCGGAGCCATTTTCGTCTGCGCTGTGGCCGTCCCGCCGATGAGGGCTGCGGCGGCCAGGGTGAGTAATACTTTGTTCATGAGCAGATGTATTTTAGTTATACGTTTCCTTGTTTCCTTGATTGCGCGGGGGCGCTTCCTTGCCAGTGCGGGGTGCTTCCTTGGTTTGCGCGGACACCGTCCTTGGTTTCCGCGTGCGGTGTGCCTTTCTTTCGGCGGCGGCATGGCCGCAAGCCGGCGGCGCGCGCAAGGGGTGTACCTTTCCGCGCAGTGTGCGCGGTGCGCGCGTGCCTTGGTAACGGGCAGTGTGTAATAAGGCGTGTGCCGCCCCGTCGGTGCGGGCGGAATTCAGTTAAGCCAATTGCGGGCAAAGGTAATTACATTTTTCAGTTGCGTATGCCTTTATGGTGGAAAAATGCGAATTTTCTATACAAAAAGGCTTCATAATGTAAGAAACGCGCTTCCCTGCCCGCCAAAAAGCGGCAATCCCCGCCGCGCGATGTCGCGCGGCGGGGATTGCGTCACTTTGCCGTGTCCCGTCCCGTGGGGGGGCGGCCTGTCGTTTTAGTCCTCCATGTTGCTCCAGATGCCGCTGGACGCGCCGTTACCCTTGCCGGAAAG
>CAVGTC010000137.1:0-3277 GCA_963632255.1 Lachnospiraceae bacterium | reverse complement strand
GCTGAAAGGCGGCGGGTACACGCAGACATACGATGAGTTTGAGAGAGGGTTCACGGGAAACGACCATTACGCGAACCGCAAGAAAGTGTACGACGCGCTGAAAGGCGGCGGCGCGGATGTGGGCGGGACTTACGATGAGTTCATGCGGCGCATGCGCGGCGAGAAGAGCCTTTCGGAGAAAAGTGCGGACTTCATACGGGACATCGCCCCCAAGGTGGATGCCACCATCGGGCGCGGCAAGAATATCGGGCGCTATTGGGACAAGAAAGTAAAGGAGAACCCGCTGGGCGGAAATAGGGTCACTTTCGGGAAGAAGCGTCCCTCCCCTCTCGCACCGGCGAGGAACAGGAATGTCGTAGAGGAAGAGAACCCGCTGACGAACGAGACGGAGTACCTCACGCCTGACGGGCAGTCCTTTGACAACTCGTACGAAGCGGACCGCTACCAGAACGCGCGGGAAAAGCTGGCGAAAGCCGGCACGGAGGGAGACTTGCGCGAAAGGCTGGCGAAAGCATACAAAGACCGCGAACGTGCCAATGACGAGTATGAAGAGAAAATGGACAGCCGCCCGTGGTGGCAGCGGTTCGGCGATTACAAAGGTCATATCGGTGTTGACGACCGCAACGAAACCCGGAAATCGTCAGACCCCCGATACGCCAATGCATCTGCGACAATCAGCGAGTTGCAGGACGCGCTGGACACCATTGAGGAAGCACGCAAGGAGCGCGAGGACGACGCGAAGACGCAGCGCGTGTCTGACGCGATAGAGCAAACCCTCGGAAACGGCAAGGCGGGCAAGGCCGCCGGTTGGCTGTACAGGCAGGGCGCGGGCGCGGCGGATTTCCTGAAAGCCTCGGGACGCGGAATGAAAGACACGGCGAAGAGGGCCAGCCTTTACGACGGCGGCATTAGCAACCTTTCCCACGCAAGGGCGATGCTTTCGGCAAATGACAAGTTCGCTGCGGGAAAGGAACTGACACAGGAGGAGGAAGACCTGCTCAGCGCGATGGCGCAGAAAGCCTACGCGCAGAGTGTCAACAAGACCGGCTGGGGCTACGGCGCGGGGCAGGTGACGGCTGAGGCTATCCCGTTCATACTTGAAATGTGGCTCAATCCCATGAGCGGCACCGGCACGGCGGCGGCGAAAGCCACCACGAAACTCCTCGTGAAGAAATTCGGCAAGGAGGCGGTGAGGAAAGCGGCGAAGAAGTACATGGCCGCGAAGATAGGCGCGAGGGTCGTCGGCGACCTTGCGGGGAGCGCGGCGATGGCTGCGACCACCGGGCAGCTGCGCGTGCTTGGCGACGCGACGCGGCGCAAGATGGGCGACACCGACATAGACATCTCCGAGGACGGCGAGATTGTCTTCAAAGGCACGAGCGGCGCGGAGAAGAGCTGGGGCGCGGCGTACGCCAAGGCTTTCGGGGCGCAGACGATAGAGAACCACAGCGAGATGCTCGGCGAGTATTTCAAGCCCGTCCTCGGCGCGGCGGGCAGGGCTGTCGGCAAAACCATCGGCAAGGCGGGCGCGACCAAGGCGGGGCAGCTTGCGGGCAGGGCGTTTGACAAGCTGCACGTCTCGGACGTGGCGCGGTTCATCCGTGACGTGGACAGCTCCAACGGGATGAAGAACGTCAAGGAGTTCATGAAGCGGGCGAAGTTCCACGGCGCGGCGGGCGAGTACGCCGAGGAGGTTGTCGGCAACATCGAGAACGCGCTCACCGTGGGCGACATGACGCTTGACACTGCCGAGGGGACTGGCGTGTTCAACAAAGACCTGAACATAGAGACATTCCTCGGTGTGGGCCTTATGAGCGGTTTCTTCTCCGTTGTCGGCGCGTCGTCCTTCCGCGGGCGGCGGCGCGAGGCTTTGCGCGACCTTTCCGCGATAGACGGCGCGATGGGGCGCATGATGCGCGGCGGGGACAGCGCGAAATGGGCGGAAGTGCGCTCCAAGCTGTTGCAAGGCACTGACGAGGAGGCGGCGGCCGCCTTGAAAACCTTTATGGCGGACGAGAGCGTGCCGTTTGCGGTGCGCCACGCCGCCGCGAAGTACGGCATCCGCGCGGAGGTGTACCGCGGCACGGTGGCGGGCGAGCGCGCGAAAGCCAAGGAAGAGGCGGGGCAGCGCAAGGACAGTGACCTTTCCGACCCCACGGGCGCGGGCATGGCGCGGCAGGCTACCGAGTGGCTGTACGACATGCACGACGACGGCTACCTTGAGACGGACGCTGCGGGTATGAACGACGCGAGCAACCGTCTTGACGACCGCAGGAAAGCCCTTTCTGAGCGTTTCGGCATCACCGAGGACGAGGTGGACGGCGTGTTCGGCAACACGGAGAAATGGGTGACCGACCACATCGGCAAAGTTCCGGGCGAGGAACTCCGCGCGGTGATGGACTACGGACTCGCGAAGAAACGCTATGACGGCATAATAGACCGCGCCCGCGATGACGCGGAGCGTGCCGCCAAATCTGCGGAGGCTGATGTGGACGCGCGTACGAACAAGGACATGGGAATGGTTGTCGGCGCGACCCTCAACGAACCCGGCGCGGACGGTAAGACGGGACGCGCGGTGTGGGTGACGGGCGGCAGTGTGTCGCTCGCCGCTGACGGCAGCGTGGACAAAGACGGCAGCGACCCGTCCCTTGTGGTGGCAGACAAGAACACGGGCGAGATGTTCATGGTTTCGCCCGATGCGCTGGCAAGCGTGGAGACACCCCTTGACGCTGCGTCGGAGAAAGCCCGCGCGGCGCAGGAGGCGCGTGAGGCGCACGCCTTGGAGGCGGGGCGCAAGATAGACGGCGAGGCCGACTTGTCGGCGGGCGCGTCCTATGACATTGACGACGGCAAAGGCGGCAAGCGCAAGGTGACCGTCACGGCAAATGCGAACGGTCAGACGGAGAACGCCGACGGCACGGTGAACGTGTCCGCGGACGGCGGTAAGACGGTGGAGACTGTGAGCCGTGACCTGTTGGAACAGGCGGCGGACGAAGCCCGCAGAGCCGCCACGCGCGAGCGTGACGCGGCGGCTGTGGAGGAGGAAAAGGCGCGGCGCGGCGAGACCCCCCGCTACGGGAAGAACCACACCTTTGAGCTTCTTGACGGCACGCGCGGGACGATAGCCGACATCGGCGAGGACGGCGGCGTGATAGTGCAGACTGACGAGCCTATGGCTGGCGGGCGCAGCGTGGCGAAGCTGCCCAAGGCGGACTTTGACGCGGCTGTGGCGCGTGTGGCGGACGAGAACGGCGACCTCTACTGGGAACGCGCGGAG
>CAVGTC010000136.1:0-3411 GCA_963632255.1 Lachnospiraceae bacterium | reverse complement strand
AGCTTGCCTCGCCCACGGTGTTGAGGGCTACCTCAAGCTCCGTGGCCTTGATGATGTACCACGCGGATGCGCCGGTGCTTTCAGTCTGCCATACGGAGAGGCGGTGGTTGTCGCCAGTGCCGTTTTCGGCGAAGAGGCAGTAGTAGTTGTCGCTTGTCCAAGAGGAGCCGCGCACCTGGAAGTGTCCCGGCGCGTCGCTGTACTGTACTACGGAAACCTTTCCTGCCGAGCTTTCGTCAACCAGCGCGAGGCGCTTGTTGCTGGCGTTGACAATCTCCTCGAGGTACTTGCCCGTGTTCACGTTTTTCATGAGCCAGTAGTCGCCGCTCTTTACAAACTGCCATACCGTGGCGGCCTGGCTCTTCGCGTCGTCCGTGGTCACGGTGGCTGCGTACTCGGTGGGGGCGGTGTCGTCCCAGGAAAGCACGGAGTAGTCGCCGTTGCTGTCCTTCGCTTTCGGGCTTACGCACTGTATGCGGTAGTAAACGCCCTCTTCAATTCCGCTTACGCCGTTCTCCACTTTCTTGTTCAGCTCGGAGAGCGCGGTGGTGTTGGCTGCGGTCTTGTCGCCGCTGAGCGTGGTGTAGGCTGCCTTGTACTCGTTGAGGTTCTCCTCGTTGTCAAGATAGGCGTTGCTTTCGTAGATAGCCCCTTCGGGGATGTCGCTGGGTGCGGTCATGCCAGTGTAGCTCTGGTAGGATTCAGCCCAGGCCAGCACAAGGTCGGCGTTGTTGGTGTCGGCTGCGTAGAAGTTCACCGTGGAGCCCTGGTCGGAGTCCGTCCAGCCGAGGAGTGTGCTCTGCTGGTAGTTGAGGTAAACGTTGTCGCTGCCCTCGTTCTTCACATAGAAGCAGGCTCCGGTGATGCCGCCCGTCGCCGGGGTGATGAGGAAGGCGTTGTTGCCGTCCTCGGTGGAGAGGGTGGACTTGCCGCTTGCGGTGAGGTCGGCGCGGCGAAGCGCGTAGGTGCTGCCCGTGGCCTTGTTGTAGAACTTGTAGCCGTTGATGAAGTCGCCCATCACACACCACGAGTACTTGTCGCCGAGTGCCTCGATGCTGCTGCTGACGGGGGCGCAGGTGACGGTGTAGTCGTCGTTGGCGGACCAGAGGGCTTTATACCGGCTGATGCCGATGTGGTACCAGTGGGCGTTGTCAAAGCTCTCGCTCACGGTGAAAGGCACGTTGACGGTGCAGGGCACGTTGACAGTGCAGTCCTCCGTTATGGCGTCAGTCTTGTCGGGCGTGCCGGCGGTGAGGTATGTGTTGGTGGGTGCGGGGACGGTGAGCGTCTTGCCCCCGCCCACGGTCACGGTCTGTGTCTCCACCGTGGTGCCGTCGACGGTGAAGTTTACGGTGACAGTGTACTCCACGTCAAATGCTTCCTCAAACTTGAACGCCGAGCCATCGTCTCCGCTGCCGGGATTGCTCTCCGAGTAGCCCCAGCCCCATACGGCCTGGTCGCTGTTCCAGAAAGCGAGGCGGTCGCTAATGTCATTCCAGTAGCGGTAGTCGGTGCCATGCTCCTTTACACACCAGTAGGTGGTGGAGGTGGTGGTGCACATTGACTGCTTGAAGTCGAATGTCGTCGCGCCGTAGGTGGCGTCAGTGGTGGAGACATCAACCATCTTTGCGCCGGTATCGCCCTCGGTTTTTGTCTGGTCGGTTGTCATGCCAATCACTTTGCCTGTGCCCGCGCCCTTGCTGTAGAACTTGTAGCCGTCGGTGTCGTTGCCCACGATGCACCATTTTCCGTTGTCGTCCGTGGGTTTCGTGGTGTTGCTGACCGTGAGCTGGTCGCTGGAGTCAAGATTGCCCGCACTGAGGTAGCCCGCTTTCTTGCAGGAGATGTAATACCAGTGCGTGTCATCCGCAAACGCGCCGTCCGTGGGCGCGTCTGACACCGTGAAAGTGTAGGATGTCTGCGCGTACGCCGTCACTCCCACAAAGGAGAGGAGCGCAAGCAAGAATGTGGAAATTCTTTTCATAGCAGATTTTCTGAGGTTAACTATTTGATGAGTTTTTAGGATGATTCTCTTTCGTAAGGCCACCTCCGCGCGTGCCGTGCGTTGCGCAGCCCGCAGGGATGGGCGTGCGGGCTTTGCGGCGGTCCGGGGAAAGCCCCGTTGTCCCGCTTTGGGCGTGTCGGGGGATAGTCCGGTTCTTGCCGCTTCCGCCGCGGCGGCACACGGCAGACAAAGCTGTAATGGTGCAAAAGTAATGTAAATATTAATGAATTACCCCCCCCGACAGGGGGGAAAATGGGAAATCGCCCCCAAAATCCGCCTTTTTGTCGGACTTATCAGCGTTTCCACCGATAATTGCGCCATCCCTGCCCGTGCGCGGCGCTTTCCGTGGGGCGTGCGGGCAAATGCGAGGCAGGAAACCGCGCGGCGGCGAAAAGTTTTATACCTTTGCCCCGACGCGTCCGCGCCGCCCCTGCGCCGTGTCCGCGCGACCTTTATATATAATATGGCGTGCCGCGCAAGCGGCGAAACCACCCTTCAAGCAATGACCGCCCCCGCCCCCACATCCGTAGAAGAGACACGCGCCCGTGTCATAAGCGCCGCCTCCGCCGCTTTCCGCGAGCGCGGCATAAAAGGCGTGACGATGGACGACGTGTCCCATATGCTGGGCATGTCAAAACGCACGCTCTACCAGGTGTTCCGCGACAAGGAGGACCTGCTGCTGGCTTGCGTGCAGCGTCACGAGGCGGAGGTGGACCGCCGCCTTTCGGAGGCCGCCGCGCAGGCGGGCAACGTGCTGGAGCTTGTGCTGCTTGTCTTCAAGATGAAGATGGAGGAGATGGAGGGAAAGACGTTCGGCTTCTTCACCGACATACTGAAATACCCCAAGGTGGAGGCGCACCTGCGGCAGGGGCGCAAGCGGCAGGAGCGGCTGGCGGTGGACTTTCTCAGCAGCGGCATAAGGGAAGGTGTCTTCCTGCCCTCGGTGGATTTCTCCATAGTGTACAACCACCTGATGGAGGGTATGGAGGCCTTGATGCGCAACCCCGAGATGCACAGCCGGGGCGAGCGCGAGATATTTGTCAACACGGCCGTTGTCACCATACGCGGCTGCGCCACGCCGCGCGGGGTGGAGATGATAGACGCCTTTATGCGGCAGTTTGGCCGCTGACGGCGGGCGGCCGCCGCGCACGCGCACGCATTATATATATAAGGCGCATCACGCATATACTGACACCCGCGCCCCGGGTGCTTTCCGCGCATGCGGGTGGGCGGGGTGGCTGCGTTTTCGCACCTTCGCGCGGCGGCCGCGTTTTGCGAAGTGTAAGCAAACGGGGCTAAAAACTGACATTTTGCTCCGGCGGGCGTTTTAACATTTCTTGCTTTCGGCGGGAAAATGTTGTATATTTGTACTACAAGATAGGGACATCCCGAGAGGAATGTCCCTT
>CAVGTC010000135.1:0-3870 GCA_963632255.1 Lachnospiraceae bacterium | reverse complement strand
CCAGACCGAGATTGAGGGTCTCGCCGACATACTCGGCAAGAACCTCTCTGAGGAGGCAACGGATGAGGAGATTGGCAACGCAGTGGGCGGTGCTGCCGAATACGTTGAGATGATGCAGAAAGTCGGTAATCGTTACGCATCGCAGATTGAGAACAAGTACAAGGTATACTGCAGTTTATAAAATAAGCGTGTCAATTCATACAATCTATGGCTTTTCCTGCAATCACCTTATGTGTAAGGCAATGCTTAGTACTCTACAATAAATAGAAAGCGGAAAAAGAGAGCCCTTTTTAGGCGTGAGGATGTATGATGGGGGTGGATGAGAGGCGTATGAGGATCCATGGGAGGAAGTCGTGAGAGACTAAGCTTGAAGGCAAAGGGCTTCGTCGCCTTGTAGCTTAAAGTTCGTTTAATTCGCTTTAATTCCGTACTAAGGTGCGTGCAAAGCCTTTGGTTTTCCATCAAATTGATATAAAAAGCGAGATATTGCCTGCCGCAATATCTCGCAAGTTCTTCCAAGGGTTCTGTAAATACAAAAACCCTTATCTTTTATACAATTATCGGCCTTTTAACTTTTGTTGGTAGTACCTTTGCCGATGGAGTGAGAACGTGTATACTACACTTTGATTTCTACCTCTACACCGCAGGGCAACTCAAGTTTCATCAAAGCATCAACGGTCTTGGCCGTGGAGCTGTAGATATCTATAAGACGCTTGTAAGAGGAAATCTGGAACTGCTCACGGCTTTTCTTGTTTACGAAGGTGGAGCGGTTCACGGTGATGATACGCTTGTGTGTAGGAAGGGGGATTGGACCGCTTACGATTGCGCCCGTAGCCTTCACGTTCTTCACGATCTTCTCTGCGGACTTCTCCACAAGAGTGTGGTCGTAGCTTTTCAGCTTGATACGGATTTTCTGACTCATTTCTTATTTTGTTGTTTGTTTCATCCGCTCCTTATGCATAAGAGTCATTCGTTATGCGTGAGAAAAGCGAATGCCTGTTTATTCGGAAAACCTAAAAAGGAAGGGGAACGCAGTCTTTGTTTATAGAGGGCGTTCCCCCTCCTTAGTTGTTTTCTGCTTACTTGATGAGGTCAACACGTCCTTTTATTTCCTCAAGTACGCTGCGTGCGATGCTCGAAGATACGGGAGCGTGGTGGTCGTACTGCATAGAGCTGGTGGCGCGACCCGATGTGATGGTACGGAGTGCCGTCACATAGCCGAACATTTCAGCCAGGGGAACCATTGCCTTGACAATGCGTGCACCGCTACGGCTGCTCTCCATGCCTTCTACCTGACCACGACGCTTGTTAAGGTCGCCGATGACATCACCCATATTCTCCTCGGGTGTTACAACCTCAAGTTTCATAATAGGCTCCATCAGCACAGGACCAGCCTGCGAGCAAGCATTCTTGTATGCTTGCAGGGCAGCGATCTCAAAAGACAACTGGTCAGAGTCCACAGGGTGGAACGAACCGTCAAGCAGCTCCACTTTCAGACTGTCCAAGGGGAAACCACCCAGCACACCGCTCTTCATGGCGTTTTCAAAGCCTTTCTGAACAGAGGGGATAAACTCCTTGGGGATGTTACCGCCAGTCACTTTGTTGATAAACTGCAGGCCACCCTCCTTGAAGTCCTCATCAACGGGACCCACATTTACGATGATGTCTGCAAATTTACCACGACCACCAGACTGTTTCTTATAAACCTCGCGGAGGTTGACGGTCTTTGTGATGGCTTCTTTGTAGTTAACCTGCGGCTTGCCCTGGTTACATTCAACCTTGAACTCGCGCTTCAATCGGTCAATGATGATGTCCAGATGAAGCTCACCCATACCACTAATAACCGTCTGGCCGCTCTGCTCGTCAGTCTTCACTGTGAAGGTAGGATCCTCCTCGGCAAGTTTAGCAAGTCCCTGAGAAAGTTTGTCAAGGTCTTTCTGCGTTTTGGGCTCAACGGCGATACCGATCACAGGATCAGGGAAGTCCATAGACTCCAACACGATGGGAGCATCCTCTTCGCAGAGCGTGTCGCCGGTGTGGATATCCTTGAAACCTACACCGGCACCGATGTCACCCGCGCTGATAACCTCAACAGGGTTCTGGTGGTTGGAGTGCATCTGGAAGAGACGGCTCACACGCTCTTTCTTGCGCGAGCGGCTGTTATATACATAAGATCCAGCCTCAACCTTGCCGGAATAGACGCGGAAGAATGTAAGTCGTCCCACGTACGGGTCGGTGGCAATCTTAAACGCAAGCGCCGAGGTGTGTTCGTCCTCGCTGGGTTTGCGGTCTTCCTCCTCACCAGTATCGGGGTTAGTACCCACGATGTTGGGGGTGTCAAGGGGGGACGGGAGGAACATGCAAACGTAGTCAAGCAGCGTCTGTACACCCTTATTCTTGAACGAAGAACCCTGCGTCATCGGCACAATGTCCATTGCGAGTGTACCCTTTCGGATTGCGGCAATGAGCTCATCCTCGGTGATGGTGGAGGGATCGTCAAAGAATTTGTCCATAAGGCTCTCATCGCACTCGGCTGCCGTCTCAAGCAGTTTGTCGTGCCACTCCTGCGCCTCAGCCTGGAGCTCTGCAGGGATGTCGTCCACCTCGTACTCAGCGCCCATTGTCTCATCGTGCCAATAGATGGCTTTCATCTTGATGAGGTCAACAATACCTTTGAATTTCTCTTCTGCGCCGATAGGAATTGAGAGTACGCAAGGGGTTGCACCAAGAATGTCTTTCATCTGGCGTACGACCTCAAAGAAGTCAGCACCAGAGCGGTCCATCTTGTTTACATAGCCGATACGGGGGACGTTGTACTTGTCAGCCTGACGCCACACCGTTTCCGACTGCGGCTCAACGCCGCCAACAGCGCAATATGTTGCAACTGCACCATCAAGAACGCGCAGTGAGCGCTCCACCTCTGCGGTGAAGTCCACGTGACCCGGGGTGTCGATAAGGTTGATTTTGTACTGGTTGTCGTTCCAGTGCCAAAAACAGGTGGTGGCGGCGGAGGTTATGGTGATACCGCGCTCTTGTTCCTGAGCCATCCAGTCCATCGTGGCACCGCCGTCATGTACCTCACCTATCTTATGGGTTTTACCCGTGTAGAAAAGTATGCGTTCCGAAGTCGTGGTCTTGCCGGCATCGATATGCGCCATGATACCGATGTTGCGCGTCAAATGTAAATCGTTCTTTGCCATCTTCTTGTCAGCTCAGTGATTTAGAATCTGAAATGTGCAAATGCGCGGTTAGCCTCAGCCATACGGTGCATATCTTCCTTGCGCTTGTATGCTCCGCCTTGCTCGTTGAAGGCATCCATAATCTCAGCTGCCAGTTTGTCAGCCATCGTCTTACCGCCACGCTTGCGAGCGTAACCAATCATATTCTTCATGGATACGGACTCTTTGCGATCCGGGCGGATTTCCGTAGGAACCTGGAAAGTGGCACCACCAATGCGGCGGCTCTTCACCTCCACCTGCGGGGTGATTTTGTCAAGGGCGGTCTTCCAGATTTCAAGAGCACTTTTCTCCTGGTCTTTCATCTTCTCGCCGACAATCTCAAGTGCCTTGTAGAAGATGGAGTAGGAGATGGACTTCTTACCGTCGTACATCAGGTGGTTGACGAACTTGGAAACCTTCTGGTCCCCAAAGACGGGATCCGGAAGGATCACACGCTTCTTAGGTTTTGCTTTTCTCATTTTGATATTTTGGTTGTTTCGGGCTGCTCCCAGTCTTCAACAAGTGCCGTGCCATATGGCAGCGGGGTGTTTACTCAACCGCGGCAACCAAGTTTAAGCCTCACGGCTTTGTTACTTCTTTCCCCCCTTTGGTTTCTTCGCGCCGTACTTGGAGCGCCTTTGCGTGCGGTTTG
>CAVGTC010000134.1:0-3881 GCA_963632255.1 Lachnospiraceae bacterium | reverse complement strand
ATAGGCAAAAATAAAGGGACATTCCTCGCGGGATGTCCCTATCTTGTAGTACAAATATACAACATTTTTCCGCCGAAAGCAAGAAATGTTAAAACGCCCGCCGGAGCAGAATGTCAGATTTTGCGCCGAAAAACTGACATTATGATTCTTGCAGCGGCTGTACACAGAGTGGTTTGGGCGCGGCAGTACACGCCTTGCCGCGCCGCCCTTTCAGAGTTTTTCCGCCAGTGCCTTGGCGCAGGCGCAGGCGCAGCGTTCGCCGTCCATGGCCGCGCTGACAATGCCGCCCGCGTAGCCCGCGCCCTCGCCGCACGGGTAAAGCCCCGCCACCTGCACGTGGCACAGCGTCGCGCTGTCGCGCAGGATGCGCACGGGCGAAGAGGTGCGCGTCTCGGCGGCAATCACCACCGCCTCGTCGGTGAGGAAGCCGTGGGCGCGGCGGCCGAAGGCGTTGAAGCCCTCCCTGAGGCGCGACACGACGAAGGACGGCATCCAGAAGTGGAGCGGCGACGACACCAGACCCGCCGGGTAGCTGGACTTTGGCAGGTCGTAGCTGAGGCGGCGGTTGACAAAGTCGGCCATGCGCTGCGCCGGAGCCGTCTGCCGCCGTCCGCCCTGCTGCCACGCCGCCCGCTCGAGCGCTTCCTGGAAGTACATCATGCGCAGCGGGTTGGCGGGGTCGTCAATGTCGGCGTGCGCCCCGGCGAAGTCCTCGTCGGCCATCGCCTCCGTGAGGAAAGGCGCAAGCTCGCCGGAGAGGTCGTCCACGCGCGTCTCCACCACCATGCCCGAGTTGCTCCACGCCGTGTTGCGTGCGGAGGGGCTCATTCCGTTCACCACAAGCTGCCCCGGGCCGCTGGCGGCCGGCACCACCACGCCGCCGGGGCACATGCAGAAGCTGTACACGCCGCGCCCGCCGCACTGCGCCACGTAGCTGTACTCGGCCGCCGGGAGGTATTTGCCGCGCCCCTCGCGGTTGTGGTATTGTATGCGGTCTATCGTCTCCGCCGGGTGCTCAAGGCGCACGCCCACGGCGATGCCCTTCGCCTCGATGGCAATGCCGCTGTCGCGCAGGTGGCGGTAGACATCGCGGGCGGAGTGTCCCGTGGCAAGTATCACCGGTCCCGCGAACGTCTCGCCCGTCGAGCACTCCACGCCCCGCACGCGCCCGTCCTCCACCACGAGGCGGTCTGCGCGCGTGCCGAAGCGCACCTCGCCGCCGCTGCGCCTTATCTGCTCGCGCATGTTCTCGATGATGCGCGGCAGGCGGTCGGTGCCGATGTGCGGGTGGGCGTCGGCGAGGATGTCGGTGCTTGCGCCAAACTGGCAGAAGACACGCAGTATCTTCTCCGTGTCGCCGCGCTTCTTCGAGCGCGTGAAGAGCTTGCCGTCCGAGTAAGCCCCCGCGCCGCCCTCGCCGAAAGAGTAGTTGCTCTCGGGGTCGACGCGGTGCTCGCGGGAAATAAGGGCGATGTCCTTGCGCCGCTCGTGCACGTCCTTTCCGCGCTCCAGCACGACGGGGCGCAGCCCCAGTTCTATCAGGCGCAGCGCGGCGAAGAGTCCGCCGGGTCCTGCCCCCACCACGATGACGCGCTCCGCCCGGCTCACGTCGGGGTAGGTAACCGGTTCGTAGGAAAGGGCGGGTGGCTGCTCGTTGACGTAGAGGTCGAGGGAGAGGTTGACAAAGATGTTGCGCTGCCGCGCGTCTATGCTGCGGCGGCGCACGCGCAGCGCGGTGATGGTGCGCGCGTCCATAGCCAGCTCGCCCGCCACGTGGCGGCGCAGCAGCTTGTCGCTCGCCGCCACTTGCGGCGCGACGCGTATGTTGAGTTGCTTTATCATTTTTCCTTGTTGTGCGTGCCGGCGGCGGGTCAGCCGAAAAGTTCGCGCAGGGCGGCCTCGACGCGCGACACCGGGGTCACCTCGATGCGGCGCGGCGCGTCCTCCAGCCCCTTTATGTTGCCCTCGGGCACGAGGATGCGGGCGAAGCCCAGTTTCTCGGCCTCGGATATGCGCTGCGCTATGCGCGTGACGGGGCGTATCTCGCCGCTGAGCCCCACTTCGCCCGCCACGCACACGCCCCGCTCGATGGCTGTGTCCACGTTGCTGGAAAGCACGGCGGCGATGACGGAGAGGTCGATGGCGGGGTCGGTGACCTTTATGCCGCCGGCTATGTTGAGGAAGACGTCTTTCTGCGCCAGCTTGAAGCCCACGCGCTTTTCCAGCACGGCCAGCAGCATGTTGAGGCGGCGCAGGTCGAAGCCCGTGGCCGAGCGCTGCGGCGTGCCGTAGGCGGCGGTGGAGACAAGGGCCTGTGTCTCTATGAGGAAGGGGCGCACGCCCTCCACGGCCGCCGCGATGGCGATGCCGCTGAGTTCGCCCCCGTCCTGCGTGAGCAGCAGCTCGGAGGGGTTGTCGACGGGGCGCAGTCCGTCCGAGCGCATCTCGTAGATGCCAAGCTCGGAGGTTGAGCCGAAGCGGTTTTTCGCGCTGCGCAGGATGCGGTACATATAGTGGCGGTCGCCCTCAAACTGCAGCACGGTGTCCACGATGTGCTCAAGCACCTTGGGACCGGCTATCGTGCCGTCCTTGGTGATGTGCCCCACAAGTATGACGGGCGTGCCGCTCTCCTTGGCGTACTTCAGCAGGGCGGCGGCGCACTCGCGTATCTGGGTGACGCTGCCGGGCGAGCTTTCCACGCCCTCCACGGCCATGGTCTGTATGGAGTCGACGACGAGCAGCTCGGGACGCTCGGCCTTTATGTGGGCGAATACCTGCTCGAGGCGCGTTTCGCACAGCAGCAGCACGCCGCCCCCGCCGCCGGGGTGGAGGCGGTCGGCGCGCAGCTTTATCTGCCGCTCGCTCTCCTCGCCGCTGACGTAGAGTATGCGCCGCCCCTCCATGCGCACGAGGGTCTGGAGAAGCAGGGTGGACTTTCCTATGCCGGGCTCGCCGCCGATGAGCGTGAGCGAGCCGGGGACGAGTCCGCCGCCCAGCACTCGGTCGAGCTCGGGGTCGCGCGTGGGGATGCGCGGCTCCTCGGCGGCGTCCACCTCACTGAGGGGGACGGGGCGCGGGGCGCGCGTGCCGGGCAGGGTGTCGAGGGCGCGGCGTGCGGCGGCGGCTCCGGGCGCGGACGCGCTGTCCTGCGCCAGATGCATCTCGCGCATCGTGTTCCACTGCCCGCAGGAGGGGCAGCGCCCCACCCACTTCACGCTGTCCTGCCCGCACTCCGAGCATACGTATACGGTCTTGGCTTTCATCCGTGCGTTTGTTGGTTCTGGGAAAAATAATGCGTGGAAAAACAATGCGCGCGGCGGCGCGGGCGGGTGAGTGCCGTCCGTGTGGTGTGCGTCCTCGTGTTGTTTCTCCGTAAGTGGTTCTGCCGGCGGGTGGGGGTTCCTCCCTTGCGCGGAAAACTGCGCCCGCCAGCGTCAAAGTGAGGCGAGCGAGGTGCGGAGGGCGGCAAGCTGCGCCCTCACCTCGCGCAGGCGGCGCACCGCCTCGATGGTCTGCACCGTACCCTCGCGGTTTTTCGAGAGCACCTCGCGGGCGGAGGATATTTTCAGTCCGCGCTCCTTGACGAGGTGGTACACGCGCCGCACCTGCTCGATGTCCGACTCGGTGTACTGCCTGATGCCGCGTCCCGCCTTCTTGGGCGAAATCTGCGTGAACTGTGTTTCCCAGTAGCGGAGGAGGGTCTCGTTAACCCCCACCATCTTCGCCACCTCGCCGATGGAGTAGTACATCTTGAGGTTTTTCCCCGTTGCGCTCGTTGCCATACGCTTGTCTTGTGCTTGTTGGTAGGGCAAACTTACGAAAAAAAGGGGAAAGCCCCGGGGACAGGGTGTCCCCGGGGCTTTCATTCAGTGTGTCGCGCG
>CAVGTC010000133.1:0-4328 GCA_963632255.1 Lachnospiraceae bacterium | reverse complement strand
GATACAAAGGTTCTGTTTAGAGAGTATTTGTATTATTTCTTCTTGTTTGATAAGGCGCAAGTGAAAGCATCTACAACGGGAAGTACGATGATTCATGTTTCTATGGAAAATATGAAGCCTCGATTAATACCAATACCTCCTCTCCCCGAGCAGCGCCGCATAGTTGCCAAGCTGCAAGAGTTGGAGCCTTTGTTGGAGCGGTATGGCAAGAGCGAGGAGGCATTGTGCAAACTGAATGCTTCCATCAATGACCTCTTGAAGAAATCCATTCTGCAGGAAGCCATCCAAGGCCGCCTTGTGCCACAGGACCCCGCCGACGAGCCGGCCTCGGCGCTCCTCCGCCGCATCAACCCCAAGGCGGAAATAGCTTCGGGTAACGATAAGTATGGGAAAGTGCCGCAGGGGTGGTGCGTGTGTGATTTCAGTGCTCTTTTTGAAATAACGATGGGGCAGTCACCCGATGGCCATAGCATTAATTGCCAACAAGGTATAGAATTCCACCAAGGGAAAATATTGTTTGGAAACAAATACCTAAGACGTTCGGAAACCTTTACTGATGCTCCCACAAAAATAGCAAAGTCCAATTCCATTTTGCTTTGTGTCCGTGCTCCTGTAGGCGTAGTAAACATTACTCAACGTGATATTTGCATAGGGCGTGGATTATGCGGTTTAAAGCCTAATCTGGCGATTGATTTAGATTTTGCTTATTACGCCTTGGTTACTTATCAACAGATTTTTGAGTCAAAAAGTACGGGGTCTACGTTTAAAGCTATTTCTGGTAGTACAATCAGAAACGAATCTTTTGCGTTACCCCCTCTCGCCGAGCAACACCGCATAGTTTCCAAAATAGAGGAGCTGTTTGCCCGGCTGCGTTAGTCGTTGCCCCGTCATTTGACGGAGTGGGGATGGTGGGGTAGGCACAAATGGGGACATGGGGGCACCGGCGCTGAAGAAATTACGGGCAAAGCGCGCATTCTCCGTGATGTCTTACACAAAATGTTGGCCTATAGGTCCAAACATCCCAAAACAGTGGCGCTCCGCGCCCCTGGCGGCGGACAGCGCGCGGGTGTCACTTCGGGTAATAGTGATTATGCGGCGGAAACATTATGCAGCACCGGCATAATGTTTCCGCCGCATAATATCGGTAATGCAAAATCCGACCCTCTTACAAGAATGGCACCATGTAGAACGGGACGCGCTTCGCCGCGACAGCCTCTCCCGTCACAGGGACATCGCGATGACATCCTCCGGCAGCAGCGCCGTCCCTTCCTCCGCGCCGTCCTCCAGCGCGTTTTTAAGGAAAAGCACGGGCACCACCTCATGCCCTTTGGCAAACGGCAGCAGCGATGCCTTGTGGCGCAGTTCGGCCAGCAGGCGGTCCGCGTTCTCTTTCGCCGTCCATTTGCACTCGCCCACCAGCAGGCGTTTCCTGTCAAGCGACTCCGCCACCACGTCAAGCTCTATCTGCGCGGGGCGACGCTCCCCGTCGGTCACAGCCCCCCACCAGCGGCAGGCCCTGCCGTACACCGTCCCGCCCACCGCGTTGCCCGTAACTGCGTCCCGGCACAATTTTTCCCACTGCATGGACACATACTCGCGGAAGTGGGCGTCAAGCGCCTGCTCGACGGGCAGGCGCCGGCCAAGCTCGATGAAAGAGCGGTTGGGCACCACAAAGCGGAAGTAAAAGGCCATAAACGGGTCGGATATCTTGTACAGGCTCTTTTTCGCGTTTTTCCCGTCCGTGCCAAACGGCACTTCCTTTTCAAGGAAGCCAAGGTCGATGAGTTTCCTCAGCGGGCGCGAAAGGTTTGTGGCGGGTTCGCCGCACCTTGCGGCAATCTCCGAAAGCCTGTTTGCGCCCGCGCAGACATAAGACATGATGGTGAAGGTCTTCACCACGTCCTTCACGTCATCCTGAAAGAGTTTCGCTGGTTCCTCGTAAAGCGTCCCGTTGGGCGAGAAGACATTGTGCCACAGCGCCTCGGCCAGCGTGGCACGCCGCTCTCTCAGTTCCCAGTAGCGCGGCACGCCGCCCCATACGGCATACTCCTCCACGGCGGACACTGCGTCAAGCCCCAGCGCCTCGCGCACATACGGCACGCGTATCGGCGCAAGCCTCAGTATCTCGTCGGCGCGTCCGTACAGCGGGGCCGAGGCGTCAAGAAAGAGCCCGTACATCATGTTTTGCGACGACCCGCACACCACGATGTTGTAGCCCAGCCGCCCCTCGTCCACCAGTTTCTGCAACACCGACGGTAGCTCGGGCGACTGCTCCACAAGGTACGGAAACTCGTCCAGGCACAGCGTGAAGCGTTTCCCCGCACGGTATCCCAGCGCGCGGAAAACCGACTCCCAGTCCGGGTACGACGCTTTGTCAAAGTCCGGCAGTGCCTGTGCCGCCGCCCTTGCCAGCAAAGCCCTCTGGTGACCGCCCTCCGAGCGGTCGGCAAGAAAGTACACGTCGCCGTCTGCCAGCACCCTCTTTATGAGGGTGGACTTGCCAAGACGCCTGCGCCCGTACACCACCGCAAACGCCGGCTTTCCGCGCCCCAGCACGTCCCGCAGGCGCGCAGTCTCCTCTGTTCTGTCTACAAATTCCATATTCCCGCGTAATTATTATGCAGTGCAAACATAATGTTTTCGCTGCATAATGCAAAATCCGCCCCTCCCGCGTCAAGCCCCCGCTCCATCTCCCGCAGCTTGCCCGCGCACGGCGGGGGTGCGTGGCGTGGCCAACTCCGCTCGCAATGCGGCATCCGCCGGCTTGCGCCCGCCCTCCCCGCAGAGCGACGAGGGAAAACCCTTGAAAAAGAGCGTCATTCCGCCGAAAGTGTCAGAATTCGCAAAGTTTGAAACGCCGAAAATGTCAGAATTCGCAAGGTTTGAGTCTCGGTGCACGCCCAAAACAGCGGCGTGCCGCGCCCATCCCGAACTTGAAGCCGCTTTCCTTAGAAGTAAGTGTTGACGGCAAAGAGAAACTGCTCTATGAAGATTTTCTTGAAGGCGGCGATGTTGTTTTGCTCGTAAAACATCAGCATGGCTTTCTTGTAGTCGATGGAGTCGACCGTGCGGAAAGAGACGGGGCAGTAGCCGTTGGCAATGAGTATGGCGTTGGCGGTTATGCGTGCCGTACGTTTGTTTCCGTCCGCGAAGGCTTGTATGTATGACAGCAGCGCCAGCGCGAGGATGGCTTTCTCGAAGATGTCCTCCTTCCCGTTGATAAGCGTGCAGGTGTCTTCAAGCGCCTCGCGTATTTGAAATTCGTTGTCAAGCGGGCGGTAGTTGGTGCCGGTGATGCCTACGCGGCGGTGGCGGATGTTGCGGTCCACCCCAAGCTCCTTTGTAAGGATGGAGTGGATGTCCTCTATGCGGTGTACGGAAATCTCTTTCAGGTAGTCGGGCACGTCAAGCACGAAGTCGAGGGCGTCTTTGTGGTTCAGCAGCATGACGGCCTCCTCCTTTGTCTTGCCCGCGGCCGTCTGTTTGTCTTTCAGCAGCCTTTCCGTCTCCAGTAGCGAGTACGTGTTGCCCTCTATCTGTGACGACTTCCATGAAAGGTCCACGCCGAGGCGTTCCATTTCCTTGCGGTACTCCGTCCCGGTCATCCCCTCCGTGTTGCGCTCAAACTGCTTCTGAGCGTTGTGCAGCGTGGCGAGCTCGTCTGCCGTGAATATCCGCACTTTGTGGAGCGTGTCGCGTATGAGGTGGAAGTTAAACGTTTGCTGCACCTCGCGCTCGTCGATGTCTTTCTCGAAGTAGGTGTCGAGGTCGAGCGGCATTGTCACCTGCGCCTGTGCCGAGAGCGTGTATTTTGTTGTAGGCCCGCGTCCGCTGACCTCCACCATCCCCTCGTCCACCAGACTGCGGAGCAGCCTTTTCAAGGTGCTTTCGCTGGGCGCGTCCGTCAGTGCGCGCGCTATCTGCTCCCTGCCGGAGAGCGGGTGGTAGTGCAGAAATTGCAGTATGTGCAAAGCTGGTGTCATCGGTGAAAACTTTTAATCGGGTCAAAATTGCGCTTTTTATCCCGTTTATCGGGTCACTCTGACCCGATATCGCGGCAAATTTGCCGCATTTTGACCCGATAGCGGGATGCAGGGCGGCACGGCGCGGGCGGCGCGGCATCCCGCGCCCGCCCGGTTTCCCGCGAGGCCGGGGCGGCGCGGCGGCACACTGTGCCGAAAAGCCGGGATGTCAGTTTTTGCGCCGAAAACCGAGCAAAATGTCAAAACGGGCTTCGGTGAAGATTTAGGAAAGTTTAACGACGCCGGCGGCCTGTAGCGGCCCGGTGTACCCTTTCTGAAGCCAAGCCTGCACTTCGGTGACAAGAT
>CAVGTC010000132.1:0-4369 GCA_963632255.1 Lachnospiraceae bacterium | reverse complement strand
TTCGAGTCAAAACGCCTGCACTTGGGCCACGGAGTACCGCGGTATCGGGTCACTGGGGTGCGGCTTGGCCTTCAAAGTACCGCGGCATCTTGTCACCGAAGTGCAGGCTTGGCTTCAAAAAGGGTGCACTGGACCGCTACAGGCCGCCGACGCCGTTAAACTTTCCTAAATTTTAGCCGATTCCCCGCCGCCCCGATTTTGGCAATTTGTCAGTTTTCCACGAGAAATTGTGACATTTTGATTTTACAGGGGCTGCGGACACATTATCCCCGTGGGGACAGGGCACCGGCGCCCCACGTTGGCACGGCAAGCACTGCGTTCAGTGTAGTTTGGCGCATAGACTTCAAACCGAAAAGCCGAAGAAACTGAGTGCGTGCTTATACGGCAAGGAATAAAAGTAAAACGGCAAAGGCTTGCGTCCCCGTGGCGGGGTGGCGCAAGCCTTTGCCATTGTGTCCGCCCTCCCGGCGGGCTGGTTACGTCGCAGGGACGGCGGAGGGGCGGAAGGGTCAGTCCGTACACTTGTCCAGCCGGTGCGAAATACGCATGGCGCAGAAGTTGGGGCCGCACATCGTGCAGAACTCGCCGTTTTCGTAATGCGCCGCCTTGTAGTACTCGGTGGCGAGCTCGGGGTCGAGGCTGAGGTTGAACTGGTCTTTCCACCTGAACTCATAGCGTGCCTTCGAGAGCGCATCGTCACGCACCTGCGCCCCGGGGTGCCCCTTGGCCAGGTCGGCGGCGTGCGCGGCTATCTTGTAGGTCACCACCCCCGTGCGCACATCCTCGCGCTGCGGCAGGGCAAGGTGCTCTTTCGGCGTCACGTAGCAAAGCATCGCCGTGCCGAGCGCGGCGATGTTGGCCGCGCCGATGGCGGAAGTGATGTGGTCGTACCCCGGCGCGATGTCCGTCACAAGCGGACCGAGGGTGTAGAACGGCGCGTTATGGCAGTTGCGCACCTGCCGCTCCATGTTTTCCGGAATCTTGTGCAAGGGCACGTGCCCAGGTCCCTCGATGAAAGCCTGCACGCCCTTGTCCCAAGCCCGCGTGACCAGCTCGCCCATCGTGTCAAGCTCGGCAAACTGCGCCTTGTCGTTGGCGTCGTAAATGGAGCCGGGGCGCAGTCCGTCGCCAAGGGACACCGCGACGTCATACTGCGCGAGGAGGTCGCAGATGTCGTCAAAGTGCTCGTAAAGGAAGCTCTCGCGGTCGTGCTTCATACACCACTCCGATATGATGCTGCCGCCGCGGCTCACCATGCCCGTCATGCGCCCCTGCGCAAGGTGTATGTTTTTCCGGCGTATGCCGCAGTGTATCGTGAAGTAGTCCACGCCCTGCTCGCACTGCTCGACGAGCGTGTCGCGGAAGAGTTCCCACGTGAGGTCCTCTGCGCGCCCATTTACCTTTTCCATCGCCTGGTACATGGGCACTGTCCCCACGGGCACGGGGCTGTTTCGCACAATCCACTCGCGCGTCTCGTGTATGTTCTTCCCCGTGGAAAGGTCCATGATGGTGTCTCCGCCCCACTTGCAGCTCCACACGGCTTTCTCCACCTCCTCCTCAATGGTGGACGTAGTGGCGGAGTTGCCTATGTTGGTGTTGATTTTCACGAGGAAGTTGCGCCCGATAATCATCGGCTCGGCCTCCGGGTGGTTGATGTTGGCGGGGATGACGGCGCGGCCGGCCGCAATTTCGTCACGCACAAACTCCGGCGTGATGCGGCTCTCGATGCCGAGCGCGGCGCAGTCCATGTTTTCGCGCACCGACACATACTCCATCTCCGGCGTCACCACGCCTTTCCGCGCCAGCGCAAGCTGCGTCACCGCCGCACCGGGGAGGGCGCGCAGCGGCAGGTGTCTGTGCGAGAAGCGCAGGGAGTCGAGCGAGCGGTCGGCGAGGCGTGCGCGGCAGTACTCCGAGGAAAACTCCGGCAGCCGCTTCACGCCGCCGCGCTCCTCTATCCATTTCTCGCGCAGACGGGGCAGACCTTTCCCGAGGTCGGGCTCATAGGACGGGTCGGAGTACGGCCCGCTCGTGTCGTACACGGTCACCGGCGCGTTTTCGCGGAAATGCTTCTTCCCGTCAGCGTCCTTTGTCACCGTGGGGGTGAGCTTCACACGGCGCATGGCCACGCGCAGCCCGGGGTAGAGCTTCCCCGGCAGGTATACTTTCTCGCTGGAGGGGTAGCTTATCTTCATCTTGTCATCCATAATCAGAGGTTTTCTTTGGAAGGGAGGGGGATGTTAAAGTTCTTCGTCCGCAGTGAGGAACGCCCTCATCGCGGCGGCAGGGTTCTCGGCGCGTATCACCGCGCCGCTCACGGCGATGCCGTCCACGCCGGCGGCGAGCAGGGCGGGCACATCGGCTGCCTCAATGCCGCCGATGGCGCACACGGGGATGCGCAGCCCCTCGGCGCGCACCGCCGCCATGATGCGGCGGTAGCCGTCAAGCCCCAGCAGCGGGGCGAGCCGTTTCTTGGTCTCCGTGTGGCGGAACGGGCCGCAGCCTATATAGTCGGCCCCGGCACGCTTCAGCCGCCGTATGTCGTCAATGGTGTTGGCCGTCCCGCCGATGATGAAGCCGTGGCCGAGCACCTCGCGTGCCTTTTCCACGGGCATGTCCTCGCGCCCGAGGTGCACGCCGTCGGCCTCCACCTTTTTCGCCAGCTCCACGCGGTCGTCTATTATAAAGGTGGCTCCCGCTTCGCGGCACGCCTCGCGCAGGCGCCGCGCCACGGGTTCGGCCTCGTCGTCCGACGCGCCTTTCATGCGCAGCTGCACCCAGCGGCAGCCGCCTTTCAGCGCGAGCGCGGCCGACTGCTCGTAGGACACCCTGGCCGTCTCGTGGGTGATGAATTGTACTGGTACCATCGCTGTGTGGTTGGGGTGCGGCGCGATTTCCCGCGTGCGGAACGCGCCCCGCGCCTTTCCGCCGCCGGCATACCCGGCGCGTGCGCATATCCGCTCAAGACTCCCTTCGCCGGCATTGCCCGGTGCAGGTTCGGTGGGTATGATCTCAGCACGCGCGAGTGCGCGTACACCCCTGCTTGTAACTACTGGTTTAGGCGGCAAAAGTAGTAAAACTTGCGTTTACCCGTAAAAAAGCCCGCGCCAAAGTTTGCCTTTCCCACGCCGCGCCTTATATTTGCAGCGTGTATCCCACGTTTAAGGGATGCGCCCTTAATATAAGGTACGGACACAAACGCGTATGAAGCAGACATTACTCAACACAATACTTGCCATTATCACCCTTTGCGCCGTCCCGGCTGCGGGACGCGCGGCGCAGCTTCCCGAGGAGGCGGCAGCCGAGGCGGCCTCCGCCGTGGGTGAGGCGGCGGTGACCATCGAGGTGAAAGGGCACACGCTGTATGTGCATGTGCAGAACGCCGCCGGCGAGACCCTTGAGGTGTACAACCTGACAGGTGTAAAGGTGGCGTCGTGCAAGGTAGACGGCGCGGACCGCCAGTTTTCCCTCAACCTCGGCAAGGGCTGCTACATCATAAAGGTGGGCAAGCTCGTGAGAAAGACCGCGCTGTCCTGACAGACGGCGTACTGCCGCCGCCCCGCTGCGGACACAAACACAAGGAGCGCCGAAGCCGGTACACACGCCGGATCCGGCGCTCTTCCTTTCCCCCTATGCCCCAAGCACAAGAGACATACACCCTCGACCAGCTGCGGGACCCCTCCACGCGCGAGCGGGCTTTCGCGGCGATGGTGCGTGCGCTCAGTCCCGTGCTCTACGGACACATACGCCGCATCGTGCAGTTTCACGACGACGCCGACGACGTGTTGCAGAACACTTTCCTCAAGGCGTGGCAGGCGCTCGGCTCATTCCGGGGCGAATGCAGCCTCTCCACCTGGCTCTACCGCATCGCTGTCAACGAAAGTCTGGCGCACCTGTCGCGCCGCCGCGAGCACGGCGACCTTGACGCGCTGGGGGCGCAGGAGCTGGCGGGCGACCCCTACTTCGACGGCGACGCCACCGAGCTGCTTCTGCAGGAGGCCATATCAAGGCTGCCCGACAAGCAGCGCGTGGTGTTCAACCTCAAATACTTTGAGGAGATGAAGTACGAGGAGATGAGCCGCGTGCTGGGCACAAGCGTCGGTGCGCTGAAAGCGTCCTACCACATCGCAGTGAAAAAGGTGGAGGCATTCTTCCGCGAGCGCGAGTGACCTCCCCGGCGACGCGCTTTACACCGCCGCATTCGCAGTACCAGAGGGAGCGGGCACGGGCGGATAATCCTTAATGGTGGGTTCTATAAATTGTCTTTGTCATTTTACGGGACTATTTTCGAGGGCAATTTGTCTGCGAGTGAAAGAGTATAGCGGGCTATACGACTGAACGAACAGACGAATTGAACCGAAAAGAGGCC
>CAVGTC010000131.1:0-4679 GCA_963632255.1 Lachnospiraceae bacterium | reverse complement strand
GGGCAAAACAGCTGAAGCAAATCTGTGAATATGCGAAAGCAAGAATACTTATGTCAGATTTAAAGATTGAGAATTATGTCAGCACAGACAACCTGTTGCAAAATTGTGGGGGCGTAGTTGCTTACGAGGGAGAACCGAACACTAATTCGGTCATTCAGTTTCATAAAGGAGATATCCTTCTTTCAAACATACGACCATATTTGAAAAAGCTATGGCTTGCAGACCGGGATGGAGGATGCAACCCGGATGTGTTGGTAATTCATACAACCGATAGTGGCTTTTTGCCTGAGTTCCTATATTATATATTGTCAAAGCAGTCTTTCTTTGACTATGTGATGACAGATGTAAAGGGCATGAAAATGCCTCGCGGCAACAAGGAGCACATAATGCGCTACAACATTCCGAACATCCCTTTATCTGAGCAGCGAGTGGCTGTCAGTAAAGCAAGGGAGTTAGAAACGCAAATTGAGAAATTCATACAAGTAATGGCATCTTGTTCCGCCCGCAAACGTGCCGTACTCGAAAAATACTTGAATTAAGAAAACAACAAACATATAAAGCTATACCTCAGTTCGGGATAAGACAATGCTGTTTGTAGGCGGAACTTGGTATTTGCTTGAAGGCACAACATATCCGCCGCCCGTGTTACCGCAACGGGCGGCTTCCGCGAAAGTGGCGTGAAGCAAAGAGTCAGGCGTTTCAGTACTGGCAGGGCTGCCCGGTGTACCCAACAACGTACCCCGTGAGGGTCTTGGGCTTGTTTTCAAAGAAGCAGTAACAGGAACTCTAAGAGAGTTTCCATGAGATGTTACAAACAATCTGTTGGACTGCCGGTTTCTTTGCCTATTATTTTAGGGGAATTGTCTTATCCCGAACTGGGGCTGATTTTCGACGGAAACTCCTTAAAGTCCCAATTTGCGCCGCGTTGTAAAACACGTTTTGGGTAAAACGACAACCTCGCGCCCTCACAGCCAAGTCATCCTGTCTGGTCAGGACAGCAATAATTTGGCATATAAGCCGAAAAATGTGACAATGTGATTTATGTGAACTCCTCGTCTGCAGGACATTGTCTGAATGCGTGATGGGCGTATATGGCGCCTGGCGGGCTTTCCCTGTACGGATTGGAGGGGGCGTTATACATACTGCGAAACAACCATTCCGCGAGAACCAAGAATCCGGCTCCGGGGTGTAATTGGATACCCCGGAGCCGGTAATCTTCTTATTGCCACACGACACGCGGAGGGGAAATCCGCCGCGTGACGCAGGATGTCAGCCGTTAGTTGATACGGAAACGGATGGGGAGACGGAACCACACGGGTACCGGGCGACCCTGCTGCTTGGCGGGGACAAAGCGGTGAAGCTTCCTCACCACAGCGGCGGCGGCCTGGTCGCACTCGCGCGACAGACTCTTCTCAATGCGCACGTCGCTCACAGAGCCATCAACACCTACCTTGAAGCGCAGCATAACAACACCCTGCAGCTCCTGCTCAATGGCAATCTGCGGGTAGACAAGGTTGTTTGCCACAAATTTCAAGAGAGCATCCTCACCGCCGGGATAGGTGGCCTGCACCTCCACAAGGGCGTTATCCACAACCTCGGGCTCCTTTGGAGGGATGGTAGTACCGCCCGCCTGCTGGTTGTCCTTAAGGTCATCGATGTTGATACCCTTGTTGGGGTCGCCGCCATTGTCGTAGTCAACACTGGCGATAGAGAACTTGTTTTTGGTCACCTCGTCCTGGGTCTTAAGCTCCTTGGAGTGGTCGACTTTGTCGTCCTCCACAATCTTGGGGACCGTGAACTGGATGGACGACTTAACGGCCACCTTCTGCTTCGGCTCCTCATACTTGAGCTCAGGCTCTTTCTTCTTCTCCTCTTTCTTAGGCTCGTCCTTCTTCAACTCGGAAAACTCCGTTACGTTGTCGTTGGTCTTGTCCTTGTTAGCCTCGATGGCGTTAACAATGGCCGTCTTGGCGAGGATGGCGACAAGGACGATGGCGATGAGTATGAGGACGAAAATGATGGCCCTCAGCTGGAACTTGCCCTTGTTGGCGCGGTTACGATAAGCTCCGTACTCTTTGTTACGTCCTTCAAATACTATGTCGCACCACTCGCGTGATGCCAAATCTACTTTAGACATATCCGGTTATACTTCACTTATTGTTATTACTGCGCCTGCGGGGCCTTGCCGTTGAACTGGTCGATCTTGGCTTGGTCGCCGCCCGCCCACTTGTCAATCACATACCTGCCGACGCTGCAAATCTGCATTTCGTCGAGCACGGAGAGGAGGTTGTCATACACGGCCTTGTCGGAGGCCTTGATAATGACGCTGGGCGTATACTCAGCGTTCTTAATCTTGTTGAGCCGCTCCTTGTACTCGGCCTTGATTTTCTGCTCGGCCTGCACGTTGGACGTCTTCTTCGTGGCGAACTCAGCATCAAGTTTCTCCACTTCCTTCACCGCTTGCGGGTTGAGGCTGAGAAGCACCTTGCGGATGCCGTCCTTCCCGTACTTGGTCTCATAGAGCTTGCCCTCGTCGGGGAGGTCGGTACCTCCGTCGGGCTTGCCCTTGAAGTAGTAGAGTTTGTTTTCACCGTCGATAAGGATGGTGACAGCCTTCGAAGCTGCGATTTGGCTGCGGTTTTCTTCTTTCATGTCCTCCTTGTCGGACGGCATGGATATCTGCATCGTCTGCGGTTTGAGCAGCGTGGTACAGAGCATGAAGAAGGTAACAAGCAGCATTATCATATCCACCATCGGCGTGAAGTCCACGCGCGAGTTCATCTTCTTCTGTTTACTTCCACCTTTTTTTGCCATAACGTGAAAATTTAATTGTCCGAGCCTTTGAGTGAGGTGATGAGGTTGTAGCGGTTCTCATCAATCTCGCGCAGGGAGTCCATAACTCTTTTAATTACGGCGTAGGAAGTAGACTTGTCTGCCTTGATGGCTATATTCATACTTTCGCCAAACGCTTCACGCGCTGTGCTTACCCAAGTCTTCAGCTCATTGTTCATACTGTCGCAGGGGATGCCCGCCTCCTGGCTCTTGGTGAGCAGGTCGTTCTTGTTCTCGGCGTGCAGCCATCCCTTGATGGTGTTGAGCGGGGAGCCGAACGTCGGGGCTTCCGAGAAGAGCTTCACCTCCTCGGCGGTGAGACTGAGGTGGTCGCCCTCGTTCATCGCCGTGGCGAGCTTTGTGAGGTTCTGCGGCGTGTCCATCGTCATAAAGACCTTGCCCCCACTCTCCACAAAAATGGTGAGGAGATTGTTGGAAGGTATCTTTATTTCGGAGATGGACCCCGGCGTGTTAACCTTGATGGGCTCTTCCTTGACAAAAGTTGCGGTCAGCATAAAGAAGGTAAGCAGCAGGACCATGACATCGCTCATCGGCGTCATGTCGATGAACGTGTCTTGTTTTTTAATTTTAAAACGTCCCATGTCTTAAATACCTTATTTACGCGTTTAGTGGGTTGCGGAGAAAGTCTCTACGATGGTGAAACCAACCTCGTCGAGGGAGAAAGTGAGGCGGTCGATCTTATTGGTGTAGTAGTTGTATGCGATAACGGCGAGGGCACCCGTCAAAATACCGGAGGCGGTGTTCACAAGTGCCTCGGAGATACCGGTGGAGAGGGCGGAGGAGTCTGCGCCGCCGTCACCGCTTGCCATAGCCGAGAACGACTTGATCATACCGAGCACCGTACCGAACAGACCGGCCAGCGTACCGAGGGTGATGATGGTTCCGAGGATGGGGAGGTTCTCCTGCATCATAGGCATCTCAAGGGCGGTAGCCTCTTCAAGCTCCTTCTGGATGGAAAGTACTTTCTGCTCCTTGGTAAGGACGGTATTGTCCTCCATCTCCTTGTACTTGCGGAGCGTTGCGCCCACTACGTTTGCCACAGAGCCGCGCTGAGCGTCGCAGATGGACTGGGCCTTTGCCATATCATTGTTTTTCAGAGCCACCTTGATGTCTGCGACAAACTTGGTGAGGCTCGTGCGACCGTAGGCGTTGCGGATGGCGAAGAAGCGCTCAACTGCGAGGGCAATCACGGTGATGAGGAGCGTCCAGATTACAGGCACCACGAAACCGCCCTTGTAAACCGTACCCATCAGGTTGGCCGGCTCGAGGTTTACGTCGGAGGGTGTCAGAAAAGAGAATGCGTATCCCGTACTCTCACCGCCCTTGAAGTTGGTGATAGCACCGAAACCGAAGAGGTAGATGCACACTGCGATCACTGCGCACACGAGGATTACGGAAAGACCAGACTTGATGCCGGTGAAACCCTTGGACTGTTTCTTGGGAGCGCTCTTGGGAGCGCTGGCGTTTGTTGTAGCCATTACTGTTTGGAATTGGAGTTAGTTATTTTAGAATCTTGATTTTCAAAATATTGCTATTCACGCTTTGCATTTGCCGCAAAAAGCCGCAGCAAAGATATACAAATATGCGCACTGCCGCGCCCCCCGCCCGTTTTTTTTAGCCCAACGCGCAGAATGCCTCAACCTCGCATTCCGCGCGCTCTTTTTTGCGCTCCAAGAGCACTCCATCGTCCTTGTGCGGGGCGGGCGCGTCAAGGACCTCCCCGGCGTGCGCTACCACATAGTGCGCGGCACGCTCGACACCGCCGGCGTGGCAAACCGCACGCAAAGGCGCTCCAAGTACGGCGCGAAGAAACCAAAGGGGGGAAA
>CAVGTC010000130.1:0-5111 GCA_963632255.1 Lachnospiraceae bacterium | reverse complement strand
ACCCTTTTTGAAGCCAAGCCGCACTTCGGTGACAAGATGCCGCGGTACTTTGAAGGCCAAGCCGCACTTCAGTGAGCCGATACCACGGTATTCCGTGGGCCAAGTGCAGGCGTTTTGACTCGTAAGTGGCTGAAAATCAATATAGGCAAAATAAAGGGACATTCCTCGCGGCATGTCCCTATCTTGTAGTACAAAGATAATACATTTTTGGGCGGAATGCAAATGGGCAAAATCCGCGCTGAAAAATCAAAATGTCAGATTTTTGCCCCTTTTCCTTACATCGTGGTCTTCGCGCAAAACGACTTTTACGGCACTGCGGCGGAAAAATACCGCAGGGCGGATGAAGCGGCGCAGATTGTAGCCCCTCAGACTTCACTCCGGCCAGCCTATGACATCCCAAAACGACGCGGGCAGGCAGACATTGGTCAGCCGGGCGCAATCCTCAAACATCGGTGCGACCTCAGACGGATGTTTCCCCGCTATCCCGCAGCCTATCGGGGTCACAAGGAAAGTTTTGTCAGCGTGCTGTGCCGCAAAGGTGATGAAAGCAGAGATGTCCCTCCGCATCGCCTCGTCCCCGCTCATTGAGTCGATGGCATAGGACATGCCTTGCATGCCGTGCCCCTGCCCCCATACAGCCCCGAATTTATCGAAAGCCATCCGCGCCGCACCGCCCGCATGGTGGCCGAGCGAATTGCTGCCAAAGACAAACACCTCGCCAGGAGCCAGACGCTGGATGTTGGCGGGGGTGACGCGCGACTCCGGATTGTTGGGCGACTTTTCCGTCCTTCCGTCTCCCGCCATCTCAAACCCGGTTGTCTGAATCTTGATTTTCTTGCTCATAGCCACAGCTGTCATCTTAGAAGAAAAAAGGAAACCGGCAAAAAGCTGTGCTGTCTGCCGGTTCGTGTGCTTTCCGCCGCTACACGCGGCAAGATTATCTTTTTGCGCTTTACTCCACTACGTACGGGTGAAGGCCACGTCAAGGCGGAGCCGTCTCAAACCCGCGCCGGGCATGGGGCGTCAGTGGTTGAAGCGTCCGTATATCACGTTGAGGTCAATCTTCACGTCCTTACCGCCCTGCAGCTTTGCCGAGTAAAGCCCCATCTCGTGGCGCAGTCGCGAAAGCACGCTGGACGAGCTGCTGGAAGAGGTGGTGGTGTAGTCCGCCTGCACGGGCACAAGCAGCACTTTGTTCCAGTCCGGATGCGCCGCCTCCCACGCGTCGTACTTCGCCTTGCGCTGCGCCTGCGTGTCCTTCACGTCCACAAGAGCCTCCTTGTCACGCTCGTTTTTCATTACGGTGACAAGCTGCGCGATATTGCTGAACGTGTAGACGCCGTACGCCGAGGTGTACGAGGCGATGTAGCTCTCGCGGCTGTCGGGGAGGTTGTCGCCCTCAAAGAAGTCCTTCAGCCTGTCCTTGCGCAGCAACAGCAGGGTGCTGGGCGCGGGGAGCGAGTACTCGGAGCCGGACTCGGTGTTGTAGCTGCGAAGCGTTAGCTGTGCCTGGTTGATGCTGTCGTTGTAGTGCGTGCCGCTGCCGTCCTTCCCGTCGACAATGTCGGAAACGGGAAGCGTAAGCTCGGTGTAAAGTCCCGCCGGCGACTTGACGTAAGTGTAGGACAGCTCTGACAAATTTTCCTCTGAAAGCCCGGCAGGGAAGTCGCTCTCCGTGCGGGTGCACTGCAACACCTCGTCCGTCGCGCCAAGGCGCTGGTAGCCGTCGGCTATTGAGTCCGCGCCCGCGCTGCTCGTCGTGTGGTAGCTGAAATACAGGTTCATCGCCATGAGCTTGGAGGCTACCATGGCACCCTGCCCGCCGGCGTGCTCGATGTAGAAGCCGGGGCATACGTTGTGTATGAAGCTGTACGAGTTGTTGAAGTGTTCGGGGTTGTCATAGTAAGCCCTCACCACCTTGTTGGCGTAGCTTTGCGGCAGCTTTATCACCACGTTGCGGTAGTAGGTGGAGCCGTTGGTCACTTCGTCCGAGCGCGTGAAATCCTTCACTGCGTAGGAAAGCGTCTTGTCCACGGCGGGAGAGGCGCTGACAAAGTCCGACGGCTTGAGGTCAGAGTAGTAGTGCTCCCCCTCGGCGAGCGTCCTGGCGGCGTCAAGGTCGCGCACGCGCAGCTTCATTGTGGAGAGCGAGTCGCCGTAGTAGCTGTCAAAGTACACCACTATCTGCAAAGAGTCGGCCACGGGGTTGCCGTCCGTGTCCTTCACAATCTTGTCCTTGGCGGGAAGCATGAAGAAATCCGGCAGGTGGAACTGCGCGAGGAAGTCACTTGTGGTGCGCACGCCAAGGTCGGGGTCGGTGACACTGCCAAGGTAGCACGTCCCCGTGTTGGCCAGCACGGCGTCAGCTTTCACTGTGGTGGAGGTGAGGCTGTACACCTCCGCCTCGGCCGTCACCTTGTCCGTTGCGGGCATTACGTCCATGCCAAGCGACTCCGTGCTGTCGTCGCAGCTTGCCGCAGCCGTCACGGCGAGCAGCAGACACCAGAAATATTTTCTCATTGCGATGCTTTGGGTGTGTGGGCGGGGTTTTCCGCTTCTTGCAGGATCCATCCTTTATGACTATACGGAGCGGAACGCCTTATATTATAGGTGTCGTATATTATTCGGCAGACCCGGCGAGACTTTCAAAGAACGCCTTGCAGCCCTCGACGGGATCTTCCGCCGTGGAGGCGTCAAAGAGCGGCTTGCCAAGACCCTCTGCATAGGCACGCAGCCCGGCGGGCACATCCTCCGCGCCGATAACGATGCCGTCACTGAACGCCGCGCCGATGCGTCCGAGGCAGTCGGGCGCGGTGATGTCAACGCCCGCCGACGCAAGCGCCTTCGTGTCAGCGTCACGGAAATCGAGGCACTCCGCCAGCCGGCTGTTGAGACTTGCGTCGGGCATCCCGCCGTAAAGCGAGCTAACCACCTTCGCCTCGGCGAAAGGAGGCTCCTCCCGGTAGGCAGTCTTTATATAGAACGGCGCGATGGCGGATATCCAGCCCTGGCAGTAAATCACATCGGGGCACCAGCGCAGCTTCTTCACCGTTTCCAGCACGCCGCGCGCGTAGAAGACGGCACGCTCCATATTGTCGGCGTACTCCGTCCCGTCCTCAGCCGCAAGCATCCCGCGCTTGTGGAAGTAGTCGTCATTGTCGATGAAATACACCTGTATGTGCGCCGAGGGCAGCGAAGCCACCTTGATGATGAGCGGGTGGTCGGTGTCGTCAATGATGATGTTCATCCCGGAAAGGCGTATCACCTCATGCAGCTGGTTGCGGCGTTCGTTGATGCAACCCCAGCGGGGCATAAACGTGCGCACCTCGCACCCTTTCTCGTTCATTGCCTGAGGCAGTGCGCGGCCGTCAAGAGCCACCTTGCTCTCGGGCACATAAGGGGTCATTTCCTGAGTGATGAACAGTACTTTCATTTATTGCAATTTAGTTTCCGTACGTCCCGGGGCGTGAAAAGAGCCTTCCGTCTTTTCGCCCGGAGCGTAGTTTTTCCTTTGCAAAGGTACACATTTTCACGCAAATGCGCGGCGGGTAATGCCGCGAAAACGCAAAGACCGCGCCCGGATTTTGTCCGGTCGCGGTCTCTTTGTCCTATTCAAAAACCCAGTCCGTCCGCCTTGCGCGGCGGTTGGCCGAGCCTGTGCGGCGATTAGTCAAGCTGTCCGAGCTTGTTGTCGCTGCCAAGCACCTCAGTGATTTTGTGCTTGTACATCTGCTCCATAAGGTCGCGTGCGGGGCCGCAGTACTTGCGGGGGTCAAACTCACCCGGCTTTTCGGTGAACACCTTGCGCACGGCTGCCGTGAAAGCGAGGCGGCTGTCGGAGTCGATGTTGATTTTGCAAACGGCGCTCTTGGAAGCCTTGCGGAGCTGCTCCTCGGGGATGCCCACTGCGTCGGGAAGCTTGCCGCCGTTGGCGTTGATGATGTCGACATACTCCTGGGGCACGGAGGAAGAGCCGTGCAGCACGATGGGGAAGCCCGGGAGTTTCTCCATGATGGCGTCAAGGATATCGAAAGCGAGGGGCGGCGGAACGAGCTTGCCGGTCTTCGGGTCGCGCGTGCACTGCTCGGGCGTGAACTTGTACGCGCCGTGCGAGGTGCCGATGGAGATGGCGAGGGAGTCAACGCCGGTCTTCGAAGTGAAGTCGATAACCTCCTCGGGCTTCGTGTAGTGGCAAACCTCGGAGGAAACCTCATCCTCCACGCCGGCCAGCACGCCAAGCTCGCCCTCTACCGTCACGTCGTACTGGTGTGCGTACTCCACAACCTTCTTCGTGAGGGCTACGTTCTCGTCGTAGGGAAGCGAGGAGCCGTCAATCATCACGGAGGAGAAACCGAGGTCAACGCAGCTCTTGCAAAGCTCGAAGCTGTCGCCGTGGTCGAGGTGCAGAACAATCTCGGGGTGCTTGCAGCCCAGCTCCTTTGCGTACTGCACTGCGCCCTCAGCCATGTAGCGGAGAAGCGTCTCGTTGGCGTAAGCGCGGGCGCCCTTGGAAACCTGGAGAATCACCGGCGACTTCAGCTCGGAAGATGCCTTGATGATTGCCTGAAGCTGCTCAAGGTTATTGAAGTTGAAAGCGGGGATTGCGTAGCCGCCGTTGATGGCGCGCTTGAACATCTCACGGGTGTTCACCAAGCCCAGTTCTTTGTAGTTAACCATGATTGTTGGATAAGTTAAATTGGTATTTCCACCGCAAAAATACTACATTTCTTTCTTACGCCCCCCGCCCCGCGCCTTTTTTGTGCGTCCCGGCGTGCTTTGCCGCGTAAGGGAAAGCGTATGGGGAAACAACAGGCCGGCGCGGACGGGGCGGCGGACCGTAACGCGGCGCGGACGAAGTGCGTGCAGCACGGCGGCGAGGGGTGGGATACGCCGACCGGAACGCGCAAAAAAGAAAACGCGTAACGGGATACGCCGGCATGCGGATGCCTCACTCCGCCACCTGCGCCATTTCCTCGGGGGAGAGGATGCGCTGCTTGCGGCTGTAGCGGTTGCGCTTGTGCGGCGGCGGTGTGCCGGCGGGTGACGCGGAGGGCGGCATGGCGGAGGGGGACGTGCCGGGGCGGCGGGGGTCACCCCCATACTGCTCCCAG
>CAVGTC010000129.1:0-5211 GCA_963632255.1 Lachnospiraceae bacterium | reverse complement strand
CCCCCATACTGCTCCCAGCGTGCCATGATGCCCTCGACGTAGGCGTAAGTCTCCGCGCCAATCATGTAGCCGTGACGCACGACGGGGTCGCGGTAGTAGGCGGCAGACGACATGTTGCGCACGAAGAAGCCCACGTCCGCCCAGCTGTCGGCGTCGCGCCCGTGCTTCCGCGCCAGCGCCCGGGCGTCGTCAATGTGTCCCGGACCGGCGTTGTAGGCGGCCAGCACAAGGCGGGCTCGCTCGCCGGCGTCGGGCACGGAGCGGTAACGCTCCTGCAGCTGGTGTATGTAGCGGGCGGCGGCGGCCACGTTTGCCACCGGGTCGCACACACGGGACTCTTCCAGTCCGAGCCGCTGCGCCGTGGCGGGCATAATCTGCATCAACCCCTTCGCCCCCGCCCACGACACTGCGGAGGGGTCGAAGCCTGACTCCTGGTAACACTGCGCGGCAAGCAGCCGCCAGTCCCATCCCGTCGCCCGCGCCGCCTCCTTGAAGAGGTGGTCGTAGGTGGAAATCACGCCTTTCTCGCGTGAGATGAACGGGGCGCGCACGCTGCGGCGCACGGTGGTGTGCTGCCTCATCCGCTCGCTTTGCGTCTTCTCGGCCGCCGCCTCCACGTCCTCGCCGTACCAGTCGTCGAGCGCGGCGGCGAGGTCGGGCGCGGAGGGCAGCACCGCCCACGAGGTGTGCTTTGCCGCGCTTGCCGCGCCGGCGGGTGTGAGTTTGTTGCCAAGGCAGAGGTCCCGCGGCATTTGCAGCGCGGCTATGTCCACCTCGCCCTTGCGCAGCATCTGCACGAGCGCGAGTGTGTCCGCCGCCGTCTCCACGCGCACAGCCACGCCAAGCGTCGCGGCGAAGTCCTCGGCAAGGGCGTACTGCAGTCCCATTCCGCGCCCCTGGTAGTCAAAGTAGGTGTCCGGTCCGCTGATTGTGCCCACGATAAGCTCGCCCGACTGCGTGATGCGGTCGAGCGTGGCTCCCGCCCCCGTGTCCGCGCGCTTGGCGAAAGCCCCGTTTGACGGTTTTTCACGCCGCGCTCCCCCACCCTTGCAGCCGGCCAGCGGCGCAAGGAGCGAAAGACATATGGCAAGGTGTAAGAGGCGCACTTATATATAATATGGAGTGAGAGGGAAAAACGCAAAGGCGAAACGCAGGGAAACAGGACGCACAAGCGCCCCGGCCGCCGCCGCGCACGAGGCGTGCGGTGACGGAGAGGCGGGGTGCGTCAAAGCTCCGCGTCCTTCAGGCGTTCGGCGTTCTCGGCTACGATGAGGTGGTCTATGCAGTCCTGTATGTCGCCGTCCATGAAAGCCTGGAGGTTATATATGGTATAGTTGATGCGGTGGTCGGTGATGCGCCCCTGCGGGTAGTTGTAAGTGCGTATCTTCGCCGAGCGGTCACCCGTGCTGACAAGCGTCTTGCGTCGGCTGGCGATGTCGTCGACGTACTTCTGGTGCTCGCGGTCGTAGATGAAAGTGCGCAGCCGCGCGAGCGCGCGCTCCTTGTTTTTTGGCTGGTCGCGCGTCTCGGTACACTCTATGAGAATTTCCTCCACCGCGCCCGTGTTGGGGTTTTTCCAGTTGTAGCGCAGGCGCACGCCGCTCTCCACCTTGTTGACGTTCTGTCCGCCCGCGCCGCTGGAGCGGAACGTGTCCCACTTAATCTCGCCCTCGTTTATCACCACGTCGAAAGCCTCGGCCTCGGGCAGTACCGCCACCGTGGCGGCGGAGGTGTGCACGCGCCCCTGCGTCTCCGTGGCCGGCACGCGCTGCACGCGGTGCACGCCGCTCTCATACTTCAGCGTGCCGTACACCCCGTCGCCCGTCACCGAGCAGACAATCTCCTTGAAGCCGCCCGCCGCGCCCTCGCTGGCGCTCGACACCTCAAGCCGCCAGCCCTTGCGCTCGCAGTATTTGCTGTACATGCGGAAGAGGTCGCCGGCGAAGAGTGCCGCCTCGTCACCGCCCGTGCCGCCGCGTATTTCGAGTATGGCGTTTTTGGCGTCCTCGGGGTCGCGCGGCACAAGCATCATCTTGATGCGCTCCTCGCACGCGGGTATGCGCCGCTCGCACTCGGCCAGCTCCTCGCGCGCCATCTCGCGCAGCTCGGCGTCGCTCTCCTGCAACAGCAGTGTCTTGCTCTCGTCCTGCGAGGCCAGCAGTGCGGCGTACTCACGGCGTGCCGCCATAAGGTCCTCAAGCTCCTTGTACTCGCGCGTCAGCTTCACGTAGCGCGGCTGGTCGGCGATGACGGCGGGGTCGGTGATGAGCGTCCCCACCTCCTCAAAGCGCGACACAAGTCCGTCAAGTTTCTCTATAAGTGTGTTCAAGTCGTTTCTATGTTTGAATGTTCTGCAGTCAGTGTGCCAGTCAGTTGCCGCGAAAGGCAACATAAAGGGCGCGTACGCGGGTGACACCGCGCCGCGCCCCTGTGTCAAAAGGCCGTGCTAATACTCAAAGACACCAAACTCGCTCTTGATGGTGAGCGAGCGCGAGCCTTTCTCTATGTGTCCCACCACCTGCGCGTCGATGTTGAAGGCGCGGCTCACGGCAATCACCTTGTCCGCCACCTCCGGGCGCACGTACACCTCGAGGCGGTGTCCCATGTTGAACACCTTGTACATCTCCGCCCAGTCCGTGCCGCTCTGCTCGGCGATGGCGCGGAAGAGCGGCGGTACGGGAAACATGTTGTCCTTCACCACGCGGCAGTCCTCGCCCACGAAGTGCAGCACCTTGGTCTGCGCGCCGCCCGTGCAGTGCACCATGCCGTGTATCTCCGGCCGCAGCTCGTCAAGCAGGCGCTTCACCACCGGGGCGTATGTGCGCGTGGGCGACAGCACGAGGCGGCCCGCATCGATGGGCGAGCCCTCCACGCTGTCGGTGAGGCGGTACGAGCCGCTGTACACAAGTTCCTCGGGCACAGCGTGGTCGTAGCTTTCGGGATACTTTTCCGCGAGGTATTTCGCGAAGACGTCGTGGCGTGCCGAAGTGAGTCCGTTTGAGCCCATCCCGCCGTTGTAGCCGCTCTCGTAGGTGGCCTGCCCCGACGAGGAAAGCCCCACGATTACATCGCCCGGGCGGATGTTGGCGTTGTCTATCACGTCACTGCGGCGCATGCGGCAGGTGACGGTGGAGTCGACGATGATGGTGCGCACAAGGTCGCCCACGTCAGCCGTCTCGCCGCCGGTGGCGTACACGCCCACGCCCATCGAGCGAAGCTGCGCGAGCAGCTCGTCGGTGCCGTTGATGATGGCGGATATCACCTCGCCGGGTATCAGCATCTTGTTGCGCCCGATGGTGGAGCTCACGAGGATATTGTCCACGGCTCCCACGCACAGCAGGTCGTCGGTGTTCATTATCAGCGCGTCCTGCGCGATGCCCTTCCACACCGAGAGGTCGCCCGTCTCCTTCCAGTACATGTAGGCAAGGCTCGACTTCGTGCCGGCGCCGTCGGCGTGCATGATGTTGCAGTACTCGGGGTCGCCGCCGAGTATGTCGGGAATAATCTTGCAGAAAGCCTGCGGGAAGAGTCCCTTGTCAATGTTTTTGATGGCGTTGTGTACGTCCTCCTTCATGGCGGATACGCCGCGCATCATATATCTCTGTTTGCTGTCCATGGGCTGAATGGTTGCGCCCGCCCGGCTGCGGGGCGGACAAAGGGTCGCAAGGCGGCGCGGCACTTGCAGCATTGCGCCGCCGCATCGGCGTGCCTTGCTGTGTGCCAAGCGTTTGCGCTGTGTTGCCGGTGCGGCGGTTGAAGTGCTTCACGGTATAAAACCCACAACGCCCGCCCGACATAAGCAGTACCGGCTGCAAAAGTAGCGAAACGCGGACGAACGGCAACGCCGCCCCGCCGCAAAAGTGCGCCGTCCCCGGGCCATGTCACAGCCCGCTGCGCAGCAGCACGTTGCGTCTGAGCACGGTGGCGTAGAAGAAAAGCTCCTGCAGGTGGAGGTTGCCCACGGGGAAGAAGCCGCCGAGCGGGGCGAAATGGTAGCGCCGCGCGTCCAGTCCGCCGACAAGCAGCACATGGCGTACCGAGTCCACCGCCACCGTCACCGCCGTGCGTGCGTCGCGCCCCGCCGGCGCGGTGGCGTAAGGGAAGCGCGGGTCGTCCGGCACGCTTTCCCCCGCCGCGAGAAGCACGGCCGGCTCGGCCGAGGTTGTCCATGTGAGCGGATTGACGCAGAAGATGTTGCCACCGCACAGCAGCGTACTGACGGCGGCGGTGTCGGTGACGCTGTTGAGGCACACGGTCACGCCGCGCGAAGCGGCGTCGCGTGCGGGGCGCACGTGGGAGAGCCGCTGCCCGGGACAGGCGGCGGTGTCGGCCGCCGTCACGCCGTAGCCCACCACATAGGCGGCTATGAGCCGGGCGTAGGCCGTGTCGTGCATGTGCCGCAGCACCTTCACCGCAAGCCGTCCGCCCTGGCTGTAACCGGCCACAATGAATGGCCGACCACCATTGAGGTGGCGGATGTAGTAGTCGAAAGCCGCCGTAGCGTCTTCTTCCGCCGTACGCGCGGCGGCCGCCGCCGCTCCGCCCTCCAACGCCTCAAAGACTGCCTGACGGCAGTAGGGCACGAAAAGGTGGGCACGCGCGGCGAAGATGGTGTCGGCAAGCTGGACGGAAAGCCGCCATGCCTCACGGTGTGCGGGGTTGGCGGGGTCGGCGTTGTAGCGCACTCGCCCCGCCGCGTCGCTCCACGCCGTGACACAGGTGGGCAGCAGGTAGAAGACGTCGGGCAGGGTGTCGCGCACGGGGACGAGCCGGCTTTCGCCCTCGTACCACATGGCGGGGTCGCTCCAGTCGGGGGACGCGCCCGCCCCTCGCGCGCGAGTCACTTGCGCGCGGAGCGTCTGCGGGACGGATAAGCCCAACAGGGCAAGCAGTGCGAGGACAACGCAATATATATATGGATGGAGTTTCGTCATACGCCCCGCAAAGTTGGCCAAAATGCGGGGGACGGGCAAGCGTTTCCGCCTACGGAAAGTGCGTCTCGCGCCGCTCGCCAAAAAAGCAAAGTGAAAGCAGATTTGCATAAAATCCGACAAAATGGCAAATCGCGCCACCGCGAAAGGAGAGCAATTTTTAGGAAAGTTTAACGGGGTCGGCGGCCTATAGCGGCCCGGTGCACCCTTTCTGAAGCCAAGCCTGCACTTCGGTGACAAGATGCCGCGGTACTTTGAAGGCCAAGCCGCACTTCAGTGA
>CAVGTC010000128.1:0-5232 GCA_963632255.1 Lachnospiraceae bacterium | reverse complement strand
CGAAAGCAAGAAATGTTAAAACGCCCGCCGGAGCAAAAAGTCAGATTTTCGCGCCGTTTGCTTACATTTTGAAAAACGCAAACTACCCAAGTGATGCTTCCACCAGTTCGTTGCCAGTATGTCCCCTGCACAAGATAAACATTGCAACAAGGGAAAACGCCCCCACAAGAGTTGCTGCATATGAACAGGCTGTATAAATAACACACCACACGTCAATTCCCGAGTTCCAACTGGTCACGTACAAGATGATAATACACTCCCCTGCGGGCAACTAGTTGCTCGTGCGTGCCGATCTCCGCAATGCTTCCCCCCTCCATCACAACTATCTGGTCAGCGTGGCGTACGGTGGAAAGGCGGTGCGCGATAACAAGTACCGTGCGCCCGCGGAAAAACGCCGAAAGCCGCTGTACGATAGTTTGCTCATTGGATGCGTCGAGAGAGTTGGTCGCCTCGTCAAAGAAAAGGTACTGCGGCTGCCTGTACACTGCCCGCGCTATAAGGATACGCTGTTTCTGTCCCTCACTGATAGCCATCCCGTTCGGTCCGATGCAGGTGTCGTACCGCAAGGCAAGTTTTTGGACAAAACCATCAACATTAGCAATCTCGGCCGCCTCTTTAAGCCGTACCGTGTCAACCGCTGATTCTCCACATACGATATTCCGGGCGATAGTTTCTGAAAAGAGCTTTCCCTCTTGCATCACAGTGCCACAACGCTTGCGCCATTCTCCTATGTTGAACTCGCCCAAAGGTATCCCGCCCAACAGTATCTCGCCGGAAAACGTGTTGTAATAGCCCAAAATCAATTTGAGAAGAGTTGTCTTCCCACTTCCGCTTGCACCTACAATTGCAGTAACTTTCCCCCCTGGGATAGTCAGCGTGATGTTGTCCAACGTGGGGGTATCCGCATATTGGTTGTACTTAAAGCTCAAACCCCTGATCACAATGTCCTGCGGTATGTGCGCTGAGAGGACTTCACGCGTTTGCAACGTGCTCCTCCGGTTTTCGCCATCTTTCCGCATCACTTCGTTGACACGGGAAAAACTTAACCGCACATCCTGCCAAGACAAGACGAACTGCATTATTTGTCCTACAGGCTCGGAAAGCTGGCCTACCACAAACTGTATCGCCAGCATTTCCCCAAGTGTCATCTGTCCCTTTATAACCGCTGTGGCGGAAATCACAGTGACCAGTAATCCACGCAACTGTCCTATCAATGTATTTCCGCATTGCTGCTGCTGGGAAAGGTTTAGCTGATGTCTCTGGACTTCGTAAATATCGGCTTGCGTGCTTCTCCACTTGTCCGTTTGACGCTTTTCGTAATTCTGAAGTTTGACCTCTTGCATAGAAGTGACCAACTCATAAGTCACATTGCTTGCAACCGAAGATTTTCCGAAAAGGTCGTAGTCAAGGACCTTCCTTTTTCCCAGGAAAAGGGATGTCCATCCCAAAAAGAAGATACATGACAAGGTGAAAATGCAGAAAACCAAAACATCGTAATAGAGCAACAAGACCGAGAGGACAACAAAAGATATGAGTGCAAAGGCAATTTCCAACACTTTCTCCGTCAGAAAAGTCTCCATACGTTTGTGGTCGCCGATACGCTGCAGGATATCCCCGGTTTGTTTTACGTCAAAAAAAGACATCGGGAGTGACAGCAACTTTTTGAAAAAGTCAGAAACAATGGCCACATTGACACTCATCCCCATACGGAGGAGCAAACGACTTCGCACGAATCCGGCTGTCGTCCCCCCGAAAACAAGCGCCAACTGCCCCAAAAGTGCAAGCCAGACAAAGCCTAAATCCTTTTGGGATATACCGACATCCACAATACTTTGTGTGATAAGGGGGATGACGAGTTGTACTATGGCACCAACTGCAAGGCAAAGTGACACTTTCCACAAAGCGGCCTGCTGGCTAACGAGGTGGCGGCGGATAAAACGCAATGAGTCCGTTCCTTTCCGCCCACTCTCAAGACAGGGACGCGAAAAGAATGCAGGTGTCGGGCGCAAGAAAAGTGCGATGCCAAGGCTGTCCCCACCCTTCCCTGTCAGACAAGCCCATTGTCTTCCAACCTGCTCCTGTGTAAAAGTGAGCAAACCTTTTGCAGGATCAGCCACACAATACACACTTCCCCCCTTTCGCACCCTTACCGCGTAAAGAACCACAAAGTGGTTGCGATTCCAATGCAAAATGCACGGCAGTTCCACAGATTTGAGGAGATCTACTTTGACACGGGCGCAGACGGGACTAAGTCCAATAGCCCGGGCCGCAGTACTAAGCCCCAGCATAGAGACTCCTTGACTTCCTGTTGCGCATAGCTCACCGAGTGACGCTTGGCTGTATTCACGCCCATAATGCCTTGCTATCATCTGCAGGCACGCCGCACCGCAAAGCATAGCGTCATGCTGGAAATAGTGGTGAAAAGCCATCAACAGTCCATTTGGGGGGATTATAGGCGAAAAGTACACATTACGCAGGCTGTGTCACTTCAACAGGCTGGAGTTGCCGCGCTGCTGCAAGTCCACCTCACGGTAGTCGTGCTTCTTTCCGTAGGAGAAAGTGCAAGCCAGTGTGACACCCACATTGCACCGCCATGTGAGCGCGGTGGTAGACCCGCTGTTTGTGTGGAGAGGGTCTGCCCACGATCGGAACTGCTCCTTGTTGTTCCAGCCAGGATTGTTGAAGAAGATAGAGGCGTTTATGTGTTTGCCGGTGTATGTCCCCATCAGCTGCACTGCGGCAGAGCTTCTTGTCCTTGCGCCCTGCGGCGTGAGCAGATGGTTTGTGGTCAATGCGTTTGCCTTAAACCTAAACTGACCTATGCTGTACATCACTGCACCCCATAAGGAGTAAGTGAGTTTGTCACCATGGTAAGACCCAGTGATTTTGTCATAAAGACCCTTCGCCTGCAGGTACACCTGCCAGTGCTTGCCATATTTGGCATTATACACCGCTGTTAGGCTGAGGTCGTGCCAGTTCCCGTCGTTTTTGTAATAACTGACAAAGCGGGATGCCCCGCCGTCAAGTTCTTCGTACAAAGTGCTGGTGCGAATATTGCCTTGTATTTTCTCGTAATTGAGTTGTGCCGTGAAATAGCCGCCGCGCACTTTCACCCATCCCGTGAGAGTGTTTGTCCAATACCGCGGGACTTTCAGGAATGGATTGCCACGCAGCTCTTGCAACTCGTCTATGCTCTGGCTTGCATTTGACACCATTGACAGGGAAAGAACCCCGTTCCCGCCATATACGGCATAGTCCATTCCCCATTTCCCGTCCGGCTTGCTATATGCCACGTTCAGCTGCGGCTGGAAATTCCATTTCTCCAAAACATTAACTCCGCGCAGACTGGTGACACAGTAATTGACACCTGGGACTGCTTGCAGGTAAAAACCGTTGGCGAGCCTTATGTTGTAAAACGGATTTATGAAAGTGTTGCCGTAATGTTGCCTCGCACGGCTTTCGTCCGTTCCCCAATAAACGGAACGCGTGAAATCGTCTTTTTCCCAAAGTCCCAAACCGACTTCGCCGGCTTTCCCTATGCTTTTTGTGTAGTTTGCTTTCACATCCAACGAGGAGAAGCGATCCGCTCCGCTGTTGTCATAGGAGTAGAGTGTTTCGCCGTCCACGCTTTCACGATAGGCGTTGAAACTCCGGTTTCGGCTGTAAGTGTATGCTGCCGTCAGACTGAGCGTCTGCCCGCCCTTGAACTTCTGCTTATAGAAAAAAGAGGCATAGGGAGAGTTGCTGAAAGAGCGAGATGTAGTACTCATATTCGAAACAGTAGCTCGGTCTGACCGCTCACGAATGCTGTTCACTGTATTTTCCGGCGATTCTGCACGCGAGAAACTGGTTTCAAGGTTAAGCTGCAGGCTGTCTGACACAAATCCATAAGAGAGCAGCGCGACATGGTTTCGCTGCGGCTGCCGGTAACGTCCGTAAGAGGTACTCGAACAAATTTCCCCTCCGTCAGGAAGCGTGAAGACATCGGTCTTCTCCGCTTCAATTTCCGTACGGTCATAGTTCCCCGTATACGCAACGTTAAACTGCGACTTTCCTGCGAATATTTTCTGGTTGAACACCCAATTTCCCTTGTACCCTCCCCATTGTGTGGCAGAGGCATAGGTTTGCCCGCCACGATCGGGCGTAGACGTGATGAAATTCAAGATGGACTTTTCCCCGGCAAACTCCCCTGTCGGGTGGTTGTGAAACTCCACCCGCGTCACACCTTCAGGACGCAGTGTCCTCACCTCACGCCCGGTGGCAGGTTTCCCATTGATATAAAGCGACACCCCTGTCCCCATTGTTGTGACAGAGCCAGAAGGCTCGTCCACCTCCAACAGCGGTAAATTCATATTGGAAAGCAGCGCATACCCGTCAAAAGCTCTTTTTTTCTCCACAGAAGAGGGAGTGGCAACCATTCTGTCAGGAAGTTTTTTCACCCTGTCAACAGATAAGGTCGCCTCCCCAAGCATGTATTTGCTGTTTCCTTTCCGCAAAGCCACTTTGCCAAGATCGGCATTTCCGCTCACGCGGATGTCAAGCACATTTTCTTCATAGCCATCTGCCCCAAAAATAAATGTGTAACTTGAGCCGTCAGTCAGCCCCTCTACATTTACTACGCCGTCACCCGCAACATCGCCCTGCATCACCAACGCTGTGTCACTGTATATTTGCAGGTGGCATGCCAATGGAGTGCCACTCTTCGCGTCAACAACAAGCAACCCTACACTACTTTGCGCAAACGAGGAAAAAGGGGAAAGCACCGCAATCAAACATACGGCAAAAAAACAGACGAACACATTCCGCCTACCGGCACACATATCCATAACAAAGGCTTTTTAGGGTTACACATCATGCCTGCACGTATGCATCTCACTTTCTGGTTTTTCAGATAGGTATCGCTCAATACATTCATTTACAATGGAAGGAGACGACGCCGGATCGCACAGTCTATATTTTCCACCATTATACTTGTTCTCAATTCGTTCCCAAGCACAACCGGTAGAGCATATGGGAAGATAACAACACCTCTGACAAGTTATATCCTCAGTTCCATTCCCCCATAAAACAAATTTATGAAGCAACGGGCTTGAAAAAAGCGCGTCTATATCTGTAAGATTTCCGCATTGCCTAGACGGTATGCCCAAATCATTCCAACATTTGTAAATGTCCCCATTCGGTCCAATCACGTATTCATGCATACGTGTGGCACTACATCCTTTATCTTTTTTT
>CAVGTC010000127.1:0-5365 GCA_963632255.1 Lachnospiraceae bacterium | reverse complement strand
GTCAGTTTTTCGGGCGTTTTGCTTACTTCCTGCATTTCCGCCGCCCGGGCGGAAATCTGCCTCCCTATGCCCCGGCTGCCACGAGCGAAAGGACAACTCACCCGAGTACCCACACTTCCCTCCCTCACAGCCCCAAGCTCCCACTAAAGCGCCGCACTCCGCCGCTGCACTCCATGCCATCGGTGCCATTGTGCAGCCGGCACAGAATGTTAAAATCCAAGGATTTCCGCGCTTTCAAAAAGATTATCAGTAAGTTTGAAGCCGAAAACCTTAACGCGAGCCGCACACCAAGCCGCCGCTTTCCGCCACGCTGCGGGATAGCGGCGGGGATGTTGCGGCCGCACGCACGGGACAACTGAATGCGAACCCCGAAAAGATGGAACACAAGCTATGAGCGGCGGCATGGAGAACGAAATTCTTTTTTCGCGCACAATCAAGGCAGGGAAACGTGTCTACTACATTGACGTGAAGCGCGACAGGCACGGCGAGTACTACCTTTCTATTACCGAGAGCAAGCGTCTGCGCGGCGCGGACGAAGGCGAGCAGCCCGTTTTCGAGAAGCACAAGATTTTCCTTTACCGCGAGGACATGCAGAAATTCTCCGAGGCACTCGGCGAGGCCACGGAATATGTCGCCGGGCAGTCGCCGCGGCGGCTGGAGGGCCGCATCTGGTTTGACAGCACCGCCCCCGCCGCCGGCGCGGCTCTGCCTGAGCCGCTGCCGGACAACGGGGCCGACTCGCTGAAATACGGCGTGGACTTCTGACAGCATATGCCGCAAGGGACGGCACATGTAGGGCGCGGCGGCGCGAAAACCGCCGCGCGGGCTTTGCCGTGCCGTCAGAAAAATATACTTTTGCACCCGATTTGTCCCTGCGGAGGCTGCGGCCTCGCGCGTGTGATGGCGAATTAAGCTAAGGAGGGCAGCGCGGCACGCAGCCGCCCGTCACCCGACTTAATTTAGAGTAACACATTAAATTTCTACACCAACAAATGAAGCAAATTGCTATCAGCGGCACCGTCCGCACCGACCTCGGCAAGAAAGCCGCCAAGATCCTCCGCAAGAACGGGGACATCCCCTGCGTGATTTACGGCGAGAAGCGTGGTGAGAACGGCCTGCCCGTCGCCACCCACTTCACCGTGAGCGAGAAGGAAATCAACAAGATTATCTTCACCCCGCACATCTACCTCATCAACGTGACCATTGACGGCTCGGAGCACAAGGCCATCCTCAAGGAGACGCAGTTCCACCCCGTGACGGACAAGGTGCTGCACGTCGACTTCCTTGAGGTTCACCCCGAGAAGCCCATCACGATGGGTGTGCCTGTGGTGGCAAAGGGTCTGGCAGAGGGCGTACGCGCCGGCGGCCGCCTTATGATGATGATACGCAAGCTGCAGGTGCGCGCCGTGTACGACGCCATCCCCGAGAAGCTCGACGTGGATGTCACCACGCTGGGTCTCGGCAAGAGTGTCAAGGCCGGCCAGCTGAGCTACGACGGACTTGAAATCATCACCCCGAAGGAGGTGATTGTATGCACCGTGAAGATGACGCGCGCCGCAATGGGCGCCGCAGCGGCTGCCGCAAAGGAGGCCAAGGCGTAAGCCCGGCCGCCGGACGGCACACTCCGACATAAGAAGGACGGACGGGAAACGGCTGGCGCCGCCCCCTCCGTCCTTCTTCCCTTTTTGTGACACCGCAACGGAAAAACACGCAGAATGAACTTCCTTATAGCGGGACTGGGCAACATCGGCCCGGAGTACGCCCGCACCAGGCACAACATCGGCTTCCGCGTAGCCGACACACTCGCCGCCGCGGCGGGGGCAGACTTCCAGGACCGCCGCTACGGCATGGTGGCCGAGGTGAAGGTGAAAAACCAGACCCTCACGCTGCTCAAGCCCTCCACCTACATGAACCTTTCCGGAAACGCCGTGCGCTACTGGCTCAACGAGAAGAAGATACCAGTGGAGCGCCTGCTTGTCGTGGTGGACGACCTGTCCCTCCCCTTCGGGCGCCTGCGCCTCAAGCCCTCGGGCAGCGAGGCGGGGCACAACGGACTGCGGCACATCACCTCCGTGCTGGGTACGCAGGGTTACGCGCGCCTGCGCTTCGGCATAGGCAATGACTTTCCGCGCGGCGGGCAGGTGGACTATGTGCTGGGGGAGTTCGGCGGGGACGACCTCGCGCAGATGGACGAGCGGCTCGCCCTTGCGGCCGACGCCGTGCGCACCTTCTGCCTCTCGGGCATATCCGTGGCGATGAACCAGTTCAACAACAAGTAAGAGCATGGCAAACGCAGGAGAGGCACGCCTTGACAAATGGCTGTGGGCGGCGCGCGTGTACAAGACGCGCACCCTTGCGGCCGACGCCTGCAAAAACGGGCGCGTCACCATCAACGGGGCGCAGGCCAAGCCGGCACGCACGGTGAAGGCGGGCGACGAAGTGGGCGTGCGCAAGCCGCCGGTGACCTACGTCTTCCGCGTGCTGCAAACCATAGAGAAGCGCGTCGGGGCGCGGCTGCTGCCCGAGGTGCTGGAAAACATCACCCCCAAGGAGCAATACGACCTGCTTGAAATGAGCCGCATAAGCGGTTTCGTCAACCGCGCCAAAGGGACGGGACGCCCCACGAAGAAGGACCGCCGCGCGCTGGACGACTTCGCCGGCGGGACACCACTTTACGCCCCGGGCGACTTCGAGTTTGACCTTGACGACTGAGCGCGAGCCCCCGCGCCCGGCACATTTGTTTTACCCCGACATTAGGCAGAGCCCCGCAACGCACTGCCTCACACACAGAGTATGCACAACGAGAAATGGAGCCCCTCCGTCATTCTGGCGGACGCCGAATATCTGGACAGGGTGGCCTTTGACCTTATCGTCAACTTTGAGCGCATGATAGGCCGGCGCATACCGCAGGGCGACCTCTGCCGGTGGCTGGACTGCGTGGCGCTTGACGGCGGACTGCGCCCCGGCGACAACGCGGTGCAGGCGCTCTTCATACACGGGCGCGACACCGCCGCGCTGCGCAATTTCGCCCCCGCGTCCTTTGCCGACGAGCTGGACGGGAAGGCTTTCCGCGACAACCTCGGCGAGTTCACCCTCCACTCGTTTCCCGTGGAGGAGGTGGTGGCGAAAGACGATTTCCTCGTACAGTGCCTTGAGACGCTGGCCGACGCGCGTGAGGTGGAACACCTGATGGTGGTGGCCGACCTTGACACCTGCGGGCAGCGCGTGAAAAGCGTCTGCGCCGCCGCCGGCGGGAAGGACATCACACTCTTCTCCATGCAGCCGCTCTCCGGGCGGGGTTTCTCGCAGGAGATTTTGGGATACTCGCTGATGGCCGCGCTCGGCATCAGCGGAGACGAACTGAAGTGACACAGCGGAAAGCGCACGGGGCGAGGCGGGCGTTGGCGCAAAAGCGTTAACTTTGCGCAGAGCGCCCCACCCTCACGCAGAACGGCGCAACCACACAGATTACAGGAAATGGAAAACACGGCCGTGCAACGGCTCAAACAGCGCTACGGCGTGGTGGGCAACTGCGAGGCGCTCAACCGCGCGCTGGAGATAGCCCTGAAGATAGCCCCCGTCGACCTCTCCGTGCTCATCACGGGGGAGAACGGCGTGGGCAAGGAGGTTTTCCCCCGCATCATACACGACAACAGCCTGCGGCGAGGCAAACGCTACTTCGCCGTAAACTGCGGCGCCATACCCGAAGGGACTATCGACTCCGAGCTCTTCGGGCACGAGAAAGGCGCGTTTACCGGCGCGGTGGACCAGCGCGAGGGCTATTTCGGCGCGGCAAACGGCGGCACACTCTTCCTTGACGAGGTGGGCGAGCTGCCCCTGCAGACGCAGGCGCGACTGCTGCGCGTGCTGGAGACGGGCGAGTACATACGCGTGGGGGCGAGTGAGGTGCGCAAAACCGACGTGCGCATCGTGGCCGCCACCAACGTGGATATGGAAAAGGCCGTAAGCGAGGGGAAATTCCGCGAGGACCTTTACTACCGCCTCAACACCATCTCCATCCCCGTGCCCGCCCTGCGCGAAAGGGGTAGCGACGCCGCGCTGCTCTTCCGCAAGTTTGCCCTCGACATGAGCGAGAAGTACAGCATGCCCCCCGTCCGCCTCACCGAGGACGCGCAGCGACTGCTTGTGGCGTACTCCTGGCCGGGCAACGTGCGACAGCTGAAAAACCTGGCCGAAAACATGAGCGTCACGGCCGAGGAACGCGAAATCTCCCCCGAAACCCTGCGCCGCTACCTCCCCGCCGAGTCCGCGCACAGCCAGCTTGTGGCGGTGGACGGGGAGAAGAAGGCGCACACCTTTGAAAACGAGCGCGAGATTCTCTACCAGATTCTCTTTGACCTGCGCCGCGACGTGACGGAGCTCAAGCGCATCGTGCGCGAGGGGCACGCCCCGCATGACGCACACTCGTCCGTAGGCGGCACTTCCGCCTCGCCCGTGGCACTCTACACCGGCGGGGAGAGCGTGAAGTACGCCCCCGCCGATGACGACAGCGACTACACGGTGTGGGAGGCCGAGGAGGTGAAAGAGGAGGAAGAACGCAAGTTGGCGACGGAGAAAACCGCAAGTGCCGCACCCGCCCCGCACGCCCCCCGCACGCTTGAGGAGGTGGAACGCGACATGATAACACACGCCCTCGCCGACTGCGGCGGGAGGCGGAAAGCGGCGGCCGACCGCCTCGGCATATCCGAGCGCACGCTTTACCGCAAGATAAAGGAATACGGTCTGCCGGACTGACAGCCGAAACGCACGCGCCGCCACCGGCGCGCCACCCGACACGAAAATGGCATCTACCCCCCTGAGGCGGCTGCTCGCCGCCACGCTCGCACCCACGCTACTGCTCGCGCTGCTTGTTTCGTGCAGCGTCAGCTACAAATTCACCGGCACGAGCATCAACTACGACCTCATCAAGACCATACAGATTGACAAGATTGCCAACCGCGCGCCGTACGGCTGGGCACCGATGGAGGCGATGTTCAACAACAAACTGCAAGACAAGTACGCCAACCAGACGCGACTGCAGCTTGTCAAGCGTGCAGGCGACCTGCAGATAGCGGGGGAAATCACGGCCTACGACCAGTACAACAAGGCCATCTCAGCGGACGGGTACGCGGCGCAGGTGCAACTGCGCATGACAGTGAACATACGCTTCAACAACACGAAGAAAAACCAAAGCTGGGAGAAGCAGTTCTCCGCCACGGCGCAGTACGACTCCAACCAACAGCTCTCGTCGGTGCAGGAAAGCCTCGTGCAGGAGATGGTGAACGACCTCGCCGACCAGATATTCAACGCCACCGTGGCGGACTGGTGACGACTGCGGCTCACACGCATTATTATATATATAAGG
>CAVGTC010000126.1:0-6138 GCA_963632255.1 Lachnospiraceae bacterium | reverse complement strand
TTTGGCGCGTAAGTGCCTGAAAATCAATATAGGCAAAAATAAAGGGACATTCCTCGCGGGATGTCCCTATCTTGTAGTACAAAGATAATACATTTTTCCGCCAAAAGCAAGAAATGTTAAAACGCCGGTGAAATCATTTTGTCAGTTTTATACGCCGTTTCCTTACATTTTGATTTTCGCGCAAAATGCCTTTTCCGGAAATTGTGGGAGGATCAGTGCGTGTTTCCCGCCACAAACGCCCCTGCCCCTGTGCTGTGTTTCCCGCTATGTCGGTGGTCGTACGAAACCAAATTCCGACGCGTCTGTGGTGCATGTGGCGGACGCTGCGGCGGGTGTCGGTGACATGTTCAGCGGCGGCTTGCGCTCAAAGGAGGAAATTCTCAAAGCAGTAAACGAATATTTCAGGAATGCGACAGGAAAAGAACAACAGGACGCAGTCAGCAATGCAGTCGCAGAGCGGAAACGACGCGCGGAAGAAGCTGTGGAAGCTGCAGACGCTGATGGGAGCGGTGAGGAGCGTGCAGGCGAAACCGCGAATGGAGACGGCGGACTTCGGGGCAATGGACGAGGACGAACTGAGGGAAGTCCTGACCAAGGGACGGGTAATCTGGCGGAGACCGGGGACGTAGACGATAAAGGCTACCGTTTTGTTACGGCTTCAAACGGAAGCACGATATTTGGGCAAATAACCCAAGACAGCGGTCTTGCTCCTGCGCCGATTAAATTGAGCGAGGGCTTTAACACAGTCGGTGAAGATGGCAACAACCATGGCTATGGATTATTGCACATAGAAGCGGAACATGGCCAACAGATTTTGGAGGCTGGTTATGCTTCTGTCAAAGATTTCGTGGAAGATGTAACAAGGAATTACCAGGAAATACGCATCGCTCGTAACAGAAAAGGTAATGAGACGTTTATGTTGCTTGAACTACATGACGAGAAACATAAGCGTACGTTATACGTTGAATTATCGAACGACGGCACGTATTGGAACGTAAACAGCGGAGGTATATTCAAAAACAAATACACAGACAAGAAAGATATTGTTTGGCCTGAACCCACGGTGGGGAGCAATGCAAACACCGACACTACTGAAGTTGTTGACAGTCCGGCCAAAGCCGCTAAGGGTGAAACTGTGGACAGAGGCGGGAATTCTTCCCAAACAATATCTTCTGCGGGCAAAGCTACTGACAACGCCGCACCCGCGCAAGGAACGGAGGAAAAATCTGACACGGGCGGCGGGGAAACGCCGCTTTCGGAACAGATAGCCGAAGCGTCAGCCGATGTGGACAACGAGCCTACGGAGGGACAGAAAAAAGCGGGAAACTACAAGAAAGGGCATGTGCGGGTCGGCACGTTTGACATCACCATTGAGCAGCCCGTGGGCAGTGTGCGCAGTGGCACTGATGCGGACGGCCACAAGTGGGAGACGAGGATGCACAACACTTACGGCTACTTCCTTGGCACGGAGGGCGCTGACGGCGACCACGTGGACGTGTTCCTGTCAAACGACATGGATGGCTGGAACGGCGGGAAAGTGTTTGTCGTTGACCAGTACAACCCCGACGGCACTTTTGACGAGCACAAGGTGATGCTTGGCTTCAACGGCGCGGACGAGGCCAAGGGCGACTATCTTGCCAACTATGAGAAAGGTTGGGGGAACGGGCGCAGGATTGTCGTGTCCGCCGCAAGCCTTGGGGATTTTGAAGAGTGGATGTACGACGGCGACCGCAAGACCAAGCCGTTTGCGGAGTATGCGGAGTGGCTGGAAAAGCAAGAGAAACTTTCGGAGATTGAGGACAGATGGGAGAACAAGATTGACGATTACATAGCTGAGCACTATCCCCATGTGGACGGCGTGCGCAGCCGCACCGCCGAAGAGCAAGCCCTGTATGACGCGGAGAGAGCCGAGATGGGAAAGGACAAGACTCTTGCCAAGATGAGGGCTGACTACAACGCCGAGTTTGACGCTGTGGACAACGCTCCCGCAAAGGGAAAGACGACCTCCACGGAGGACACCGTCCCCAAGGGGAAAGCGGCGCGGCAAGGCGGCCCTGCAAACTACGACAAGCCGTTTGAGAGTGTAAAAGAAGCCAAAGATTTCTTGAAGTCCATAGGCTACAAGGGGAATTTTTCGAAAGTCCTGCATGACAAGTACGGGGATAAGTTCATTAAATACCAGGCAAATGGGGTTGTCACTCCAAACATCTATATAGGAAGCACAACCCCAATGGATGTGCTAAGGACGTTTGCGCTCTATGGCAACATGATGAACGTAAACATACCGGACAGTGCGGCAACCATCTTTGCCCGTGAAAAAGAGGAAGCGGCAGCCGTGTCCAAGGCGGCATGGGCGGAAGAGGTTGACGCCGTGAAAGATTATCTGAAAAACGAACTTGGAATAGCGTTCCATACGGTAATAGAAAGCGAGTGGGGTGTCCGCATCGTGTACACCGACAAGAAGAACGAGAACGGTAACTATACCGAATACACCGATTACCGAGACTTTTTTGCCGTGGTTGAAAACGCCGACTTCATTAAGGCCGAGGCGCGTAAATACAGCGCAAAGGAGGAAAGAGGCGCAAAGGAAACCGCAGCGGAGAAGAAGAGCGCATCCGCAAAGGAGAAGACTCCCGCAAAGGAAACCGCAAAAGATGAAACTCCCGCCCAAAAGGAAACTCCCGCGCAGACGGCAGCCGACTTCGGACAGGTGTTCCCGGACATGGCCAAGCCGTCCGGGCTGACGCTGACATTCGGGGGAAATGGGAAGACGCGCCTCAACGCGCGGGACTTCGTGTCAAAGGACAAGAACCGCCCCATGCTGCATGGTGTGCATTATGACGGCGGCTTCGCGGTGGCCTCGAACGGGGGCATTATTGTGGCCGTGCGCACGGACTACCCGCCCGAGCTTGAGGGGAAGACCGTACTCGCGAAAGGCGGGACATACACGGGCGGGCTGCGTTACCCCGATTGGCGCAAGGCTTCGGTGTACCTCTACCGGCAAAACGGAACGGATGTGGACGCTGCGGCTTTCTCGGATGCCGTGGAAAGGGCGCAGGCTTTGGCGAAAGGTGAGGGAAAGGATGGCCGGCGTGTGTTTGTCATCATCGGTGGCAAGGCTTTTGACGTGAAAGACGCTGGCAAGCTGGCTGATGTCCTCTCCAAAACGAGCCACGCCGGCATCCGTGTCACGGACGACGCCCTTGCCGTCACCGGCGACGGCGTGCTGTGCATATGCATGCGAACAGAACTTCCCTCGGAGGGCGTGGAGGAAAACGGTTTCCTGACCGTATATATCGGCGGCAAAGGAACGGCAAAATCTACCGAAAACCGGACGGCGGAAACGGCGGAACAGGAAGAAGAGCCAAAGCCTGTCGGCAAAGGCGCGTTCGGAAACATATACGACGCTTTCAAGGGCAAGGCGAAAAAGGCGGTTGACTTTCTGCGCAAGCAGCAAGGCGGCGAGGCTGTCGCCGCCCTCCATCACAAGGATGTGGGGGACATTTCCTTGGTGTGGGGCAACGAAAAGGCGGGTCTGAAGAAGATACTGCAAAAGCACCCGGAAGTTGTTGACCGTCTGCAAGAGATTATTGACGGGACGGAGGTGACGCAGTCTTCCGACAACCGCATTGTGCTGGAAAGCGACACTCACAAAGCCGTTGTAAGCAAGATGCTCGGGCAAGAAAAAACGCCGCAGTGGTTACTGACGGCGTATGAGAAGAAGACCGCCACGGGCGGTATTAGTGACATCGCTCCCGAACCCCAAGGGGGCAAGCAGAATGGCACAGCTCCTCTGCAAGGCGGGTCTTCCGAAAGCAAAGCTACCGGAAAAACGCGAAACGGGGAAGATGCCGCCGAGGAAAAAGGCGGTAAAAAAACGAACGGGTCGCAGGCAGCCGGTGGCGCGGCGGATGGGAAGTACCACGGTTTCCTCGAGGGAAAGAACGGGCTGCGAAGGTCCTCCGCCGAAAAGGCTTTGGGCAAGCGTGAGAATTACGGCAAGAACGTCGGCGTGATGAGCGCGGGCGAGTTTGTGGAGATGCATTTCGCGGCGGGCGACCTCAGTTACGAGAAAAAGATGCTCCGCCCTCCGTACCCAAGGAACTGGAACGCGATGCTCGGCTACGAGCAGGAGGAGTGGGAGAAGAAACACCCGCTCAAGGAGGAGTATGTGGTGAACGGCTATTTTTTCGGCAAGACTGTGTACGACTACGCGGTGTACCTGTCGGGGAAGCGGGAGACGGATGCGGCAGGTAACGCCTCCGCACCCGCGCAAGGGGCGGACGGGAAGATTTCGGACGTGGGCGAAAAGATAGGCGGCGCGAGGAAAGACAAGTTCCGCGAGATGGCCGCAGCCGCCGAAAAGGCGCGGGGCGAGAGTGACGAGACGCTTTCCGCTTACATCGCCAAAACGCCGGTGGGCAAGATATTCGGCTTTGACCTTGCCAAGATGCGCGAGGGCGGCGTGAGCAACGCGGCGGTTTCGTTCGTTGCCGCCGCAAGGATGTATGTTCCCGCCAAGCCGCGCGCGGGGTGGAAGTTGCGCGGCTGGGTGAGAGGAGTGCTGCCTCTTTACCGCGCGTGCCTTATGGCTTTCACCGACGGAGAGTTTTCCGCCAAGCTGGAGGCTCTTATGGAGGACAACGACAACGAATGGAAGTGGGCTTATGACGCTTACATGGCCGTTGGCGGCTATGACAGCGGGCTGAACCTGCCAAAGAAAACGTACCTGAGACAGTGCCGTGAGGGCGAATACAGTTACGGTAAAACGGGCAGGGTTTCCAATGCGGGAAAGTGGCAAGTGAGGGCGAATGGCTTTTTCAGCAATTTCGACACCTACGGGGAAGCCGTTGCCGCGCTGAAGAAGCTGGCGGGGGAGAACGCCGTCCCCAAGGGGAAAGAGGTGAAGTTTGCGGTCTACATAAGACGTGCGGACGGCACTTGCTACATTACCCCGAACGGGAAGAGCGGCGTTGTGATTGCGGACGGCTTCAAGACCGGAGACGAGGCTCGCAAGTACATCCGTGAACACAACGCTGAGCTGCAGGAGCGTTACCGCGCCCTCCTGAGCGGCACGGAGGTGAAACTTGGCGGAAACCGCGAGCGCAAGGGCCGCGGCTGGCGCGGAGGCAAGGACGTTGGCGCGGAGGATTTCCGCGCGGCGTTCGGTTTCCGCGGCGTTGAGTTCGGCAACTGGATGACGCAGGAGGACAGGCGCAAGGCGTTGAACGAGTGCTACGACGCGCTGATGGACTTGGCGGACGTGTGCGGCGTGTCCCCGCTTGCCCTTTCGCTTGACGGCAAGTTGGGGATGGCTTTCGGCGCGCGCGGCGGCGGGAATGCCAACGCGCACTACGAGCCGGACAAGAACGTGATAAACCTGACCAAAACGGCGGGTGCGGGTTCGCTGGCACATGAATGGTTCCACGCCATAGATGCCTACTTCGCAAGGATGGGCGGCGCGGAAGCCGGCAAACATGCCACATCGCAGGAGGGTATTGAGCCGGAGGGATTGGCGGTTATCAACACACGGAGCGGAAAGGTTTATTGGTCGGGGACGCAGCACAGGTATCTGACGGAGGCGGAATACGAGGCTGAACGTGCCAAGCACCCCGTGCGCAGGGAGATGGCCGAGGCGTGGAGACACCTGACGGACGCGATAGACAAGAGCGCGTACGGGAAGCGTTCGCGTGCGTACGCGTCCCTGCACTCCGACTACTGGAAAAGACCTACCGAGATGGGCGCGAGGGCTTTCAGTTGTTGGGTGGAGAACGAGTTGTCAAAGCGCAACGCCACGAACGACTACCTTGCGAACAACCCGAAACTGCTTGAGGACGCGGTGAGCGCCGAGGGCAGGAAGTACTACCCTTACCCTTTCAACACGGACGCGGAGTGGATGGACGAGGCTTTCGGCAACCTGTTCTCCACGATGCAGGAGAAAGTGGACGCGGAGACGGGACACCATGTGCTTTACCACAAGTCCGGCGGCATAACGCCGCTGACCGCCGGGGAGGCCGCGCTGCGTGACGAAGTCGTGGAAGCGCTGCGGAAAGCCGGCCTTGAAGTGTCAACCGGCACGGAGGAGGGCCAGCGCATGCTTGACTTGGCGAACGGAAAGGGTGTGTGGTTAAACGCAAA
>CAVGTC010000125.1:0-6169 GCA_963632255.1 Lachnospiraceae bacterium | reverse complement strand
CGGGATGTCCCTATCTTGTAGTACAAAGATAATACATTTTTGGGCGGAATGCAAACGGGCCTTCTGCCGCCCCAAAAACCACTTTGTTACTTTTTCGTCCGTTTTGCTTGCATTTTGTCAAACACGGTGTAGGGCGTGAAAGTGCCACAAGGTATTGAAAAGCGGTCGAAAACGCAGGCGGAGACGTGCGGGGAGCTTCCGCCTCACAATATTTTTTGGTACGCCAGACGTTCGCCGCCGTCGGGTTTACGGATGATGCCGCAAAAATGAAAGCCGAATTTGGCCAGCAGGTGCCGCATGATGGTGTTGTTGCGGTGGGTGTCGATGCGGATGTTGCGGCTTTGCGCCGAACAAAACCGGAGCACTTCCGCGAAGACACCGCGCGTGCCCCTCCGGCTTGCCACGCGGTGGATGACATGGTACGGGCTTTCCGCGTCAGTCCATGCGCCGCAGTATATAGTGCCGTAGGTGGTGTCCGGGGACGGCTTGAAAGCGAAGTACGCCACGGCGGAGTTCCCCTCCTCCATGACATACCCCGTACCCGTGGCGATGTCCTCCTCGATTGCGGACACCGGCGGATAGCCTTGCGGCCACTGCGTGGGGTTGCCGTTTGCCGCCATTGTGGCGCGAGCCTCGCCAATGACGGACATTATGCCGGAGATGTCTCCGGTTGTCGCTTTTCGTATCATAGCCGTTTTTATATAGCCATCGGTGACTGGTGCCGCCTTGCCTACTATCCATACCGCAATGGCGACTTGCAGGACTAACACAGCCGGCACGCCGGTGCGTATGCACGGGTGCGGCATCATTGCCCGTTGTGTTTTGCGCGGGGATCTGCATCGCGGCGGCAAAGAGCAAAACCAATGACAAGATGTTCATGATATATGCGCATCTTGCTCCGCAAGCGTTTTCCCGGCATGCGGGGCAAAAACCGGGTGCAAAGTTACCCAACAGGTTTAAGGCATGCAGGAAACGGCGGCTTTAATCAGGGACGCAGAGTCACAGTGACGGCCGCCGCTTTTGCCGTAATCTTTTTTACGCAATCAGTAATGCGTCTTAGAGGCATTCGCTTGTTTCATGGTATTTTTGCGGCGTACACTACCGTACGTTTGAGGGAAAATTCATTACAAAAAGCATTATGAACATCACAGTGATAACGGGCAGTGCCCACCGGGGCGGCACATCGGCGCTTCTTGCCGACAAATTCATTGAAGGAGCCAAGGAGGCAGGACACGAAGTGCTCCGTTTCGACGCCGCCTTCAAGAATATCCACGGCTGTACCGGTTGCGACACGTGCATCAAGAAAGGCGACGGCTGCGTCTACAAGGACGACATGGAAGAACTCAATCCGCATCTGCTCGAAGCGGATGTCATCGTCTTCGCCTCCCCCATCTACTATTTCAACATCAACGCGCAGGTGAAAAGCGTCATCGACCGCTTCTATGCCAACAACCCGGCACTGCAGGGCAACAAGAAGACAGCACTCCTGCTCTCAATGGCCGACAACACAACGGAGTCTGCCGAAGGTCCGGAATTTTTCTTCAAGCATTTTGCCGACTATATGGGTTGGGAAAACCTTGGCGTTATTTCCGCCACAAACAGTTGGACACGTGCAGATATAGAAAAGACGGACTTTCCGCAGAAGGCTTACGAATTGGGAAAAAGTTTATAACGTATGAAGCCATACATTATCTGCCACATGATGGCATCGGTGGACGGACGCATCGACTGCGCCATGACCGAACAAATCGACCCGTCGGATGCTTACTACGAGGCACTCAACCAACTTGATTGTCCCACAACCATCGAGGGACGAGTAACCATGCAGATGCACTTCGCACTGCCCGAACCTTTCGTGGCCACCTCCAAAGAGCCTATCGGCAAGACAGCCTTCCACAAGGCTGTCGAGGGCAAGCCCGGCTACGACGTGGCTATCGACACGCACGGGAAACTCCGTTGGCCGAGCAACGAGCAATGCGGTAAGCCGCTGCTCGTCATTGCCTGCGAGGACTGCCCGAAAGAGTATTTTGACACGCTCGACAAGCAAGGCATTTCCTGGATTGCCGTAGGTAAGGGGCGAATTGACCTGGCAAAGGCCGTGGATATGCTGAACACCGAGTTTGGCGTGGAGCGCATTGCCCTTGTTGGCGGCGGTCATATCAACGGAGCCTTCCTTGCAGCCGGTTTGATTGACGAGGTAAGCGTGATGATTGGTCCGGGCATTGACGGGCGCAAAGGCATGGCTGCCGTATTCGACGGCATTGACGACCCGGACCGCCCTGCCACATTGCTCAAACTTCAGAACGTGGAGCGCATGGGCGACACCGTCTGGATGCGCTACAAAGTATAATCACATCAACCCTATACTACATGAAACGAATACTCTCACTCATCGCGGTTGCCGCAGCAGCCGCCACCACGCTGACGGCTTGCGGCAAGAAGGTTTCCGCTACTGAAGCCACAAATACAGAGTCTGCACCCAAGGTGCTTGTTGCTTATTTCTCTGCCACAGGCACTACCAAGGCCGCTGCCGGGAAAGTGGCAAAGGCTACCGGTGCCGAACTGTTTGAAATCAAACCCACCGAGGCATATTCCGCCGCCGACCTCGACTGGACGGAAAAGACCTCCCGTTGCTGTCGTGAGAACGACGACCCGAAGTCACGCCCTGCATTCGAAAAGAGCAAGGAGTCGCTCGACGGCTACGACCTCGTATTCCTCGGTTTTCCCAACTGGTGGAACGGTGCGCCCCGCATCATCAATACCTTTATGGACACCTATCAGCTGAAAGGCAAGCGCGTCGTGATGTTTATGACCTCGGGCGGCAGCGGCATCGAGAATGCCGAAAAGGTATTCAAAGAGTCTTATCCCGAAGTGAAATGGGAAACCGGCAAACTGCTCAACGGAATGTCGGAAAAGGAAATTGGCGACTGGGCCAAAGGGTACTTGAAGTAATCCGCACTTTCACCACCGCCGCAGGGCAGCCAGGCTGCAGGCGGACGGGGCAGGCGGCGTTGATTGGCGGCGCGAGCCGGGGCATTAAAAACGCAACGGAGCTAGCACCGTGCGGGAGATGCCGCCCCCATTGTGTATGTGTGCCACGGCCAAGACTGCGGCATCAACTGCCGCCGGTCTCCCCCGCCCTGCCCCGCCATAGCCCAGCGGGACGGGGCGAAGCAGACAGTCCCGCTTAGATGGAGAGCTCGTCAAGCACCTTGATGAGCTTCTTGTCCATGTCCTTGTGCTTGCCCACGGCGTCGACGAAAGGCACGTAGACAACCTCGTTGTTGCGCACGCCCACCATGACGTTGCGCTGCCCCTGCACCAGAGCCTCGACGGCTCCGGCTCCCACCTGCGAGGCAAGGATGCGGTCGCGTGCGGAGGGGCGGCCGCCGCGCTGCAGGTGTCCGAGGATGGACACGCGCACGTCAAAGTTGGGGTACTCTTTCTTCACTCGGTCGGCGTAGTACATCGCGCCGCATTTGGGACTCTCACTCACAATGACGATGCAGCTCTTCTTGCTTTTGCGTATGCCGCGCTCCATAAACTGTATGAGTTGGTCGCTGCCCGTGGTGTCCTCGGGGATGATGGCGGCCTCCGCGCCGGCAGCTATTGCGCTGTTTTGCGCGAGGAAGCCCGCGTCGCGCCCCATCACCTCCACAAAGAAGATGCGCTCGTGCGAGGTGGCCGTGTCGCGTATCTTGTCAACGCAGTCGGTGATGGTGTTAAGTGTGGTGTCGTAGCCTATGGTGCTGTCCGTGCCGTAAAGGTCGTTGTCAATGGTGCCGGGAAGCCCGATGCAGGGGAAGTCGTACTCCTCGGCAAGCTTCATGGCTCCCGTCAGCGAGCCGTTGCCGCCAATGACGATGAGCGCGTCGATGGCCTCCTTGCGCAGCGTCTCGTAAGCACGCTTGCGCCCGGCCGGCGTCTGGAACTCCTTTGAGCGGGCCGTGCGCAGTATCGTTCCGCCCGTCTGTATAATGTTGCTCACATCCTCGGTAGTGAAGGGCTTCACCTCGTCGTTGATGAGTCCGTCGTAGCCGCGGTATATGCCTTTAACCTTGAAGCCGTTACAAATGGCGCTGCGTGTCACCGCGCGTATGGCGGCGTTCATCCCGGGGGCATCACCGCCGGAGGTCAGCACGCCGATGCATCTGATTTTTCCCATTGTCGTATTAGTTCTCTCTCTCAGTATTTGTGTTGTCGGAAGACCGCCCAGGTGCCACGCCCAGACGCGCCCCGCAGCAGGTCTTCCTTGTCAGTTAGTCAGTTAAGCCCCTGCGAAACGAGCCACAGCACGGCGAGTCCGGACAGGTAGCCCGCCGCGACCTTTGGCGTGATGTGGCGCAAGTACCACCCGAAGCTCACGTCCTCCATGCGCATCAGCAGGTAGCCCGCCACGGTGCCCGTGGAGAGCAGCGAGCCGCCGACTGCCGTGGCGTAGCTGAGCAGCGGCCAGAAATCGCCGCCCGCCCGCAGGGCAGCAGGAAGGGGGTCCCCCGCCTGGTGGAAGAGGCACACGCCACCCACAAGCGCGGGCACATTGCCGAAGACGGCGGAGGCAAGCGCGGCGGCGGCGTTGAGGACGTAAAGCCCCGCGCCTTCCGCGCAGGTGGCGGCGGCGCGTGCCAACGGCGCAAGCGCACCGGTTTCGCACACGGCGCCAAACATCAGTGCCACTCCGATGAAAAACAGTATGTTCTGCACATTGGCGTACTGCAGCGCCATCGGAAGGCGGCGGCGCACCATCGTGTCGCTTGACAGCAGCTGGCGGTTGCACACCTCGTTGACTATCCACAGCAGACCCAGCACGCACATCGCCCCGACAAAGGGCGGCATAAGCGTGAGGCGGTGGAAGGTGGGGACAAACCAAAGTCCGCCCACGCCGACGAAAAGCATCGCCAGGCGCTGCGGACGCGTGAGCAGAGTGTCGTCACCCCGGTAGGGCGGTATGAGCGTCTCCTTGTATATGCGGCGCGGGAGGTCGCGCTGTATGAGCGCGAGCGACACCACCAGCGCGGTGAGCGCGGGCTGCGCAAGAAGCAGGAAGTACTGCGTCGGGGTGACAAGCCCCTCCGTCCAGAGCTTGAGGCTCGTGATGTCGCCTATCACCGTCACCGCCCCGCCGCAGTTGGCGGCCAGCACAATGACCGCGCCGTACAGCTTGCGTGCCTTGTCGCTGCCGAGGAGCGGATGGACGATGCCGAGCATCAGCACGGCGGTGGCGAGGTTGTCAAGGTTGGCGGAAAGTACGGCGGTGACGAGTGCCACGAGCCAAAGCAGCTTGGCCGGATGGCGCGTGCGCAGCCACTCGGTGACGAAATCGAAGCACCCGTTGTTGTTGAGCACCTCCACAATGGTGGTGGTGGCGAGGAGGTAAAGCACGATGTCGGCGGCGCGTGCGGCGTATCCGGCGAAAAGGTGTGTGGAGATAAACTCTTTCACAGCCGCGGCGCCGTCCGTCCCCGTCCCGGCGGCAAAAGCACCAAAATCGCTGAGATGACCGGCGGAAACGAAATCGCGCCCCTCAATGATGAAGAGCATCCAGCAGCACACACCGGCAAACATTGCCACGGCAGCCTTATTCATACGGTTGAACGCCTCCGTGGCTATAAGTACAAGGCCAATGCATAATATGGCCAATAAAACAAGCACCATAGAGCAATGACTTTGTGACGAGCAAAAAGAAATTGGGGAGAAGAGCGGCAAACGGGGCTCGAACCCGCGACCCTTAGCTTGGGAAGCTAATGCTCTACCAACTGAGCTACTGCCGCAATGCGTTTGCAAAAGTAGCAAATAATTGACACGGGGCAACGGCGGTGGGCTTTTTTTCTCCCCTGCCCCACTTTCTCCTCGAAAAATGCGGCGGCGGCACTCGCAAATTTTGCCGTGCCGCGCCGTTTTGCTATCTTTGCGCGACCTTTGCGGGAGGAAACGCAGAGGTACTCCTTATATAATATAGGGAAAACGGGGCGTGGCGCAGTCCGGTTAGCGCACCTGCTTTGGGAGCAGGGGGTCGTGGGTTCGAATCCCGTCGCCCCGACAAAATCTTAAACCACTGATTGTCAATTGCATTGCAAGGCAATCGGCGGTTTTGTTTGCCTGCGCCGCGTGCTCCGCGTCCCGCAGCGTGCCGGCGAACTCCCTGTCCGCTTCCTTCGCGGCGTTGCGC
>CAVGTC010000124.1:0-6497 GCA_963632255.1 Lachnospiraceae bacterium | reverse complement strand
TGTTGAGCAGCGTGACGGCGGACTTGCCCTGATCCTGGCGGAAGGTGACGGTGAGCCGTCCGAGAGCCTGAGACACGTCGGCGCGGGGCAGGATGTCCGTGCCCGGCACGCGCGCAATACCCGTCTGCTTCTTTGCCGCCGCCGCCAGTCCGGCGTAGGTGTCAATCTTGCCGTAGCCCCACACGTTGCTCTCCGCCACGGTGAACTGGTCGTTGATGGAAGTCTCTTTGAGTATTTCGCGCACCTCGTCCACTGTGAGCGTGGGGCAGGCCTCCAACCATAGGGCGAGAGTGCCCGTCACGTAGGGGGAAGCCATCGACGTGCCGCCGGTGGCGGTGTAATAGTAGGAGTTGCCTCCGCTTTGCGTGCAGGCCACCGTCACGTCCGAGTCAAACGAGGAGTAGTATTTTGAGTACGCGGACACCACGAGCCACCCCGGTGCCGTCACGTCCGGCTTCATGCGCCCGTCGAGCGTGGGTCCCATGCTGGAGAACGGACTGATGTCGCCCGGCTGTATGTCGGCGAAGGTGGAGCCGCCCGAGTACACGCTGCCCGATGTCGTCTCAAACTCGTTTTTCGTGTGGTACGAGCCTACGGAGATGATGCTTTTCCCCACGCCGCCAACCTCGCCGACGGTGTAGTCCGTGTCGCCGGAAGTCCAGCCTTTCTTTCCGCCGGACAGCGTGCCCTTCAAGTTCCAGAGGTCTACCTGCGTGCCGTCCTCGCCCGTCACAATCACGCCCGCCATGCGGCTTGACGAAAGGTCGTCAAGGCTCACCTCGAGCAGCACGTTGGGGCGGTCGTTAGCCTCCTCATGGGCGGCGGCGAGGGAGATGTATCCGTCCGCGCCGCACTCGGAGATATAAAACTCGGTCTTCTGCGCCGTGGTGGTGGGCTGTGCGGTGTCAACCTCGGGCGTGCTTGCGATGACGCTGCCCTTGTTGGCGTCGAATATCACGCCCTGCACCTTGAAGTCCTTGCCCTCCGAGCCCCAGATAACCACGCGGGTGAGGCGGCTCTTTGTGCTGTTGAACTGTATGCCGCACTTCAGCGTCTTGTCCGTGGCGGTGAACTTCTTCTGCGCGTGCAGCTTTGTGCTGCCGTCGTTGCTTGCCGCGCCGACGAGGAGGTTGCCTGCGCCGACGATGCCGTCAAAGTAGCGGTCTATCACCGACGTTCCGTCGTGCGGTCCGTCGTGCGAGCCGATGCTGAGGTTCACCACTGCGGGCTTGCCAACCGACTTTGCGTAGTCGAAGATGTACTTCACGCCCTCGGCGATGCAGGTGTTGCGGTCCTTGAAGGAGACAAGCACGAGGTCGGCCTCGGGAGCCACGCCGTAGTAGGGCTGAGTCATGTCGCCGCCGGCGGCTATGCCCGCGACGTGTCCGCCGTGGTACTGCTGGTAGCTGTCAAACTTCATCTGCTTTATCTCGCTCTCCGTGGCGTACTCCGCGCCGTAACCGTAGCCTTCGGGACTGTTCCCGCTTTCGGCGTTCTGGTCCCACACACGCTTGATGCGGAAGCGGCCGGAGGGGGAGAGGTAGTCTATGTGTCCGTACTCGAAGCCCGTGTCCACTATGCCCACCACCGTGCCCTCGCCCATGTAGGCGCGTCCGAGGGCGTTGTTGCTTTGGTGCGCGGCATCGGCGTCGCTGTACTTGCGTGCGTCGTCCATCAGGAGGCTCACCTCCGTGGCGGCCTCTATGTGCTTCACGCAGGGCAGGGCGGCGATGGCTGTCAGCTGCTTGGCGGTGAGCGTCACGGTGGCGATGCCGTTGTTCACGCTGCCCACCGTCACGCCGGCGGCTTCAAGTGCCTGCGCGGCTTCCGCGCCGCCGTCAAGGGTGACGAAGGCGTGTATGCTTTCTTCGGCTGCGGTGCCGGTGGAGAGGGCGGACTTTGTCTCCGTGCCGCCGTCCGCAAGCAGCATCTGCGTGGCGGGTGACAGCTTCTGCGCCAGTGCTGGCTGCGCGGCGGCGAGGAGCAGGAGGGGGAGTATGCTTTTCTTCATTCTGTCAAAGTGTGATTAAACGGCGAAGACGCGCGTCCCCCGTCAGGGTTGTCTTGCGCGTCTTCTCTGCCATGCCGTGGCGTGGCGGCTTAGTATGCCGTGCCCGCGCCGGTGTATTGTATCATGAGTATCGTGCCGTCGCCGCCGGTGGCGTACGGACCTTTGTACTTGTTGTACACGGTGATGTTGATGGTGTAGTTGTCACCGTTCTGGCTCACCTCGATGGTACCTTTCTGTCCCACGTTCACCCATTCGTTGTCGGGCGACTGGAGCTGGAAGTCCTTGAACTTGATGGCATAGGTGTAGGCCTCGGCTTCGGTGAGGTCGGTCTCGCCCGCGTTGATGAGGTTCTTGTTGATTTTCACCAGGGGCACAAGCATCTGGTCGCTGGTGCTGGTCTCGTCCTCGGGCAGGAAGTAGAGCCAGAGTCCCTCCTGTCCGCCGCCGATGTTTTTGTCGCGCACCTTGAGTGTGCCTATCTGCTTGTCGTAGGTCACCGTCTCGCCGTCGGCGTCGTAGATGCGTATGCCGTTTGCCACGCCGGCCGCCGGTATGATGCTCTCAAAGGTGGTGGCGGCGATGGTGGCGCCGTAGAACTCGGCCGTGACGGAAACGCCGTTCACCAGCGTCGCGTCCAGGTCGAAGTACACCTTGCTGCCCTGCGTGTGGAAGGTGATGGAGCCTGTGGTGAGCTCGTCGGAGGTGTACGACTTGTTGTTTTTGAAGTCGATGAAGCGCAGCTTGTAAGAGTCGGCACTCTCCTTGAGGTCGATAGTCCCGCCGTTTTTCACCATGGAGGTGGGGAGCTGGAATATCACGGCGTAGTTGCCGCTCGTCAGGCCGTCGGGCGTGGCAGCGTCAAGCGAGCCGAAGCAGAACTCGGAGAAGGTGCCCGTGGCATCGTCTACGCGGAAGACGGAGGTCACGTCGCCGCTTTCGTCCTCACTGTTGTAAGGGGTGAAAGTGTAGTGGTTGGAGCTGTAGTAACCTTTGGCGAACGAACCCTTGTACGCGGCGGCGAGCATCTTTCCGTTGACGGTGGCGTCAAGTGAGATGGTGAGCGTGGAGCCGAGGCGGTCCTTCGCCACTTTCAGCGTGCCGCTCATGCTTTCCGTCTCTCCGAGCTCGGGGCAAACAATTTCCACGTCGTCCGTGCCGGCGGTGGCAAGGTCAATCTCCGAGCCCACCTTGTCGTTGGCTATGCGGATGGAGAGTGGTGTCACGTCCTGGGGCGCGGTGGTGGTTTCGGGGTAGATGAGGTAGTTGGTGTAGGTGTCGTCCGTGCCGAGCTTCCACTCAAGCACCGAGGCGATGTCGTGCAGCTGTCCGTCGATGTCGTACTGCTTGCTAAGGCTGATTTGCCCGAAGGTCACCTCTTTCACGTTGTCGACGCGGAACACCTGCGTGCCGCCGTCGTGCGTGTATACCGTCATCACCTCCTGTGCGGCGGCGGGGGCGAAAGCTCCGGCGGCCAGGGCGAGGGCGGCGAGTGTCTTCTTTATGTTCATGGCGTAAAAGTGTGTCTGTGTTGTTTTATTTGGAAAAGAAGCGGGACGGCTTGCGCCCCGCTTCTTCTTTGGTGCGTGTGGGGTTGGCCGCGTGTTTAACGCTTTGCCACCTTCACGGTCTTCTGTCCGGCCACGTTGAGCAGGTAGACACCCTTGGGGAGGCTCTCAAGCGAAACGCGGCTGGGGGCGGTGAGACGTTGCACCGTCTTGCCGTCCACGGAGTAGAGCGTCACGATGTCGCTGGCTGTAAGTCCGCTGAGCGAAATGACGTTGGGGGCGGTGAAGAAGAAGTCTACATCGCGCTTCGCCGTGCTGATGCCGTCGGGGGTGACGGTCTTGCCCTGGTACTCGATGGGACCCGTCCACGCGCCTGCGATGTTGTAGCCGGCGTCGTCGGTCACGTTGATGGTGAAGGTATAGGTGTCGTCGTCGTTCTTCTTCACTTTCACCGAGCCTTCGGCGGCCGGTGCGAGGTGGTCCATGATGAGGTACTTGCCCTCCACGAAGTGGTAGTAGCGCGTGCCGATGAGGTCGCCGTCATAGAGGTGGCCCGGCCAGAGCTTGTACTCGCCCACGTATGCGGGGTAGCGCTCCTCCATCACGTCGTAAGTTCCCTCGGCCATCACTTCGGCCTCGGTGTCGGCGGTGGAGATGAACTGTATGCGGAAGATGTCTCCGCCGTTGTCGGAAACCGACTGGTCGAGGCCGGAGGGCGAGCCGATGTCGAGCACGAACATGGCGAACTCGTCACCCTGCGCGTTGGGCGCGTTCTCAGTTTTCCACAGGCGTGCCACGGTCACCTGGTCAAGGTCAAGCTGCACGTCGTCCTCAAGGTTTGACACATAGGCTTGCGCCGTGTCGTCGGACTGGTCGACATAGGTGAAAGTGCCCTTGTACGTGCCCTGCACCTTGTAGCCGTCCTTTGTGGTGCAGTCAAGCGTCACGGTGTATGTGCCGTCCTCGTCCTGCTCGACGGTGCAGGTGCCCTCGGTGATGAGCGAGTAGCGGTAGCTGTTGCCGTCGTAGTACTGGGCGAAGGAACCCAGAATCATGTCCTGGCCCATGTAGGTGAGCTCGGTGCCGGGGAGGAAAGTGTTGCGTGAAAACTTGTAGCTTGGCGTGTACGTGCCGGCTTTCACCACAGCGTTTTTCGGCTCGGCGAAGAGCGTGTTGAACACGGACATCTTCACGGCGTAGCCCGGGGCGGTGAGTCCGCCGGTCTCGCTGTTGAAGTCGGTGGAGTAGAGGCAAATCTCCATGTTGCCCGTGTTGGCCTGGAAGAGGTTGCCCTGGTAGATGCCCATACCGCCGGTGTAGTCCATCACGACGTCATGGCCGATGGAGGGCAGCGTGGTGGCCGAGCTGCTGTTGGTGTTGGCGAAGTTAATCTCGCCCGTGAAGGAGAGGTTGTACTTCACGCCGTCGCGGGTGATGGAGGTGGTCACCGTGTAGGTGTCGCCGCTCTTGGTGATGGTGACGGGGCTGTCGAAGACATAGTCCGTGCAGTCCGTGCCCTGCGAGGGGTAGTATTTTGCGTAGGTGAAGTCGGCGTCGAAGGTGTAGGCCTCTTTCGTGCTGCCCGAGGCGGGGTTGTACGTGCCCTCGGGGATGGAGTAGGGGCTCTCGGTGTCGGGCGAGAAGATGTCGAAACAGGCGCCCCAGCCCTCCTTTGAGTAGACGATGTTGCTCTCTTCGTCGAGGCTGGCCTCGACGGTGCTCACCTCAAAGTAGTACTCGCCTATGGTGCCGGTGCCGCTGGCGGGCGTGTAGTAGGCGAAAGGCACGTATTGGAAGTTGAGGTCGCGCGCGCTCTCCTCGCCGAGTGTGGCGGTGCGGCCGGCGTTGGGCGCGTGCTTTATGGCGTGCTTGAAGGGGGCTTTGCGGTAGCCCGGGATTTGTGCGAAACCCGTCGTCCCGCAGAGCAGGAGGAGGGTTAGAAGCGCGTAGACTTTCTTCATTATTTCTTGGCTATTTTGATTGATTGCTTGTCAGTGGCCTGTATCACGTACGTGCCGGCGGGCAGTGTGCCGAGGTCTATGCTGGCCTTGCCCCCGGTGGCGGAAACTGCGGCCTGCACGTGGCGGCCCGCAGTGTCGAAGACGCGCAGCGCGCCCGTCTCCACGCCTGAGACGGTGACGTGGCGGCCGTCCGTGTACTCAAACACCACCTCTTTCGCGCCGGCCTTGGCGGTGCTGATGCCCGCGCCTTCCTGCTCGAAGTAGAATTTCTCCACCTCGCTGAGGTCGTAGGCGGCAGAGGAGGTCTCTGTGCCGAAGTTCAGTTTGCCGTCCGCAAAGGACACTTTGGGGCTTTCAGAGAGCTTGTAGACGGTGCTGCTGCCGTCTTTCAGCTCAAGCCGCACCTGGCTCTGCGCCAGGGCTCCGAGGGGCAGTGTCACGAGGAGCGCGGCGGCGAGTCTGCGTAAAGTTTTGTTCATTTATAGTGTGTTGTGGGTTTTTCTTCCGTGTCGTCGGGACGGGGCGGCGTGCCGTTGGGGGGCGTTTTTTCTATTTATATTAGGAAAGAAAACCACCCGCAGGGGCAGGCTACTCCCATTCCAAGTTGCAAAAGTATGGAAAAAAGCCCGCAGCGTCCTTTGCCGCCGCTATTTTTCGCCCGCAAGGTGTGTTTTGCCGACGGATGGGGCATTCCCGTTGGCTGTACCCGCTCCTTTTCCCGATGAAATTGCTTTTTGGGGGGCGAAACTGTGCCGCGTGCGGGGAAAAGAGATGCGGGGAGAGTGGCGACCGCGCGTGATGCGCTTGCAGGGGCGGATGATTTTGGGCTGCGACGGGCGGGGCGCGTGCCTTTGGGACAAGCCTCCGTTTCCCCGTTTCCGGCTCTTCCCGGGTTAATTCCAAGAATCAGAGTGTAAGCAAAACAGCCCAAAAGCTGACATTTTGAAAAATCGGGGCGGATTTGGGCCATTTGCAAAACGCCCGAAAATGTATTATCTTTGTACTACAAGATAGGGACAT
>CAVGTC010000123.1:0-6795 GCA_963632255.1 Lachnospiraceae bacterium | reverse complement strand
CTTTCTCACTCTCTTCGTATGATTTTTGCCCAAAGATGTTCCAAAGACGATGGACAAAAGAGCCTCAAAAAATGGTACAAAGAAGTTGGAGAATATGGCAACAAAGCATTCAACGACATCGCTGCAGCAATGTATGACAGGGAGGACGAGATTCTTAACTATTTTGTCAACCGTTCAACCAATGCTGCGGCTGAATCTCTCAATGCGAAAATCAAACAGTTTAGAGCACAACTCAGAGGTATTGTAGACAGAAAGTTCTTCTTGTTCAGGCTGACGAGAATCTATGCCTAATCCACACACATTTGCAGGTGACCCGAAAATCCGGCACATCCCCCGCAGCGTAAGCGCAAGAGGGGGATGTGCCGGAATCTTTCGCGCGGAGGCACCGCTACGGGCGGCGGTCTGCGCGGGAAAAGGCTTCGCGGGCGGTTGTTTAGTACGCCGAGGCGAACTCGTCAAGGAAGCGCACGTCGTTTTCGGAGAACATGCGCAGGTCTTTCACCTGGTATTTGAGGTTTGTGATGCGCTCTACGCCCATGCCGAAAGCGTAGCCTTTGTACACCTTGCTGTCAATGCCGTTGGCTTCAAACACGTTGGGGTCCACCATGCCGCAGCCCAAAATCTCCACCCAGCCCGTCTGCTTGCAGAAGGCGCAGCCCTCGCCGCCGCAGATGTTGCACGAGATGTCCATCTCTGCGCTCGGCTCGGTGAAGGGGAAGTAGGAGGGGCGCAGGCGTATCTTCGTGTCGGGACCGAACATCTCGCGGGCGAAGGTGAGCAGCACCTGCTTGAGGTCGGTGAAGCTCACGTCCTTGTCGACGTAAAGTCCCTCCACCTGGTGGAAGAAACAGTGCGCGCGTGCCGAGATGGCCTCGTTGCGGTACACGCGTCCGGGGCACAGCACGCGGATGGGCGGCTGCTGCTTCTCCATGACGCGCGTCTGCACCGAGCTGGTGTGCGTGCGCAGCACGATGTCGGGGTGCTGTTCCACAAAGAAAGTGTCCTGCATGTCGCGTGCGGGGTGGTCGGCGGCGAAGTTGAGCGAGGAGAAGACGTGCCAGTCGTCCTCCACCTCAGGACCGTCGGCTATGGAGAAGCCAAGGCGTGAGAAGATGTCGATAATCTCGTTCTTCACGATGGAGAGCGGGTGGCGCGTGCCGAGAGCCACGGGGTAGGGCGTGCGCGTGAGGTCGAGCGCGCTGTGGTCGTCCTCCTGCGTGGCCGCACTGCCGCGCAGCTCGGCGAGCTTGTCCTGCAGGGCTGTCTTCAGCTCATTGAGCCGCATGCCTATCTCGCGCTTCTGGTCGGCCGGCACGTCGCGGAACTCCGCCATAAGTGCGTTAACGACGCCTTTCTTGCCGAGGTACTTTATGCGCAGCTGCTCCACGGCCTGCGCGTCGGCGGCCTGAAGACCGGACACCTCGCCGAGCAGCGACTCTATCTTCTCCTTTAACATTGCTGTGATGTGTGTTAGGTTCTTTGCGTGCGGGGAGGGGCGGCGCTTGCGTCTTTCCTTTCTGCCCGCAGGGAGGACGCGCGTGTGCCGCCGCCCTCACGAAACGGCGCAAAGTTAGATATTTATCGGCAAACAAGTTGTACGGAAAGGGGAAAGCCCGTACTTTTGCCCCCCGGTTACGTACCCAGACACTGTTATGAAAGCTATTTATTTCGGACTCCTCGCGCTGCTGCTTTTCTTTTCCGCGGCGTGCCGGACCGACAAAGCCGGGGGTGACGCCCCGGCTGCCGCCGCCGACAGCGTGTCGGCAGTGGCGGACACCGTGGCGGCCGACTCCGCGGCGGCCGACCCTCCCCGCGCGGCGGACGGCCTCTTTGACGACTTCGTATACTCGTTCATGCGCAACGCGCGCTTCCAACGCGAGCGCATCGCTTTCCCGCTGCACAACCGCACGGACGGCACTGACGCCCCCATCGCCGAGAAGGACTGGCGCTTCGACCGTATGTACAGCCGGCAGGACACCTACACCCTCATCTTCGACAGCGAGGCTTCGGTAAAGGCTGAGAAGGACACCTCGCTCAGCCATGTCATAGTGGAGTGGGTTTACCTTGACAAACGCCGCGTGAAGCAGTACGTCTTCGACAAGACGGGCGGGCTGTGGCGGCTTACCGCCATTGAGCGGCACGCGCTGGAAAAGAACGTGAACGCCGACTTCTACGACTTCTACGCCCGCTTCTCCACAAGCGCGGCTTTCCAGGCGGCGCACATACGCAACCCGTTCGCTTTCAAGACCTACGACTCCGACGGCTTCCAGACAATAGAGGGCGTGCTTGACGTGGAGCAGTGGCCGGACTACCGCCCCGCGCTGCCCGCGCACACCATCACCAACATCAACTACGGGCAGAGCTACGGCGACAAGCGCCGCCGCGTGCTGATGCTATGCAGCCAGTCGGGCGGGATGGGCTGCCTGCTCTCCTTCGAGCGCCACGGAAAGAGCTGGCGGCTCACCAGACTGGAAAACTGACACCTATATAATAATGCGTGCCGCATGCCGCCAGCGCGTGCCGGCACGCGTGCGTACACATATTGATAACTGATGCCATCACTACTTCACCACAACACTTTCGGCATTGACGCAAACTGCGAGGAGTTTGCCGAGTACGGCAGTGTGGAGGAGCTGCGCGCCCTCCTGCCGCGCCTTGCGGGGAAACGCTGGATGCACATTGGCGCGGGCAGCAACCTGCTTTTCGCCGCCGACTACCCCGGCAGCGTGCTGCACTCCCTCATAAAGGGCTGCGGCGTGACCGGCGGCGACGGGGACAGCGTGCTGGTGACCGCCGGCGCGGGTATGGTTTGGGACGACTTCGTGGCGCGCTGCGTGGACGAAGGATGGCACGGACTGGAAAACCTCTCCCACATCCCCGGCGAGGTGGGAGCGAGCGCCGTGCAGAACGTGGGTGCCTACGGCGTGGAGGCGGGGCTGCACATACACAGCGTTTCCTGTGTTGACGCGGCGAGCGGCGCGGAGCGTGTTTTCACCCGCATGGAGTGCGGCTACGCCTACCGCAGCAGCGTCTTCAAGCACGCCCTACGCGGACGCTACATCGTGACAAGCGTCACCTACCGCCTCAGCCGTGTCTTTTCGCCCGACCTCTCCTACGGCGCGATACGCCGCGCGATGGAGGAGCGCGGTGTCACTGCGGCGGACATCACTCCCGCCGCCCTGCGCAGCCTCGTCACCGACATACGCCGCGCCAAGCTGCCCGAGCCGGCCGAGACCGGGAGCGCGGGCTCGTTCTTCGTCAATCCCGTGGTGTCGGAGGAAAAATGCGCCGCCTTGCTGGCGGAGTATCCCGAGATGCCGCATTACATTGTTGAGGGCGGCGTGAAGATACCCGCCGGATGGATGATAGAGCAGTGCGGATGGAAAGGCCGCAGCCTCGGCGCGGCGGGCGTGTACGCCAAGCAGGCGCTTGTGCTGGTCAACCTCGGCGGCGCGACGGGCGCGGACATCGTGCGCCTGAGCGACGCGGTGCGGGCGGACGTGCTGCGGAAGTTCGGCGTGGAGATACACCCTGAGGTGAACATCATACAGTAACCAAGGCATACGGCAGCAAAAGCATACAGGGAGGACAGAACTTTGGCAGGGGGAAAGATAACTTTTCTTGGGACGGGTACAAGCACGGGCGTGCCGCAGGTGGGCTGCGGCTGCGCCGTGTGCCACAGCGCCGACCCGCGCGACAGGCGGCTGCGCTGCTCGGCGCTTGTGGAAACGGCGGACGGCTTCCGCCTGCTGGTGGACTGCGGGCCGGACTTCCGCGCGCAGATGCTTTCCGTGCCTTTCGCCCCGCTCTCGGCGGTGCTGCTCACGCACGAGCATTACGACCACGTGGGCGGGCTTGACGACCTGCGCCCCTTCTCCGTCTTCGGCAACGTGACGGTATACGCCGACGCGCTCTGCGCCGCCCACCTTCGCGAGCGGCTTTCCTACTGTTTCGCCGAGAGCAAGTACCCCGGCGTGCCCTCCATCTCCCTGCACACCGCCGCCCCCGGCGTGCCGCTGCGGGTGGGTGGGCACGAAATCACCCCCGTGGGCGTGATGCACGGCAAGCTGCCCATCCTCGGCTACCGCATCGGCCCGCTGGCCTACATCACCGACATGAGCGTGCTGCAGCCGGGACAGTTTGCGCTGCTGCGGGGCGTGCGCACGCTGGTGGTCAACGCCCTGCGCCTCAAGCCGCACGCAAGCCACCAGAGCCTCGCCGAGGCGCTCGCCTTTGTGGCGGAGGTGGCTCCCGAGCGGGCGTACCTCACGCACATATCGCACGACATGGGGCTGCACGCCGACACCGAGGCGATGCTGCCGGCGGGCGTCTCGCTGGCCTATGACGGGCTTGTGGCGGAGTGGTGAGCCAAAAAGCGGCGGCGCAGGACGCGTGCTTTTCCCCTATTTGCTAATTTTGCGGTGGCTTCCCGCGCCTTTTGCGGCGGGAAACCGCCCCAAGCCGAGGCATGATAGAAAAACATTTCATCTTAGAGGAGTCCGACCCCGTCATATTTTACGGCGCAAACAACGCAAACATCAAGCTGCTGCGGGCACTTTGCCCCAAACTGCGCATCACGGCGCGCGACAACGTGGTGCGCGTGGTGGGCGGCGAGGAGGAAATGTGCCGCTTCGGCGAGGCTTTCGCCGAAATGGACAAGCACTGCGCCCGCTTCAACAGCCTTACCGAGGAGGACATCATAGCTTTCACCCAGCGGCGCGGACAGGCGCGCGGTGAGTCGGGGGAGGGAGTAATAGTATACAGCACGGGCGGAAAGCCCATCACCCCGCGAAGTGAGAACCAGCGCCGCCTCGTCGAGGCTTACGCCAAGTGTGACATGATATTTGCCGTGGGGCCGGCGGGGTCGGGAAAGACCTACACGGCCATAGCCCTTGCCGTGCGTGCACTTAAGGCGAAGGAGGTGAAGAAAATTGTGCTGTGCCGCCCGGCCGTGGAGGCGGGCGAGAAGCTCGGCTTCCTGCCCGGCGACATGAAAGAGAAGATTGACCCCTACCTCCAGCCGCTTTACGACGCCCTGCAGGAGATGATACCCGCCGCGAAGCTGGCCGAGTACATGGAGAGCAACGTGATACAGATAGCTCCCCTGGCCTTTATGCGCGGGCGCACGCTCAACGACGCGGTGGTGATACTTGACGAGGCGCAAAACACCACCTCGGCGCAGATTAAGATGTTTCTCACCCGCATGGGATGGAACACGAAGATGATTGTGACGGGCGACCGCACGCAGATTGACCTCCTGCCCTCGCAAAGGAGCGGGCTGGTGGAGGCGCAGCGCATACTGCGCGGCGTGGAGGGCATAGCCTTCATAGAGATGACGCGCGGTGACATCGTGCGCCACAAGCTCGTCACCCGCATCGTCGAGGCGTACGAGCGTCACGAACGGGAGCTGCGCGCGGGCGGAGCGGACGCGGGCACGCGGGACACCGCCGCCGCGCCGGCGGGGAAAATGCAGGAATCCAACACCAAACCAATATAAAGACAATGGCAGCTTTAACCAAGACAGACTTCCACTTCCCGGGACAGAAGAGCGTGTACCACGGAAAGGTGCGTGACGTGTACAACCTCGGAGACCGCCTCGCCATGGTGGCGACCGACCGCATATCGGCCTTTGACGTGATTCTCCCCAAGGGCATCCCCTTCAAGGGACAGGTGCTCAACCAGATTGCGGCGAAGTTTCTTGACGCGACGACGGACATCTGCCCCAACTGGAAGCTCGCCACGCCCGACCCCATGGTGACCGTGGGCGTGATGTGCGAGGGTTTCCCCGTGGAGATGATAGTGCGCGGATACCTCTGCGGCAGTGCGTGGCGCGCTTACAAGAGCGGCGTGAGGGAAATTTGCGGCATCAAGCTGCCCGACGGCATGCGCGAGAACGAGAAGTTTGCCACGCCCATCGTCACCCCCACCACCAAGGCGGAGATTGGCGAGCACGACGCCGACATCTCCAAGGAGGAAATCATCGCGCGCGGCCTCGCCACGGCTGAGGAGTACGAGGTGCTGGAGAAGTACACCCTCGCGCTCTTCGCACGCGGTACGGAGATTGCCGCAAAGCGCGGACTGATACTCGTTGACACGAAGTACGAGTTCGGCAAGCACGACGGGAAGATTTATCTGATGGACGAGATACACACGCCCGACTCCTCACGTTATTTCTACGCCGAGGGCTATGCCGAGCGTTTTGCCAAGGGCGAGCCGCAGCGTCAGCTCTCCAAGGAGTTTGTACGCGAGTGGCTGATGGCCAACGGCTTCCAGGGCAAGGAGGGGCAGAGTGTCCCGGAGATGACGGACGAGATAGTGGCGAGCATCTCCGCCCGCTACATCGAGCTGTTCGAGCATATCACCGGCGAGAAGTTCGTGCCGGAGGAAAGCGGCGACGTGCTTTCGCGCATCGGCGCCAACGTGGAGGCTTACCTCGCGAAGTAAGCAAGGCGGCACCTGGGCTCTAATTCCGGTTTTCCCTTCCGCCCCCTGCGTAGGGCAACGCCGCACAGGCGGGCCGCACAGCTTCCGCAGTATATGCGGAAAGGGGCGGTTCTTGGCTGTTTGCGTGACGGACTGAAAAATCAAGATGCAAGCAAAACGGGCTTTTTTCTGACATTTTGAAAAACGCGCCGTATTTTGGCGCATTTGGAAATCGCCCAGAAATGTATTATCTTTGTACTACAAGATAGGGACATCCCGCGAGGAATGTCCCTATATTTTTGCCTGTATTGATTTTCAGCCACTTACGAGTCAAAATGCCTGCACTTGGCCCACGGAATACCGTGGTATCGG
>CAVGTC010000122.1:0-6977 GCA_963632255.1 Lachnospiraceae bacterium | reverse complement strand
CCGTCTTGGCGGGCACGGTGCCGGTGATTTCCTCAAGCTTCAGCTTGCCGTCGGCCGCTTGCGTGCCCTTGTAGGCCTTGATGTCGCCGTCGGTGGGGAGGGTCACGGCGAAGGGCAGGCACACGCTTGCCCAGCCGGCGGCGGAGCTGATGGTAACGGGAATCTCCGTCACCTTCATAATTTTCCAGCTGTTGTGGTTGCTGGTGGTGCCGTCGCTGTCCCACGAGCCGAGCTTGGCGCCGGATGTGCCGCCGTAGGCGTTGAGGAAGTGGCCGCTCTCCTTGATGTTGAACACGCCGGCCGTGCCGTTGGACAGTACAGTGTACGTGCCGGCGTAGCTCTGCTCGCTGGTGGTGGGCATGCAAAGGCCGTCCTGCGTGCCGTTCTGCAGCTGTCCTGCGGCAAGGCCCGTGTTGGCGTTGACCAGCTTGTAGCCGCTGCCGTTGGCCTCAAACTTCCAGAGTGCGGGCACAAGCGCGTCGCTGCTGCCCACGCGGGTGATGTAGCGGTCGCCGTCCGCGGTGCTTGTCACCTCGCCGTTGGTGTCGGTGAGGACGGTGGCGGCGGAGATGATGTAGCTGGCCATGGAGTTGTCTTTCGACTCTATGCGGTGCCATGCGGCGGCGTCGAGGGTGGCGGCGGCGGGTTCCTTGTTCCACGCCTCGTCGAGTCCTGCCACGGTGGTGGCGTTACTCAATTCCGTCTTTTTGGTTTCAATGCCCTCATCCGAGTAGCCGCCGTACCAGTAGCCGTCGGTGTCGTAGCCTCTCTTCGTCGCGCTGACTGTCGTGCTGAACTCGCTGGTGGCGGCGGTCTTGCCTATGGAGAGGATGGCGTCTTCGTCGGCCGACTGCACAAGGAAGGCGGAGCCGGTGTCGTTCTTTGCATTGCTGTGATTCCACACGCCGAGGTAGTGGTTGGCATGGTCGCCGAGTATGGCGTTGCCGCTGATGACGAGCGCGAAGTAGCCGGTGCCCTGCGTGGTGGACGCTGTGTAGAAGACGGTGGCGCTGCTTTCGTCGGTGAGGCTTGCCTTGGCGGCGTCGGTCGCGGCGACGGTGACGTACTTGTTGCTCTGCTTATTGAGCAGCTTCACGCCCAGGCCGCTCCTCACAAAGGCCCAGAGGCCGTTGTCAAAGCCCTCCTTGGTGGTGATGTTGTCCGTGCTGAACGGCGAGTCGGGGTTTTGGTAGTATCCCGACTTGATGTTGCTGTCGTCCGAGCGCACCACATAGTTTTTGTCGTTGTTGCGCAGCTTTATGGCGTACCAGGTATTGCCGTCGGCGGAGTTGGTGCTCAGCTTCACGGGCGCGCTCTCGCTCCACGTGGCGGTGTAGGTGAAGGTGGTGTTGTCGCTGCTTACGGTCTTGTTGTCGCTGGTGCAGGTGGTGTTGATGGTGTAGTAGTGGCTGTACTGCGACGGAGTCGCCGCGGAGGGCAGCGTCGTCATGTCCGCGCCGTCCCATTTGGGCACGGTGGCGGTGTACAGTGTTGCGCCGTTTCCGTCGGTGATGTTGCAGGTCGCCGTGATGGTGGGCAGCTCCGTCGCCGCGTAGAATTTCAGCGAGGCCATGTTGGCTGCGGACGTGCCAAGCGGCCATGTGCCGAGCGAGCCGCCCGAGTTGTGGCAGCCGTAGTGCTTGCCGCACTTGACGCGTATGTAGTCCGTGTAGCCGGAAGCCGTGCAGTCCTCCAGCGTCCACTGTGTCTCGGTGGTGCCGTACGTCCACTTGTTGGCGCCGGAGGCGGTGCCGTCCGAGCAGCCCCAGTACTTGCCTGTGCTGATGCTCTGGATGGAGTAGGTGATGGAGTCCGACGATACGGTGGTCTTCGTCACCTTGAAGAGGTAGTTGTTCTGCCCTTTCAGGTCGTCTGCGGAGAGTGTTTCCGCCACGTTGCTGCCCGAGGTGATGCCCGAGCTTGTGGTGTAAAACCAGCGTCCGTCGCCGTTGCTGGCCTTGTCGCTCTTCACCTTGATGGCGTAGATGCCAGTCTCGATGCTTGCGCGTGCCGTGTTGGTGCTTGCCACCGAGTACGCCTTGTCGTTTTCGGTGGTCTGCCCCAAAGCCGCTGTGCTGGCACAGATGGTCAGTGCCAGCGTGGTTAGTAACTTTCTCATAAGGGATTTTATTGTTAAGTGTCCTTTTTCCTTTCAGCGAAAGCCCGTATTCGCACCGTCCGGGACGGCGGAATACGCCAAGTTGTGCGGCAAAAGTAACGGATATGAACGAAAAACCGTTATGGGGGGGGTAAAAATACGTTAACGCGCTACATTTTTATTACAAAACCCTCGCGAAGTGTGTAGAAAAGGCGGAAAAGAGGGGAGAAAAGGCGGCGGAGGGTGTGGGAAACAACACGGTGGCGCACGGCTGCCGCGCATATGCGCAAGACGGTCAAGCGCAAAAAGCCCCGCGTCCGCGTGCCTGTCGCGCGGGAGGGTGACGGACGCTCGCGCGCGCGTATATATATAATGCGTGGCTTCCGCAGGCGTGGTCCGTGGATGGGGGTACGGAGCCGGGACTTGCGGGAGCCACGCAGGGCTGTGTCAGAATGCGTGCCGCGCTGTGCCAAAAATGTGCGCCGCGCTTACTGCGGCTTGAGGTAGCAGGCGACGGGGTAATGGTCGGAGTAGGGGACGTCGTCGCGCACCGTGCAGGCGTACGGCTTGAAGTGCCGCGAGCAGAAAACGTTGTCAATGCGCACGTAGATGCCGTCGCGGTTGAACGAGCGCCCCACGCCGTTGCCCGTGGCGCGGAAAGCGTCGGTGAGCAGCGAGCATACGAGGTGGTGGGTGTAAGACACCGGCGTGTCGTTGAAGTCCCCCATCAGCAGCATCTTGCGCCCCCCCTCGCGGCGGACGAAGGCGGCCAGCGTGTCGGCCAGGCACGCCCGCATCTCCCCCGCGCGCGCTATCTTGCGCACGATGTCCAGCTTCCCGTGAATGGTGTCCGCCCCCTCCGGGTTGCGGATAAGCTCGTGGTAGCGGCGGCGGTCGGCGGCGCTGAGTGCCATGGTGGTGAGGTGCGCGTTCACCACGGTTAGCGTGTCGCGCGGTCGCAGCAGCACGCGGAAGGCCACCGCCCCGTTCAGGCCCCTGCGGCACACCGTCTCCTGCCCCACCACGGGGCGGCGCGACAGCAGCACGAGGCGGTTGTTGCCCAGGCGGGCGGAGGCGTAGTGGTAGCCGTAGCGGGACACCAGGCGGCGCACGTCGACGCTGTCCTCCTCGTTGCGGTACATCACCTCCTGCAGGCACGCCACGTCCGCCCCCGCCTCGCACACGAAGCGCGGCACCACCAGCGTGCCGTCCTCTTTCTGCCACATTGCGCACGACATGGTGTTGTAGGTGAGCGCCATCACCGCCCCTTTCGGCGGGGGCGAGCTGAGGTTGACGGGGAAGTAGTCGCGCAGCGTGCCGCAGCAGCCCGCGAGTCCCGCGAGGGAAATCCACACCAGGCGCGGGCGCAGCACAAGCGAAACCGCCCCCGTGGCAAGCACCGCCGCCACGAAGAACGGGAACAGCAGTCCCAGCGGCGCGGCGTAGCGGAAGTGCGCGGGACTCACGTACACGCTCGCGGCGCATCCCCACAGCGCGAGGACGGCAAGCCACGAGAGAAAGGAAAGCACGCGTGAAAGTTTCATAGCCAAGGCAAAGGCGGAATGGGGAGGACGCAAAGGGCGGGGCCGGCCGGGCGGCGCGGTCACTTGCGGCTGATGCGGAAAAGCTCGCGCTTCTCCGCGTCGGTGAGGCTGTCGTAGCCCGAGCGGCGCACCTTGTCGAGTATCTCGTCCATGCGCTCCTCCTCCTCGCGGCGGCGCATGTTATAGTCGTAGTCGTCGGCGCGGGCGGCGGTGTGGCGCGCGTTGCCCTCCGTCACGCGGCTTTTGCGCCCCGTGAAAAGGCGGCGCAACTTCTGCGCCCACCCCTCGCGGCGCGGCTCCATTGTCCAGCCACCCCACGCGGCACGGCGCGGGCGGCGTCGCCACCACGCAAGCATCATCCAGCCGAAGAGCATGCCCCCGAGGTGGGCGAAGTGCGCGATGTTGTCGTTGGAGGCGTAGGCCGACACAAGCTCAATGACGGCGTAGCCCGCCACAAAATATTTCGCCTTCAGGGGGATGGGCGGAATGAGCAGCATGAGGCGCTCGTCGGGGAAGAGCATGCCGTAGGCCAGCAGCACGCCGTAGCACGCGCCCGACGCCCCGATGGTGTTCCAGCTGTTGAGGTAGGCGGCCATGGGGATAACCGCGCCGTCGGGCGTGACGGCGGCGTCGTAGCCCGCGATGCCCTCGTAAAAGTACTCCGCCGTCTGGAAAAGCTCCTGGCACAGGCCCGCTCCCACGCCGCACACAAGGAAGTACAGCAGGAATTTCCTCGCGCCGAGCGCGCGTTCGATGGCCGTGCCGAACATCCAGAGCGAAAACATATTGAAGAAAAGGTGCGTCAGGCTGCCGTGCAAAAACATGTACGTCACGAGCTGGTAGGCGTGGAAGCGCTCGGCAAGGGCGAAGTGCAGCCCGAAGAGGGCGGTGAGGTCCACGCCCTGCGCCTTGGCCAGCTGCTGCAGCAGGAATACGGCGGTGTTGGCTATAAGCAGGTAACGTGTGACGGGGGGTATGTTGCGCATAAGTCTGGTATGTCTTGTGTGTGGGGCGCGGCTTTCCTCTGTGTCAGGGGAAGGAACCCGCGCGTGCCGTGGCAAAAGGCGCTGGCCTGCGGCGGCGGTGTGGCGGGCGCGTCACTCGTAGTGGAGGAAGACGCTGCCGAAGCGCCGCTCCACCGAAAGGCGCGCCGACACCGGCATGCGCGGCTCGGGCACGCCGCTACCAAGGGTGCAGGGCGACAGCTCCACCCACGCCTCGTCCCAAAGCCCCTTGTCTATGAAGCCCTGCAGCGTCTCGCGTCCGCCCTCCACAAGCAGCGACTGCACGCCCTGCCGCGCGAGGGCGTCGAGAGCCGTCTCTATGCCGTCGTAGGCAAGGAAGCCCGCCGGCAGCTCGTCCTCAGCCACGCGTCCCAGCGCCACGCGCAGGGGTTGTTCCCCCGCCCAGTGGCGCACATTGAGCTGCGGGCGGTCAAGCTGCAGCGTGCGGTGTCCCACGAGTATCGCCTGGTGGCGGCTGCGCAGGCGGTGCACCTGCATCAGCGAGAAAGGCGTGGAGAGCCTGACGGGCGGCTTGTCCGCCGTGTCGCGCCACTTGTCGATGAAGCCGTCCGCTGAGCGCGCCCATTTCAGCGTGACATAAGGGCGGCGGCGCGTCTGTGCCGTGAAGAAGCGGCGGTTGAGCCTGCGGCACTCGTCCTCCAGCACGCCCGTAACCACCTCCACGCCCGCCTTGCGCAGCATCTCCACGCCGCGCCCCTGCACCTTGGCGAAGGGGTCGATGCACCCCACCACCACGCGCGGTATGCCCGTCTTCACGATGAGGGCGGCGCAGGGCGGCGTCCTGCCGAAGTGTGCGCACGGCTCAAGGCTCACGTAAAGCGTGCTCTCCCGCAAAAGCGGGCGGTCGGCGGGGCGCACGGAGTTGATGGCGTTTACCTCGGCGTGCGCCTGTCCGCACACGGCGTGGAAGCCCTCGCCTATCACCCGCCCGCCGTGCACTATCACCGCCCCCACCATGGGGTTGGGCGCGGCGTGCTGCCGGCCGTTGCGTGCCAGCTGTATGCAGCGGCGCATGTAGCTTTCGTCTGTGGCGTCGGAGTTGCACATAAAGTGGGTTTGGGGTTGGGGGTTCGGGCGGATGGGCTTACTTTTGCCGGCGCTTGCCGTCGCGCTCCCCCGCGAAGGGGGGGGCGGCGCAAGCACGCGCCATACTTTTTTCCTACGATGCACACCACCGCACTCTCCGCGCTGTCCGTCTTCAACGGACTGCGCTCCGCGCTCGCCCCGCTCTACGGCGCGGGCGAGGCGCGCGCCGTGGCTTTCCTCCTGCTGGAGGAAGGCTTCGGCGTGCGGCGCACCGATGTTTACGCGGGCAAAGTTATAGATTTTTCCGATGCCGCCGCCGCGCGCCTGCGCGATATGTCGGCGCGTCTGGCGGGCGGCGAGCCGGTGCAGTATGTGCTGGGGCACGCCGTCTTCCGCTCGCTGCGCTTCAAGGTGACGCCCGCCGTGCTAATTCCCCGTCCCGAGACCGAGGAACTGGTGGAGTGGGCGCTTGCGGAGGCGCGCGGCATGGCGGACGGCGGCGTGTGCGCCCCCCGCGTGCTTGACGCCGGCACGGGAAGCGGCTGCATCGCCGTGAGCCTCAAGGCCGCGCTGCCCGCCGCCCGCGTGGAGGCGTGGGACATCTCCGCCGCCGCCCTCGCCGTGGCGCGCGAAAACGCCGCGCGGCACGCCGCCGCCGTGCGCTTTGTGCAAAGGGACATGCTGCGGCCCTGGGACGCGGAGGGCGCGGAAGCGGGAGACGGGCAACGGCGTTTTGACCTCATCGTGAGCAACCCGCCCTACATTTGCGAGCGCGAGCGGGCGGAGATGGAGTCCCTTGTCACCGACAACGAGCCTTCCGCCGCGCTTTTCGTGCCCGATGCCGACCCCCTCCTCTTTTACCGCGCCCTCGCCGCCGGCGCCGCCTTGACGCTGCGCCCCGGCGGCCGCCTCCTTGTCGAGGCCAACCGCGCCTACGCCCGCGCCGCGGCTGAGCTCTTCCGCGCCTGCGGCTTTGAGGGCGTGGAGGTGCGCCGCGACGCGTACGGCAACGAGCGCATGGTGTGCGCCACCCTCCCGTCCGCCCGCGTCTGAGCGCGGCGCGAGGGCTTTTGTGCGCAGCCCTCCCGTCGACTTCCGAAAAATCAGAGTGGCGGTTTTCTGCCCGGAAAGTGAGCAAATTGTCAAAACGGGCGGCGGCAAGCGGAGGGAAACTTTTAGGAAAGTTTAACGGCGTCGGCGGCCTGTAGCGGCCCGGTGCACCCTTTTTTAAGCCAAGCCTGCACTTCGGTGACAAGATGCCGCGGTACTTTGAAGGCCAAGCCG
>CAVGTC010000121.1:0-7037 GCA_963632255.1 Lachnospiraceae bacterium | reverse complement strand
AGGACACCATTATTTACAGGCTAATTCTGACATAAATGTGGCGTGGCTGGAGAAAGTGTTCGATGCGACAAAAAAGCTTGTTTCGTTCAACGCTGTTGCAGATGGATATTTATGTAAGAAATGGCTAGCCGCAAAACAGGAAGATTATTTGAATATGATAGACTATGTCCCTATTTTAGGCTGCATTTACTATATGACACAATATCCGGATGCAACCGAATTGGAGGTGAAGCGTCTTGGTATGCATCTTAAAAACATTTGCTTTTACGATGACAACAGCAAGAATCCAGATAGTGCGGTAATCATTTCCTTGGAGGCCATAAGAGGACTGTGCGAACAACATATTACGGATATCGCAGATGCACCAGCATCGTTGGAAAAGAGATTCTATTCAGCCTCAGACAAACGGAAACAAGAACTTTACCACACACAGGAGCGCTCTCAGTGGGAAGAATTGTTTTGGGAAACGACAAATTACGACAACAACAAATTCAACTCTTTCATAAAAGGAAAAACTTCCGTTTTGCTGGATCTATGTGACTGGGATATTTCTTTGGAAAATTACAGAAAAGCGAAGGAATGTTTCTGTCATAAGGTATATGAGATACACGAAAAGCCCGAATTAAGACGTAATATGCTAAAATATGGAGATTATTCATGGGAAGAAGGTGGTAGTGCATCTTTGGGCTCATGGATGCAACGATACAATCTTATACCAGATAAAGAACATTGGTATGAGTTGCTAAGTAACCAACCAGAACCTGGATTCTCTATCCTTAAAGACTACCTCTATGACAGAGATTCGTCTGCCGTTGATTTAACGGAAGGTATTAATATTCTTGCAGATTCCAAATATGGTTGTTTGGAGTATATGAGACAGTACCGGTTCCTATGGGATGAAACCAGGCCTTTACCCCACTTGATTCTTCTGAAAGGCCATTATGCTAGCCGAGGCAGCTCACGTGAGCTGCCTGTCCAGATGTTGCATAAACATATTGCAAACAGTTGGGTGTGGGAACAAAGCACGTGCGTTGTTGAGTTCTATTTCAAAGATGGGACATTGCATATCGGCAAAAAAGATGATAAAAACCTATTCTTTGATATCGCTTACCAACACAACGAGGGCAAACCATATTGGAACCTTTATGTTGGCAATAGAAGAGGCAAGTTGAAGAAATCTATGATAGAGAAACTTTACCAAGCCACACGACGTGAATGGGAATACTGTCCTGACGATGGCAAATGCTACGTAAAGAAATTCTGCACGCCACAAAGTTCCTCATTTGTTGCAGTTGTAGACTCTGTATTAAAAGAATTCGAAAAGATAAAAGGACTTCTTTCTGACAATCTTGGATGGGAGGGAATCGAGTAGTTCGCCTGTTCTGAAACACCTGACTCTTTGCTTCACGCCATTTTGCGGAAACAGCCCGTTGCCGTAATATGGGCGCAAGGTCGCAGCAAGGGCGTACACCAACTTTTCCGGCGTACGCCCTTGTAGGCTTTAGATGTGGCATGGCGGTGCGTGAGAGTCTGTGTGCGTCTGGGGGAAAGGCTCAGTCCGGGAAAGAGAAACGGGCGAACTTCACGAGGAGATTTTTCTCGCCCGCAGTGTCGAAGCGCACGCGCACTTTCGCGCTGTCACCGCTGCCCTCGCAGCCCACAAGCGTGCCAGTGCCGAAGCGCTCGTGCACGAGGCGCGCGCCGGGAGACACCTCACGCCCCGCTATCGTCACCGTGGCGAGGGCTGATGTCTGCGTACCAGCTGCAAGGTCGGCGGCGGGGCGGTCCTCCTTCACACGCCGCGCGAGGGGGCGCAGGTTGCCTGCCGGCGGCGCGGGGTAGGGCGCGGGAGTTGACACGCCGACGCGCGGCCGTCCGCCGTTGCCGCCCCAGCCCGGCTGCCCTGTCTTGAATGGTTGCCCCGTCCTGAAAGGCTGTCCCGAGTTGAATGGCTGTCCCGAGTTGAATGGTTGTCCTGTTTTGTAAAGCGTGCGCGGCTGCCAGTCGTCCCCGGGGTGGTCGGTGCGGTGGAGGTATTGTGCGTCAATCTCGCCGATAAACGGACTGATTTCCGAAAACTGCAGGTTGCCGAAGCGGAAGCGCGTCTTGGCGTAGCTGAGGAAGCAGTGGCGCTTGGCACGCGTCACTGCCACGTAGAAGAGGCGGCGCTCCTCCTCCATCTCGCGCGGAAAGAGCTTCGCGTTGGCGTTGGGGAAAAGCTCGTCCTCAAGCCCCGTCACGAAGACCGCGTCAAACTCCAGCCCCTTCGCGGCGTGCACCGTCATGAGCATCACCTTGGGCGAGTCGTCGTCGTCCTTGTCGCTGTCGGTGAGCAGCGACACGGTGGAGAGAAACTCAGGCAGCGTCACCGCCTCGCGCCCCTCCTCCTGCGCCTCGCGCTCGTACGAGCGTATAGAGCCCAGAAGCTCGTCCACGTTTTCCTGCCGCGCCCTGTTTTCCGGCGAGTTGTCCGACGTGATGTCCGCCCCGATGCCAGAGCGGCGCACAATTTCCGCCGCGAGGTCGTATGCGCCGCGCCGCGCCAGCCCCTCGCGGAAGTCCGCGATGAGGCGGCAGAAGTCCGCAATCTTCCGCGCCGCCCCGCTGTTAAGCTGCAACCCGTGGGCGGCAGGGTCGCAAGCCACGCCCCACAGACTGTCGTCCGTGGTCGCCGCCGCCGTCTGCACCTTCCCCAGTGTCGTGGAGCCGATGCCCCGCGCGGGATAGTTGATGACCCGGTGGAAAGCCTCCTCGTCGTGCGGGTTGCACACAAGGCGGAAGTACGCCAGCACGTCCTTTATCTCCTTGCGCTGGTAGAAGGACAGTCCGCCGTAAATGCGGTAGGGGATGGAGGCATTTTGGAAAGCCTCCTCAAAAGAGCGGCTCTGCGCGTTGGTGCGGTAAAGCAGCGCGATGTCCGAGTACGCCAGCCCCTTTCGCTTCAGGCGCACGATGTGCATCGCCACCTTCGCCGCCTCCTCCTTGTCCGTGCCCGCCGAGAAGACCTCCAGCTTGTCGCCCTCGCCGCCGGCGGCGTACACCTTCTTGGGTATCTGGCGGCGGTTGTGCGCTATGATGCAGTTGGCCGCGCCCACAATGGAGGCGGTGGAGCGGTAGTTGCACTCCAGCTTCACCACCTTTGCCGAGGGGTAGTTTTCGGTGAAGCCCAGAATGTTGGATATGTCCGCGCCGCGGAAGCCGTAAATGCTTTGCGCGTCGTCGCCCACCACGCAGATGCGCGAGTCGGGGGACGTGAGCAGGGAGAGAATCTGGTGCTGCGCGTGGTTGGTGTCCTGGTACTCGTCTACAAGGATATAGGCGAAACGCTCGCGGTAGCGGCGGCGCACGTCTTCGTTGTCGCGCAGGAGGAGGAAAGTGTTGACCAGCAGGTCGTCAAAGTCCATTGCCGAGGCCGAGTGCAGCCTTTGCTGGTAGCGCGTGTATATGTCCGCCGTCTTCCCCAGTCCGTCCGCGCTGTCGCGGCTCGCCACACTGCCGTCCGCACCGTAGGCGGCGGGCGTGATGAGGCGGTTTTTCGCCTCCGAAATGCGGCACGCCACGGCGGCGGGCTTGTACGTCTTCTCGTCCAGCCCCATTTCTTTCACTATGGCCTTTATGAGCGAGCGCGAGTCGGAGCTGTCGTAAATGGTGAAGTCGGCGGGGAAGCCCGTGTGCTCGTGTTCAAGACGCAGCAGGCGGGCGAAAAGACTGTGGAAAGTGCCGCTCCACAGTCCGCGCGCGCCTTCTCCGCCGCATATCTGCGCTATGCGCGTGTTCATCTCCCTCGCCGCCTTGTTGGTGAAAGTGAGGGCGAGGATGCGCCACGGCTCCAGCCCCAGCGAGAGGAGGTAGGCAATTTTGTAAGTCAGCACGCGCGTCTTGCCCGAGCCGGCGCCAGCTATGACGAGCGAGGGACCGTCGCAATAGGTGACGGCCTCAAGCTGCGCCTCGTTTAGCTCGGCGGCGAGGCGTGTGAGTATGTTTTCTTCCGTTGGCATGTCTGGGGAGTTGGGGCGTCACTGCGCCTGTCCGATGTCGTGGCGCAGCTTTCGCTCGTAAAACTGCACCTTGCGGCAGGCCTCGTCGAAGAGCGGCTGCGCTGCCGCGCCGTCGCGTCGCAGTGTGCTGTCGGCCGCCACAAGCTCGCGCTTCGCGGCGGCGATGTCTATGGAGTCCATCAGCAGAATGCCCTGCCGGCGTGCGGTGAGCGCGAGGCGGCACTCGCTGCGCATGCGCCCTATGGTGGCACGCGCCTCGTCAAGCTGCCCCGCCGCCAGCTGCCGGCGCGCGCCGTCAAGCATGGGCGCGGCCGCCGTCTCCATTCGCAGCCTCTCGCTGCTGTATCCCGCTGTGGGGTCAGCCGCCGCGCCTTTTCGCGTGCAGGAGGGTGCAAGCGCGGCGAAGGCGAGCGCCATTGCCAGCGCAGCGGCGGGTCTTACGGTGAGTGCGTGGGCGGTGTGTCTCATAAGGCGTGTCTTATAAGGTGCTTGGGTAAAAGCGCGCGCCGCGTTTCCCCGTAAGGGAAGGGGAAACCGCGGCGCGGCGTGTGGCGTTGTCCGGACTGACTGCGCGGCACGGCGGGTGTCAGTGCTGCCCGGGTGTCTGCGCGAGGAAGGCGCGATTGCGCTCCGTCCGCACGGGGTCGCGCAGCCATCCCCATTTGTTGAAGTACTTCACCATGGAGACGATGAAGATGCAGAAGAGGCGAAACTTCTTGCTTGCGCCGTGCCCGTACTCGTGCGTCACCTGCACGAAAGGGTAGTACAGTGTCTTGTAGCGGCTGTTGATGCGGCGGGAGAGGTCGTTGTCCTCAAAGTACATGAAGAAACGCTCGTCAAAGAGTCCGCACTCGCGCAGCGCGTCGGTGCGTATGGCCGAGAAGCAGCCCGAGACATGCCCCACCTCGTACACGCGGTCGTCGCGCATGCCGCGCATCTCGAAGCGCCACATCCAGCGCGCGAAACGCTTGGGGCAGAGGCGGCGCGAGCGTCGCTGCAGCTGCATGGCGGGCGACGTGATGAGCTTGGGCAGGTGCTGCACCGTGCCGTCGGGGGAGAGAATCTTCGGCATCATCTCGCCCACCTCGGGGTGGGCCAGCATGTAGGTGACGATGGGGGTCACCACGTCCGTGCCGAAGTAAATGTCAGGGTTCACCACGAAATGCACCGCGCTGCCGGCTTTCAGCGCCTCGCGCACGCCCACGTTGTTGCCGCGGCACGAGCCAAGGTTGGAAGTCTGGCGCAGGTAGCGCACGTCCGGCGACAGCCGCGCGATGCATGCCAGCGCGCCGGTGGGTGAGTTGTCGACTATGTAAATCACCTTTCCCCCCTTGTACAGCAGCAGCGAGCTGACCGCTTTTGTCAGCTCCTCCGCGCTCTGCCGGTAGGTGACGACGCAGAAGGTCACCAAGGGCAGCCGTTTTCCGTCGAGAGAGTGTGTGCTTGTGCCGGGGGCGGCTTGGTTGTTTGTCATTTGTCCGATGTCTTGGCTCTTCGTGCGCGCAGTGCCATCCACCCCGTGAAGGCGGCGTAGAGCGCGATGTCGGCGCACACAATGGCGGTGGTGCCGCAGTGTGTGCCGAGAAGCAGCCAGTTGAGCAGGTATGTGCCCGCCTGCAGCAGCAGTATCAGGCAGAGAGTCTGGCGCATGGTGAAGCCCGCCTGCATGCATTTGTGGTGGAGGTGGGTCTTGTCGGGGCGGAAGATGCCCTTGCGGCGTATGATGCGCCCTACGGCCACGCGGGCGAGGTCGAAACACGGCACGGCCACCAGCGTGTAAGGCACGACAAAGGCGGTGGGGTGTGTGCTGTCCGGTGTCTCGCCGGCGGAGGTCATCATGTAGCGTATTGTCAGGAAAGCGAGCGCGTAGCCCAGCGTGAGGCTGCCCGTGTCGCCCATGAAAGTCTTTGTGCCGCGCTCGGCGCTGCCGAGTAGGTTGAAGCGCAGGAACCCCGTCACCGTCCCCGCCAGCGCCGCGCAGTAGAGCGAGTAGAAAAGTATGTCCTTGCGGTAGTATAGCACGCAGAATGCCGCGAGAGCCATCAGCGACAGTCCGCCCGCCAGTCCGTCGATGCCGTCGATGAGGTTGACGGCGTTGACTATCAGCAGCGAGACGAAGACCGTCAGCGGGTAGCCCGCCCAGAAAGGCAGCTCGTACAGGCCGAAGAGCCCGTAAAGGTTGTGCATGTACAGCCCGCAGAAAGGCAGGAAGAGCGACACCATCAGCTGTATGCCGAACTTCACCGTGGCCCGCATGCCGAAGAGGTCATCAAGCACGCCGATGAGGTAGAGCATGAACATGCCTATCAGCACAAGCAGGGCGGAGCTGTTGTACATCACCTTCTCGGCGTGCCCCACGCCGCACTTTATCACGGTGACGCCGGCCGTGGCGAGCAGCATGCAGGGTATGAAAAGCACGCCGCCCAGGCGCGGTATGTTGCCGTGGTGCACCTTGCGCGGGTCGGGGATGTCGTATATGCCGCGGCGCTTGCACAGCCTGAGCAGCTGCGGCATAAGCAGCAGTGTGGCCGCCAGACTGATGGCGAAGCTGAGTGGTATGTACGTTGTCCAGTCGTTAAGCATTATGCGTTTGCTGTGTGCGGCGGCGGGCGTTTCCCGTGCGGGCGTTCCTTTATATTTTGTACACGTTAAATAACGGAAACACGGCGTTTTTATTGCTTTGTGCGAGCCCCGAAACAGGGCATCAACGCCGCTTCCGCGCAAAATTCGTACAAAGGTAGTGCATAAAAGGTAAAACGCCAAACGGTAGGCGGCGCATCGTGCCGAAACGGGAGCGTGGCGGACAGTGCGTGGCTGGGGAAATCCGCCGCACCGCGCCGCCGCCGCGAAAACCGTGGTGTAAGCAAAACGCCCGAAAAACTGACAAAACGGCAAAACGCCCCGCCGCGAAAAAAGCGAAACTTTTAGGAAAGTTTAACGGCATCGGCGGCCTGTAGAGGCCCGGTGCACCCCTTTTGAAGCCGAGCCTGCACTTCGGTGACAAGATACCGCGGTACTTTGAAGGCCAAGCCGCACCCC
>CAVGTC010000120.1:0-7132 GCA_963632255.1 Lachnospiraceae bacterium | reverse complement strand
AACCCTGGACCCACTGATTAAGAGTCAGTTGCTCTACCAACTGAGCTAAGAGTGCGTGCCTCGCTTCTGTTTTTGCGAGTGCAAAGGTACGCTTTCCCCCCTTTACACGCAAGTTTTCCTTATGGTTTTTTAAGGGGCTGCGCTAAATGATGGTATGCCGGTGCTTGGCCTTTCCCCGGTGGTCAAACCCAAGTATGATATTTCCGCTGCCGTCTGTCCTGTGATGGCATAGTGGAAACGGTTTTGTATCATCGCGTAAAAATCGCGCGTGGTGGGTGACGTGCGGTCGTAGTCGGTGCTGCACTCGGCATAGATGTCGGTAATTTGTTGCCAGATGCGCCGCTCGCTGGCACGGATGGAGCGCACACGCTCGAGCAACTCGCGGAAGTAGTCCTTGCCAAACACGGCTGTGCCCTGTTTCAGCCGCTCATCGTCCATGGCAAAGCCCTTCTTGATATACTCGCCAAGTATCTTTGTCGCCCATTGGCGGAACTTCGTTGCCTTGGCAGAGTTTACGCGGTAGCCCACGGCGGTGATGGCATCAAGATGATAGAAGTCTACTTGCCTCTTGATATTCCTTGTACCTTCGGTTTGAACTGTTTCCATTTTGGAAATAGTTGCCTCTGCTTGCAGTTCGCTTTCTGCGTAAATGTTTGCAAGATGCTTACTGACGGCCGGCACACCCACCCCGAACAGTTGCGCCATAGCTTTCTGCGTACACCAAAGCGTTTCGTCTTTTACCACCACCTGCACCTTACCCTCGTCATCGGGCATCGAGTACAGAATGAATTGTATTTCGTTGTTCATTGTTGCTGGCTCGTTTCGTTACGCGTCTCCATCCATTTCTTTTTCCCAATCTTCTATTTGTGGCAATGCCGAGGCTACATCTGCAAAGAGCTTTTCTGTTTCGTATTGCGCAATGCCCATTGGCTGGGTAATGCCACGAAGCGAGAACTCTGCTTTCTTGTCGCTTTTTGTACGGCATAGAAGCAAACCGATAGTCGGTTTGTCCTCAGGATACTTCACCGAATCATCCACAGCGGAGATGTAGAAATTGAGCTTGCTCACGAATTCCGGCTTGAATTCAACGGCTTTCAGTTCCACCACTACATAGCAATGTAGTTTGAGATGATACATCAGCAAGTCGATGTAGTAGTCGTCTCCGTCTACCGATATATGGTATTGTCTGCCTATGTATGCAAAGCCACGCCCCATTTCGAGAAGGAATTCGGTGATTTTGCTTGTCAAAGACTTTTCTATGTCAAGTTCGTTTTGAAGGGCAACCGTGCCAAGAAACGAGAAATTATAAGGATCCTTGAATATATAGCGAGCCAAGTCTGACTGGGTAGGCGGTAATGTCTGCTCAAAATTGTTGATGGCATGCCCTTTTGCTTGGATGTAGCCATTGGCAATCTGCGCGAGCATTACGTCACGACTCCACCCATTCTGTGCCGTTTCTGTTATATAATAGGCGCGTTCCGCTTCGCCTTTCACTTTGGAAAGTAACGAAATGTGATGATACCATGTGATTTGTGCAAGCGGTACTTGCACATATTTTGCGTCTTTGCTCCGTAATTGGTCAAGTGTCACTTGACCAATTGGCAATTCCTTTAATTTCGCAAGCGGCACTTGCAAAGATGGGAAATCGGGATAAGCTTCGGCAAATCTCCGCATACTTTTGAGGTTGGATAAAGAAAATCCTCGGTCTTCACGAAAGCTTAGCGATAAATCTTTCGACAAATTCCTTATGACGTTTGCTCCCCAACCCAACAGCTTTTGCTTCTCAAGTATTTGTTTGCCAATCTTCCAGTAAAGAGTTAGCATTTCGGCATTGACACCAATTGCCGCGTGTAACTTTGCACCTCGGATGAGGTGTTCAATATCTTGTTTCCACTGGCTGTACCCATTGGGCAACCCGGCATCATTTCCCTTAATTATTTCATCCATATCCATAGTTTCTTTCCTGCATTTGTATTAGATGGCGGATTGTTGATTTGTTTCGGCTTTCCCTCTTTCCATTTTTCGCGCGTGAAACACTTGGCTCGGGTAAACTGGAAATACGCTTCAAGGAAGCAAAGCCTACTGCTTTGCTGTGTTTTGCAGGCTTTTCAGCTGTGCGTAAGCCTTGTACACGCCGCACTCGCCCGCGCGGCTGAAGTCCTTCCGCGCCTCCTCCGCGCGTCCCGCCCGTGCGGCGAGCATCCCGCGGTTGTAGTACGCCTCGCCCATGCGCGGGTCCTTCGCTATCGCCTCGGTGAAGGCGGCCGCCGCCTGCTCGTCCGCGCCCGTGAGGGCGTGCAGGCAGCCCGCGTTGTAGGCCGCGCAGGCCGCGCTGGCGGGTGACAGTGCGGCGGCGCGGGTGAGGTCGGCAAGGGCAAGCGCGCGCATGGACTTCTCTTCTTCGCCGGCCTGCCCCGAGGCGAGGCTGCGTGTCAGCACGGCCGCACGCTGTATCAGCGCCAGTGCCGAGGCCGTGTCCCCGCGCACCGCCCTGTTGGCCTCGTTGAGTGCCGAGGTGTAGTCGTAGCGCGCGGCGTGCAGCGCCGAGCGCAGCAGCGCCTCGCGTGCCGGCATGAGGGCGGGCGCGGCCTTGTCCACGCGCGCGGCGTCGGCCTGCGCCTCCGCCTCGCTCGCCGTCGTGGCGGTCTGCGCCGTGAGACGCAGTTTGCGGGCGGGCGAGTCGGCTCCGCTGAGAGCCGCCGCTTCGGGTACGAAGACGGTGCCGGTATGGCCGCCCGTGCTTGCGGGGCAGAAGGCGAGGGCGAAGCACGGCAGCAGGTCGCCGCCCGCCTCCGTGTTCTGCACCTTGCCGTATAGGTTGCCAAGTATGTTGCGTGCCGTGTCGGGCTCCGAGGTGATGAGTTCCTGGTACTGCTCGAGGGCGTGGTCGGAGCGCTTGCGCACTTTCCGTGTGGGGCGGCGGCGCGCGGGGCGTGCGTAGGCCAGGTCGAGGTTGCGTTTCGCCACCACGCTCTCGTCGCTCAGGGCGCCCCGTGTGTCGCCTGTCTTGCGGCGGCACTCGGCACGCGCGGCGTAGCCGTAGGTGAAGTTGGGGTACTCGCGTATGATGGCGGTGTAGTCGGCCGCCGCGCCGCGGTAGTCGCCCGTCTTCGCGCGCAGCTGGGCGCGGTTGTACCGCGCGAGCGTGTTGTCCGGCTCTTTCGACAGCACAAAGTCAAAGTCGGTGATGGCGCGGTTGAGGTCGCCCGTGAACGAGCGCAGCAGCCCCCTGTTGTAGTGCGCCACGAAGTGGGAGGGCACGAGGGATATGACGCGGTCGTAGTCTTGCAGCGAGAGGGCGAAGCGCCCCAGCGCGTGGCGTGCCTCGGCGCGGGCGAGGAAATTGTTGAAGCTCTGCGGGCGCAGCCGCACGGCGCGGGTGAGGAAGGAGTCGGCGCGGGCGTACTCGCCTTTCGCCAGCGCGTGGCGGCCCTTGAAGCTCCACGCCTGCTCCTCGTTGGGCTGCCGCGCCAAAAGCGAGTCCATCCACTGCAGCCCCGCGAGGGTGTCCCCGCGCTCAAGCTCCACCTGTGCCTTGATGAGGTAGGTGCGGTAGTAGTTGGGGTACTTTCGCAGCAGGTGGTCGAGGTCAGCGTCGGCGCGGTCGTAGTCGTGCGTCTGGAGGTAGCACAGGGCGCGGTTGTACCTCGCCCCCTGCTCGTCGGGCGTGTCGCGCAGCACGCTGGTGTAGTCGGCGGCGGCGGCGGTGTACAGACCGAGGTTGACGCGGCACAGTCCGCGCAGCTGGTACACCTCGGGTATGAAGGGATTGAGCTCGATGCTCTGCGTGCAGTCGGCCTCCGCCCCGGCGAAGTCCTCGAGCGTGAACTTGGCGTAGGCCCGGTAATAGTAGGGCTGCGAGAGGAAGGGCTTTGCCTCGATGGCCTGGTTGAAGTACCGTATGGCGGTGACGTAGTCGTCGACGCTGAGGGCGTTGCGCCCCATTGTCACCACGGCGTCGGCGTTTATCTGCGCCCGCAGGGGCAGGGCGGGTTGCAGCGCGCCGAGAAAAAGGGCGATAAGCCACAGCGCGGCACGCCCGGCGGGGCTTGTGCCCCGTCCCAGGCGTGCCGCGCCGTGCCGTGCGTGCGGGGCTGCCGTGCCTCCCCCGCGCCGTGGCGTGTGCGGTGTGCGTGTCATGTGCATATAGGGTGTGCGTCGTGCGTGTTGCGCGCCCTGGGAGGGACGCCTTTTTCGGTGCGGCGCGCGCCGCCCTGTCCCCGTTGTGGGGGAGGGGCGTGCGCCGCGCGTCCTCACTTGGGCGACTTCACCTTGTACCGGCACCCGAACTTGCCCTTGAGCAGGGCGTTGAGCTTGCCGCGTATCATCTGCTTGCGCAGCGGCGAGAGGCGGTCGGTGAAGAGCTTGCCGTCGAGGTGGTCGAACTCGTGCTGCATCACGCGGGCGAGGTAGCCGTCCACCCACTCGTCGTGCTCGTTGAAGTCCTCGTCAAGGTATTTCACGCGTATGCGCTTGGGGCGGCGCACCGGCTCGTGTATGCCGGGCAGACTGAGGCAGCCCTCTTCCATAAGCTCGGTCTCCGTGTTGTCGTACTCGGTGATGTGGGGGTTGACGTACGCCTTGTTGAAGCCCTCGTACTCGGGGTAGTCGTCTTTCAGCACGTCGAGCGTGATGACGACGAGGCGTATGGGCTTGCCTATCTGCGGCGCGGCGAGTCCCACGCCGTCGCTGCGGTACATGGTCTCAAACATGGCGGCCGTCAGCTCTTTCAGTCCGGGGTAGTCGGGCGTGATGTCCTCCGCCTCTTTGCGCAGGACGGGCATGCCGTAGGTATAGATGGGCAGTGTCATTCTCTCTCTTTCTCTGTCTTTTTGCTTGGTGTGTGGGAAGTGCCTCCCGCTGCGGTCGTGCTCCGCGCGGGCATTTGCGCGGCGCGTTCCGGGCGGTGGCGGTGGCTGCGGCTGCGCCGTAGCCGGGGCGGCGTGCGCTAAAAGCCCGCCGCGCGGCTCTCCATGTACGACTGCAGTATGATGCAGGCGCTTATCTCGTCCACCAGCCCCTTGTCCGTCTCGCGGCGGCGGCGGCCAATGCCGCTGTCGGCTATGGCGCGGTGGGCCAGCACGGAGGTGAAGCGCTCGTCGTGCATTTCCTGCGGTATGCCGGGCAGGGCGGCGGCGAGGCGTTTGGCGAAGGCCAGCACGCGTTGCTGGTTTTCGGACGGCGTGCCGTCGCTCTGCGTGGGCAGCCCTATGACGAAACGCTCCACCGTCTCGCGCGCCGTGTAGGCGCGCAAGTAGTCGAGTAGGGTGTGCGTGGGCACCGTGGTGAGCGGGTTGGCTATTATCTGCGCGGGGTCCGTCACGGCGATGCCGGTGCGCTTCTTCCCGTAGTCTATGGCCAGGAGTCTGGGCATTGGGCGCTATTACTTAATCATGTCGCAGCCCATGTACGGCTGCAGCGCTTTGGGGATGCGTATGCCGTCCTCCGTCTGGAAGTCCTCAAGCAGGGCAGCCACGATGCGCGGCAGGGCGAGCGCCGAGCCGTTGAGCGTGTGGCAGAGCTGTATCTTCTTGTCCTTCCCGCGGTAGCGGCACTGCAGGCGGTTGGCCTGGTAGGTGTCGAAGTTGGACACCGAGCTCACCTCCAGCCAGCGCTTCTGCGCCTCGCTGTACACCTCGAAGTCGTAGCATATGGCGGCCGTGAAGCTCATGTCGCCGCCGCAGAGGCGCAGTATGCGGTAGGGCAGCTCCAGCTTCTGCAGCAGGCCTTCCACGTGCGCCAGCATCTCGCGGTGGGACTCGTCGGAGTGCTCGGGGGTGTCGATGCGCACAATCTCAATCTTCGAGAACTCGTGCAGGCGGTTGAGCCCGCGCACGTCCTTGCCGTAGCTGCCGGCCTCGCGGCGGAAGCACTGCGTGTAGGCGCAGTTTTTCACGGGGAGGTCGTCCTCGGAGAGTATCACGTCGCGGTAGATGTTGGTGACGGGTACCTCGGCCGTGGGGATGAGGTAGAGGTCGTCGGTCTGGCAGTGGTACATCTGCCCTTCCTTGTCGGGCAGCTGGCCCGTGCCGTAGCCGGAGGCCTGGTTTACCACCGTGGGGGGCATAATTTCGGTGTAGCCCGCCTTGCGTGCCTCGTCGAGGAAGAAGTTTATCAGCGCGCGCTGCAGCCGCGCGCCCATGCCGGTGTACACGGGGAAGCCCGCGCCGGTTATCTTCACGCCGAGGTCGAAGTCGATGAGGTTGTATTTCTTCGCCAGCTCCCAGTGGGGCAGGGCGTTTTCGGGCAGCGGCGTGTCGTGGCCGCCGGTCTTCACCACGAGGTTGTCCTCGGCGGTCGCGCCCTCGGGCACGAGGTCGTAGGGCACGTTGGGTATGGTGTACAGCAGCTGGCGGCGCTCGTCCTCGGCGCGGTGCATGGCCTCCTCCGTCTCGCGGCTCTTCGCCTTGATGTCGGCCACTTCCTGCTTGGCCTGCGCGGCCTCGTCTGCCTTGCCTTCCTTCATCAGCGAGCCGATGCTCTTGGAGAGTGTCTTGACGCGGGCGTTCATATTGTCGAGGGCGGTCTGCGCCTCCTTGCGCCTGTCGTCTGTGGCGAGCACCTGCTCTATGGCTTCGCGCGCGCCGGCGAAATGCTTCTTCTCCAAGCCGCGGATGACGGCTTCCTTGTCGTCAAGGATTTGTTTGATGGTCAGCATGAGCTTTCTTCAATGGTGGTTGTTTGGTTTAATATGGCGCAAAGTTACTCTTTTTCCCGTAAAGGCCGCCCGCGCGCGGCCTGCCGCGTTTTATGCCCGCGCTTTTTTCGGGGGGCGCGCCGGCGTGCCCGTTGCCCGTGTGCCGCATCGGGGAGGTGCCGGGCTGTGCCGCGATTCCCGCGGCGCGGAAAATGCGGAAAATAGCAAAAAGGAAGTTTTTCTGCACAAAATCTGCCAAAGTGTCAAAACGCGCCGCCGCGAAAAAAGCGAAACTTTTAGGAAAGTTTAACGGTGCCGGCGGCCTGTAGCGGCCCGGTGTACCCTTTCTGAAGCCAAGCCTGCACTTCGGTGACAAGATACCGCGGTACTCTGAAGGCCAAGCCGCACTTCAGTGACCCGATACCACGGTATCCCGTGGACCAAGTGCAGGCGTTTTGACTCTTAAGTGGCTGAAAATCAATACAGGCAAAAATA
>CAVGTC010000119.1:0-7311 GCA_963632255.1 Lachnospiraceae bacterium | reverse complement strand
AGCGACCACACGCCCCCCAGACGCGTACTCTAACCGGGCTGAGCTACACCCCGAATTGCGGTTGCAAAAGTAGGCATAAAATCCAAATCTGCAAGCGCCGCGCGGGCTTTTTTGTCTGTTCCCGCCGTTTTTCCGCCAGTTTTGTGGAATTTTCTCCCGCCCCGCGCCAAAAAGGAAAGGTGGAGGACGTTTTTTGCGGGCGGCAATCAGATTTTGTCCAGCCCCTTTGTATACTTCAGCCAGTAGTATTTCAGCGGATTCTTATATTTAAGCTGCTTCCAAGGGCGGCTTTGGTGCGGCCGGTGCGTGACGGGCAGCTCCATGAAAAGGTAGTTGCGCAACCCGAGCCGCAGCGACTCGTGCGAAATGGTCACGTCGTACCAGTTTTTCGTCTCGTCAAGAGAGGAGAACGGGAATGCCGCCAACAGTTCCGGGGTGAGCAGCGAGCAGCAGAAGCTGCAGTGCTTGCGCACCTCCTCCACCGGGCGGGCGAACCCCTTTGCGTAGAGGTAAGGGTAGTTCACCTCCCCCGCCTCGTCCACCGTCACGGCCGCCGCGATGCCGCAGCACGCGCGTGCCGCCGCCCCGTCGTAGAGGCGCTGCAGGGTGTCCGGGCGCACAGTCACGTCACTCTCCACTATGCAGAGTGCGGCATCCTCCGCCAAAGCCTCGCGCTGTGCCGTGCGCAGCACAAGCAGGTAGTTTGGCGAGGGGTGCGCGGTTACGTCGGCAAGGTTCACCAGCCGGAAACCCAGCACGCGCGACTCCTCACGGAGGCGCTCGGTGTTTTCGGGCGTGGAGAAATCGTTGTACACGGTGTAGGTGTGCGGCGTGCTGATGTCGCTTGCCATCACGGCGCGTATGGTGTCGAGCGAAGTCTCTATGGAGTCCTTCACGGGGGTGACAATGTGCAGCTTCTTCATGGGTTGTGCGCGTGTTTCCGCCGCGAAGGTACGCCATTCCTGCGGGGCGGTGAAAAGAAAAGGCGGGGAAGAACGCGGCCGTCCCTCCCCGCTCCTGTGGCAGTCACCGCCGCCGGCGGGACACACATTATATATATATATGCTCGCGACACGCCTTTAATTATATATATGGTGCAGAATTCCATAGCCGGGCGCGCCGGGAAAAGCCCGGGTCACCCCTCCTTCGTCACTTCTTGCACCACTTCCTTCGTCATCTCCTTAGCCCCTTCCGCGCGGCGGCGGCGCAGGGCGGCCGAAATCTCCCGCATGCGTGCCGTGCCGAGGGGGTAAAACGCGATGAAGAGCAGCGCGACGAGCGCCACTGCGGCGGGTATCCAGCTCATCAGCATGCGTATGCCCTCCACCGCCCCGGCGTCCTGCGCCGCGCCGCCGGTGGTGTCATACCCCACGAAGTTGAGAATCCACATCACTGCCGACGCGCCAATGGCTCCGCCAAACTTCTGCGCCATCGACGAGGAGGAGAAGATGAGTCCCGTACTGGCAGTGCCGAACCTGAGTTCGGCGTAGTCGGCTATGTCGGCGTACATGCTCCACACAAGCGGGGACACCACGCCCGTCAGCACGCACACCACGACTTGCAGCGCCATCAGTGTCCAGAAGCCCGTGGCGGGCACAAACCAGAAAGCGGCACACGCCACGGCAAGCAGCACGAGCGAAAGGGCGAAAGCACCTTTCTTTCCCACGACGCGCGTGACGGGAGCGGTGAGTGCCACGCCCACCATGTTGGCCACCTCGCCCACGCAGAGAAACATCCCCGCGTAGAAGGCAAAGCTCCACGAGAAGAGCTGCAGCCGCGCCCCGCCGTCCACCACCGAGGCGAAGAAGAAGGGAATGACGGCGTAGCGTATGGCGTTGAAGAAATTGAAGAAAAGCACGCCGCCGAGCAGTATCCACCACGGGGCGTTGGCAAGCAGACTGAGCAGGTCGCGCCACACGCCGCCGCTCTTGGGGGCGCACTGCACACGCTCGCGCGTAAGGGCGAAGGTGGCGAGAAACAGCACGAAGCACACCGCCGCCACCACCGCCATGGCCAGCTGCCAGCTGCGGGTTACCGTGCAGCCCGCGCCGTCGCGGAAGAGGGCGCAGAGGGGTTCCCAGCCCGCCAGCACGATGAAAGAGCCGCCGTAGGCGAAAAACATGCGGTAGGAGGAAAAGACGGTCTTTTCGTCCGAATCCTCAGTCATCACGCCGAGCATCGAGCCGTAGGGCACATTGATGGCGGTGTACACGGTCATCATGAGTATGTACGTGGCGAAAGCCCACACCGTCTTGCCCGTTTCGGCGAGCGGAGGCGTGGTGAGCAGCAGCACGCCGGACACGGCAAAGGGCAGCGCCATCCACAGAAGGTAGGGGCGGTAGCGTCCCCAGCGGGTGTGGGTGCGGTCGGCAATGACGCCCATCATGGGGTCGCTCACGGCGTCCCACACGCGGGCAACAAGCATCAGCGCGGCGGTGGCAGTGAGGCTCAGTCCGAAGACGCTGGCATAGAAAAAGGGGAGGTAGGCGGAAAATATTTTCCAAAACATTGACGACGACATGTCGCCCAGGCCGTAGCCTATTTTCTCTCTCATCGGGGTAGATTTAAGGTTCTCTCTGCGTGAAGGACGTGCCGCACGTCCCGCACCCTGCGTGTGCGGCGGTCCGTCTTTTTTGCAAAGATAGCGCAACAAAAACAGGCGGGCGGCGGCACGCCCCTTTTTGTTGCGTTATCTTTGCAGGGTGCGGCGTGGCGCGCCCCACACCTTATACATATACACAGACCATAAAACCATGAAAAGACACTTACTGCTACTTCTTCCCGCCGCCCTGCTGCTTGCCGCCTGCGCCGACACCGCAGAAGAGGACGCGCTGACGCAAACCTCCTCCACCACCTCCGCCGCCGCGCAAGCCGCCGACGGCGAGTACGACGAGCTGCTCTTCCCGCAGGCCGACGGCGCGGCGCAGCTCAGCACCACCACGGCAAAGGCCGTGTGGCAGATTCTCGGAAAACTTGACACGCAGCGCGCGCTGCAGATGGGCGAGACACAGATTACCGACGCACAGATGGCGGAGATTAAGGCTTTCGTCGACGCCAACCTCAAGGCGGACAGCGACTACGACACCTACCGCAACATCTTCGGGTGGATATACAAAAACATGACCTACGCCTCCTCGGGCGAAGCCTACCTCGACCCCTACGACGTCTTCACGCACAAGCGCTGCATCTGCCAGGGATACGCCAACCTGCTCAAAACCATGTGCATTTCGCAGGGCATACCCGCCCTCATCGCCAACGGGTGGCTCAGCACCATCGGCGGCCACGCCTGGAACTACGTGTACGCCGGCGGCAAATGGATTGTGAGCGACCCCACCAACAACGCCGACTACGAGGCCTCGAAAACCTCGTCCTACCAGAGCCAGCTCATACCGCAGCGGCTCGACCTCACGCTTTTCGAGGACGAGGGCTTCGCCTACAACTTCCAGGACTCCGAGCTTAACGTGTGCGAGGTGAAGAGCACCTCGGCCTCCTACGCCGTCGTGCCGTGGAGCGCGGGCGGACTGCGCGTCACGTCGTTCCACCCCACAAAGGAGATGCCCGCCTCCGTCTCCCAGCTCTACCTCGGCGCCAACATCCGCTCGCTTGGCAGCGAGCCTTCCGCGCTCAGCTCGCTCACAAAGAGCCTCAAGGAGGTCTTCGTCGACCCCTCCAGCCTTAAGCTCAGCTCGTACAAGGGCGTGGTTTACCAGGGGCGCAAGGGCACGGTGCCCTATTTCGTGCCGGCCGGCATCACGCGCATAGAGCTGCGGGCGATGGACGTGATGGAGAAAAACACGCTCGCCTGGCTTGACAACCTTGAGGAGATTGTCGTGGCGGACGGTACGCAGCGCATTGAGGCGTACGCCGTCGAGGCCTGCCCCAACCTGAAAAGGGTGTACGTGCCCGAGTCGGTCACCTACATTGACAAGGAGGCTTTCTACCGCTGCGGTGACGTGGAGGTGGTGTACGGCACGACGGGCATACGTCCCGTGAGGATGTGACCACTCCACGCCGGGGACACGGTGTGCATTCTTATTACCTCCGCCCCGCCGGCCGCACCTTGCAGCCGGCGGGGCGGACTTTTTGGATACTCTGCCTTACAAAATGGGGGGGGTAACTGCCGGCGCGCGGTCAAAGCGAATAAAAAAACAGGACGCAAGAGTTGGCTCGCGATGCCGTTAAGCGTGTTTTGTCTACCTTTGCCGCCCCATAACACACAACACACACAAAACCTACTAGCCTTTCCCCCGGCTTTTGCCCGGACAAGGCGGACAAAAGTCTTCTTCCCGGGAAATATTTTCCCCTGACTTGTGACACGACAGGACACCCTGGCGCAGCCGCACCGCGGCCACGCCACGGAGGAAGACGCGCCTTGAAAGGCGCGTGCCGTGACGGCGCGCAAGCCACACACCCCTACACAGGCATATGAGACACACATTATTTCTATCCCTGCTGCTTCTTTTCTGCGGCGGGGCGGTAAAGGCTGCAAGCGAAACGACGCTGAAAGTGGCTTTCACCGACGGCATGGAGATGGATTTCGCCTTCATCTCCGGTCCGCAGATGGCTTTTGCCGGCAACACGCTCACCATCTCCACCTCCGGGAGTGGCAACGCAGGCGAGTGGGCCGTCGGCAACGTGGCATACTGGAGCTTTGACACCAAGGACGACATCGCCGCCGCCCGCACTGCAGCCACGGTGAGCTTCGGCTCCAACAGCGTCACCGTGCGCACCGCCGCCGGGCAGACCGCACGCGTCCTTTCCACGGACGGCCGCACGCAGCTCTGCGCCGCCGCGTCGGCTGACGGCACGGCCACGCTTCAGCTCTCCTCCCTCGCGCCGGGCAGCTATGTCCTCTGCGCGGACGGAAAGTCGGTAAAGTTTGCCGTGAGGCACTAAATCCCCCATCCCCACACAAGAGAAGAACGATGAAGAAAGCCACTCTTAACCATTACGCCGCGCTCGCCGCGCTGCTGCTTGCCGGTACGGCGGGCGGCGCGGGCAGCCTCAGCGCGCAGAACAACATATACGTGGTGCGTGCCACCACGCCCGAGAAAATGATGATGGTGCCCTCCGTCGAGAGCATCTCCTACACCGCCGGCAAGGCCGTGCTGCGCTCGGGCGGCACGGAGACCGCGCTCGACGTGCAGGACGTGAAGCGCATGTCCACCACCGACACCAGCGACCGCCGCACCACCACCATACCCGCCTCCTTCCTCAAGGACTTCGACTACGACATCGCGCTCGACCCCGCCGACCGCGCCCTGGCCGCCCAGACGGAGGCCGAGGTGACCGACCCCGAGGCCGAGGGCTACGACGACTTCGTCTCCCACTCCGGGTGGGACAAGGACATCACCGTCACCTACGGCGGCAGTGAGGCCAAGGTGGAGGGCGAGGCCGAGGGGGTGGACGTCTCCGTCACGGGCAACCATGTCACCGTCACCTCGACGGCGAAGGGACTTAACCTCACGCTCAAGGGCGCGAGCGCCGACGGCTCGCTCAAGCTGTACGCCGACTACAAGACAAAGGTGACGCTCGGCGGCGTCACGCTGCACAACCCGCAGGGCCCGGCGCTCAACAGCCAGTCGAAGAAGCGCCTCTTCATCGTGCTGGCCGACGGCACCGACAACAGCCTCTCCGACGGCACGTCGTACAAGAGAGTTTCGGGCGAGGACCAGCGCGGCTGCGTCTTCGCCGAGGGCAAGATATGCCTCAGCGGCGGCGGCGCGCTGTCCGTCACGGCCAACAAGAAAAACGGCATTGCCTCCGACGACTACGTGCACATACTGGGCGGCTTTGTCAAGGTGTCCGCCACGGCCACAAAGGGTGCCTGTGTGAAGGCGAAGGACAACTTCATCATGGGCGGCGGCGCGCTGCAGGTGCGTGCCGACGGCGCGGCGGCGAAAGCCGTGGCGAGCGACTCGCTCGTGCGCGTCAGCGGCGGCAAGCTCACCGCCATCGTCACCGGCGACGGCGAGTGGGACGAGGAGAGCCAGGACTACAGCACGGCGTGCTGCCTTAAGTCCGACTACGCCATGCAGCTCACCGGCGGCGAGCTGCGACTCCTCGCCACGGGCCTGGGCGGAAAGGGTGTGCGCGCGGGCTCGGAGTGCGCAAAAGGCAACGAGCTGACCATTGACGGCGCGGAGGTGTACATCGTCACCGCAGGCGACACCATGCCCGCCGACGCAGACGAGGAGACCGAGCCGAAAAGCTCGCCAAAGGGCGTGAAGTGCGACTACAACATATACATGAAGTCGGGCAAGGTCTTCGTGCGCTGCCTCGGCGGCTACGGCGGCGAGGGCATTGAAAGCAAGCACGACCTCAACATATCGGGCGGCACGGTGCGCTGCTTCACCTACGACGACGGCATCAACGCCATCAACTCCACCATCAGTGGCGGCGACATCGTGGTGTGCAGCACCAACAACGACGGCTACGACTGCAACGGCGGACTTTACATCAACGGCGGCCGCCTTTACGCCATCGGCGCCAACGCCACCGAGGCGGGCATTGACAACGACGGAAAGACTTTCGGCATGAACGCCGGCACGGTGGTGGCCTTCGGCGGCTACATGTCCACACCGTGGGAAAACAAGAGCAAGCAACCGTGCCTACTTGCCTACTTCAAAAAGGCGGTAAGCTATGTGGCACTCACCGATGCCGAGGGCAACAACCTCGTCGTGGCGCACGTGCCGCAGCGCGGCTACAACCCGCTGGCGGTGCTCATCAGCTCGCCGCTCATCGAGCAGGGCAAGAGCTACCGCGTCGTGACCTTTGACAAGCTCACGGCGGGGGAGGAGAAAGACGGACTCATAGAAAACGCCGCCTACGAGGGGGCGGTGACCAAGTACGAATTTACGGCGGACAAGCTGGTCAACCTCCTCGGCAGCCGCAAGTGACGGCGGGCGGGGTGTCTGCCCGCCGCCGGTGAAAGCGTTGCCCCGCCTTGCGCCCCGTGTGCAAGGCGGGGCAATGTGTTTCCAGGGTGGTCGTCTCGCAGGAGATGGGGCGAAATCCGCCAAAGCCGGTTTGTCCAACCGTCCGTCCCGCCGCCGCGCGGACACAGGGCGGGACGGCGGCGCTTATCCGCTTGCGGGCGGCGGAAAATCTCGCACTTAAAGGCAAAATTCCGCGCAGCGGCGAAATGCAGAATGTCAGATTTTCGGCATAAAAACTGACACTTCGTAAAATCCGCCGCATTTTTGCGCATTTGGAAATCGCCCGAAAATGTATTATCTTTGTACTACAAGATAGGGACATCCCGCGAGGAATGTCCCTTTATTTTTGCCTGTATTGATTTTCAGCCACTTA
>CAVGTC010000118.1:0-7727 GCA_963632255.1 Lachnospiraceae bacterium | reverse complement strand
CGAGTGGAGGTGGAAGCCCACGTTTTGCGTTTGGTGGTAAACCTTTGTTTTAATTTATTGCTGTCCGGTAAAACTTTCGACGGACAAAAATCTTGTAACCCATGGAAAACAACATTGGCACTGATGACAAACGCTTGTTGTCATCAGTGCCAATGAAATCCCAGGGACAACGTCACTTCCTCCCGAAGTCGGCGGGTATTTCGCCGCGCAGCTTCGTATCCCATTTCTTAATGGGGATATCGTTGATATCGTTGTTGCGCAGCCACAGTTCAGCGCGGGCAATGAGTGAGAAGACGCGCTCCGTCTGCGGGGTCTGCGGCAGTTTGGTGCGGCACGCCTTTTTTGAAACCCAAAGCAGCGCGTTGTGGCTGTCCGAGTAGACGGTGCGCGTCTCCCCCTCCTTTTTCAGCAGGGCGAGGGCGTGGACGATGGCGAGAAACTCGCCGATGTTGTTGGTGCCGTAGACAGGGCCGAAATGGAAAATCTTCTTTCCCGTCAGTAAGTCTACGCCGCGGTACTCCATCCGTCCCGGGTTGCCCGAGCAGGCGGCGTCCACAGCAATGGCGTCCTCGGGCGCGGCTGGCTGGCGGAAGACTGAGTCTTGCGCCGGCAAAACGCCACCGGCGGGCGGCGCAATGCCCGCGCCGCCCCCGTTTGCATTTTTCCTTATGTAATCAGCTGGGGCGGAGTAGAAAGCCTCCTGCGCCTCGCTTTCCGTGTCAAAGGCCTTGAACACCGCCCCCTTCACGCCACGCGTTTGCCGCTGGCACTCCTCCCATGTATGGTAGATGCCCGGCTCCGTGCCGTTCCAGACGACGTAAAACTTCTTTTTCATACCGAACGGGAACTCTTTACCGCCGCTTACATGCGCTCTGGCATCTCTATGCCCAGCAGCCCCATACCGAGGCGCACAATCTTCGCCACGTTGCGCGAAAGCACAAGGCGGAACGCGCGCTTCGCCTCGTCCTCCTCGCGCAGTACGCTGAAGTCGTGGTAAAACTGGTTGTACTCCTTCACAAGGTCGTAGCAGTAGTTTGCCACGGCGGCCGGCTGGTATTCCGTCCCCGCCTGGCGCACCACTGCGGCGAAGTCGGCGATGTGCTGCACAATCTCCTCCTCCTTGGTGGAAAGTTCCACGTCGGCGGGCAGCTTCTCGGGGATGGCGATACCCGCGTCGGCCGCCTTGCGCAAGATGGAGCGTATGCGGGCGTAGGTGTACTGTATGAAAGGTCCCGTGTTTCCGTTGAAGTCGATGCTCTCCTCTGGGTTGAACAACATATTCTTGCGGGCATCCACTTTCAGGAGGAAATACTTTAGTGCGCCCATTCCCACGATGCGAGCCACCTCGTTTTTCTCAGCCTCGCTCATATCGTCAAACTTGCCCGCCTCGTCGGCCGTCTGGCGTGCCTGGGCCACCATTCCGGCGATAAGGTCGTCAGCATCCACCACGGTGCCCTCGCGGCTCTTCATCTTGCCGCATGGCAGCTCCACCATGCCGTAGGAGAAGTGCACGAGGCTCTTGCCCCACTCAAAGCCCAGTTTGTCAAGCAGTATGGAAAGCACCTGAAAGTGGTAGTTCTGCTCGTTGCCCACCACATACACCATCTTGTCAATGGGGAAATCCTGGAAGCGCAGTTTCGCCGTGCCGATGTCCTGCGTCATGTACACGCTTGTGCCGTCGGCGCGCAGCAGCAGCTTCTCGTCCAGCCCCTCCTTGGTGAGGTCAGCCCATACTGAGCCGTCCTCCTTGCGGAAGAAGATGCCCTTGGCCAGACCCTCCTCCACCTTTTCCTTTCCTTCAAGGTAAGTGTCGCTTTCGTAGTATATTTTGTCAAAACCCACGCCGAGTGCCTTGTAGGTCTCGTCAAAGCCCGCGTACACCCACTCGTTCATTTTGCGCCACAGCGCGCGCACTTCCGGGTCGCCGGCTTCCCACTTCACCAGCATGGCGTGCGCCTCCTTGATGAGCGGAGCCTCCTGCTTGGCCTTCTCCTCGGCCTCTTTCGCGTCCATGCCCTCCGCTGTGTATTTGTCGCACAGCTGCGCCACTTCCTCGCGGTAGTGCTGGTCAAAGGCCACATAATAGTCGCCGATGAGGTGGTCGCCCTTCTTTCCCGTGCTTTGCGGAGTCTCGCCGTTGCCCCACTTCTGCCAGGCCAGCATCGACTTGCAGATGTGTATGCCGCGGTCGTTCACTATGTTGGTGCGCACCACGCGGTTGCCGTTGGCGGCAATCACGTTTGAAAGCGCCCAGCCAAGCAGGTTGTTGCGCACGTGGCCAAGGTGCAGCGGCTTGTTGGTGTTGGGCGAGGAGTACTCCACCATCACCAGCGGACTGTCCTCCCCCGCCTCCTTTATGCCGTAGTGCGGGTTGGAGTCAATTTCCTCCAGCAGAGCTGCCCACTGCGCGGGGGCGATGACGAGGTTGAGGAAACCCTTTACCGCGTTGTATCCCGCCAGCAGCTGGGTGTGCGCGGCCAGCCACGCCCCTATCTCTCCGGCCGTTTCCTCCGGCTTCTTGCGCGAGATGCGCAGGAAGGGGAACACCACGAGGGTGAGATGCCCCTCAAACTCTTTCTTCGTCTTTTGCAGTGTGACCTGTCCCTCCGCTATGTCCTGCCCGTAAAGGTCCTTCACGGCAGCGGCGACGGCGTCGGTGAGTTGTTGCTCTATGCTCATTGCTTGTGTTTTTGTTTTCTCTTGTGTGTAGGGTGCCCCGCCCTGCCTGCGGCGGGATGAAAATGCGGGGAAAAGCCGCACGCGTGCTGTTGGTGGCGTGTTTCCTCCGCTACGGAAATGCAGCCTGGGGCTTCTCCTTTCCCCGTCCGGCGTGCCGGAGACGGCAGTATTTGTGCAAAAGTACGTCTTTTTTCCCGTTTCGCGCCGGGGCTGTCCCTTTTGGCGGAAACGCGGGGCGTGCTCGCCGCGTTTGCCGTGCGGCGCGTGTGCAAGTGACGCTTTTTGTGCTACCTTTGCCCGTATATATGAAAAACACCGTCTCTGTATACGCCGAAAGCGCGCTGCGACTTCTCTCGCGGCTGCCCCTGTGGGTGTTGTACAGGATATCCGACTGCATCTTTCCCGTCCTCTATTATATCGTGCGCTACCGCCGCCGCGTGGTGAAGGAAAACCTCCGCAAGTCGTTTCCCGGACTCTCCGCCCGCCAGCGCGGCAGGATAGAGCGCCGCTTCTACCGTTTCTTCTGCGACTACGGCGTGGAGACGGTGAAGCTGCTCACCATCTCCAAGGAAGAGATGATGAGGCGCATGCGTATGGAGGGCTGCGAGGAGATGGACAAAGAGCTTGAGCTCAAGCCCTTCGTCTTCGTCTACCTCGGTCATTACGCCAACTGGGAGTGGGTTTCCACCTTTTCGCTGTGGAGCCGCCACCACACGGCGCAGATATACCGCCCGCTTCGCGATGCCGTGATGGACAAGGTCTTCTACGACATGCGCTCGCGCTTCGGCAGTGAAAACATCTCCAAGTACGACGCTTTCCGCCGCATCCTCACCCTGCGGCGCGAGGGCGTGCGCACGCACATCGGCTTCATCTCCGACCAGAGTCCGAGTCCGCTCAACATACACGACTGGGTGGAATTCCTCCACCAGGACACGCCCGCCTTCACCGGTGCCGAGCGCATAGGAAAGAAAGTTGGTGCCGCCGCCTACTTCGCCCATGTCACGCGTCCGCGCCGCGGCTACTACGTGTGCCGCTTCGAGCGGCTCACCGAAGACATGTCCAGCTACCCCGACTTCAAGCTCACCGAGCTTTACATGCGGCGCATGGAGCGCGAGATAAACGAAACCCCGCACCTCTGGCTGTGGAGCCACCGCCGCTGGAAGTACACCCGCGAGCGCGTCGCGCAAGAGCAGGACGAGGCCAAGCACAAGCGTTGAGGGGCGCGCGCTCCTGCCCCCCCGCTTTTTTCTATTTACGGAGAAATTAATGATAGCCACCCTCCCTTTCATTTCGCGCACTTTCGCACGGTTCAACGCGCTTTGCTTCGGCGGACGGCTCACCCCGCCCGCCTTTTCGCTGAGCCGCTCCTGCCGTGCGGCGGGGCAGCTGCGCTACAAGCGGAGTGTGGCGGGCGGCGGCTGCACCCTCAGCGTCAGCACGCGCTTCGACCTGCCCGAGGAGGCGCTTGAGGACGTGGTGCTGCACGAGATGATACACTACCACATCGTGGCCAACCGCTTGCGCGACACCTCAGCGCACGGCGTGCTGTTCAGGCAAATCATGGCGCGGCTCAACGCCACCTACGGCCGCCATGTCACCGTTTCACTCAAAAGGGTGGCAGACGGCGGCGTAGTGGCGGATGCCGCTGCCGGGGAAAGTCTCCGTGTCTTCTGCGTGGCGCGGACGGAGGACGGGAAATACGGCGTGACGGTGTGCGCGCGCACCCGGGTCTTCGCCCTCAACCGCAGCCTCCGCCGCCACTACCGTCTCCTTTCGCTGCGCTGGTACTGCACGCGCGACCCGTTTTTCTCCCGTTTCCCGCGCTCGCTCACGCCCCGCCTCTACCACATCAGCGGGGAGGATGTGCAGCTTCACGTCACGGGCGGGCAGGCTGTGCCACTGACGTTTTGACGGGCGGCACGGAAACTCGTGTACGGGGCAAACCGCCCGCCGCCGGAAGGGGAGCGTCCGCGCAGCACCTTATTTTTTCCTATTTTTGCACAAAGTCAGGAAACCACGGCATTGCACACAGACTATGAGCGACGAAACGAAAGATACCATAGGGACAGAGGGCTACGACGCGACGGAAGATACGGCGGCGGAAGCCATGGGCGGTGAGCCCGTCACCGCGCACAGCAGCTACCAGCCGCAGGCTGTGAGGGACAAGCAGGGCAACCTGCAGCTTACGGGGATGTACCAAAACTGGTTTCTCGACTACGCCTCATACGTCATTCTCTACCGCGCCGTGCCCCATCTCGGCGACGGACTGAAGCCCGTGCAGCGGCGCATCCTCCACTCCATGAAGCGGCTTGACGACGGCCGCTACAACAAGGTGGCCAACATCGTGGGGCACACCATGCAGTTCCACCCGCACGGCGACGCCTCCATCAGCGGCGCGTTGGTGCAGATGGGGCAGAAAAACCTTCTCATCGACTGTCAGGGAAACTGGGGCAACATCCTCACCGGCGACTCCGCCGCCGCGCCGCGATACATCGAGGCGCGGCTGTCAAAGTTCGCCCTCGACGTGCTGTTCAACCCGAAGACGACGGAGTGGAAACTCTCCTACGACGGGCGCAACAAGGAGCCGGTGACGCTGCCCGCCAAGTTTCCGCTGCTGCTGGCGCAGGGCACCGAAAGCATCGCCGTGGGACTCAACGCGAAGATACTTCCGCACAATTTCGGCGAGCTTTGCGACGCCGCCATCAGCTACCTGCACGGGGAGGACTTCCGCCTCTACCCCGATTTCCTTACGGGCGGCTCGGCGGATGTGTCGCGCTACAACGACGGCATGCGCGGCGGCGCGGTGAAGGTGCGGGCGAAGATTGAGAAAATTGACAGCAAGACGCTCGCCATACGCGAGATACCCTACGGATGCACCACCTCCTCGCTCATCACCTCCATACTCAAAGCCAACGAGAAAGGAAAGATAAAGGTGCGCAAGGTGGACGACAACACCGCCGCCGAGGTGGAGATACTTGTACACCTCGCGCCAGGCACCTCAAGCGACAAGGCCATAGACGCGCTCTACGCCTTTACGGACTGCGAGGTGAGCCTTTCGCCCAACTGCTGCGTCATTGACGACAAGCGCCCCAAGTTTCTCACCGTGAGCGAGGTGCTGCGCCGCTCCGTCGACACCACGCGCGACCTCCTGCGCCGCGAGCTGCTCATACGCCGGGGCGAGCTTCTGGAAAGCCTGCACTTCGCCTCCCTCGAGCAGATATTCATTGAGGAGCGCATCTACAAGGACAGGCCTTTCGAGCAGGCGAAAGACCTCGACGCGGCGGTGGCGCACATAGACGCACGCCTCGAGCCTTTCAAGCCCTCCTTCGTGAGGGCGGTGACGCGGGAGGACATCCTGCGTCTGCTGGAGATAAGGATGGCGCGCATACTCAAGTTCAACAAGCAGAAGGCGGAGGAGTCCATCGCCCGCATGAAAGGCGAGGTGGAGGGCATCGACGCCGACCTCGGCAATATGGTGGAGGTGACGGCAAACTGGTACCGCCTCATACGCGAGAAGTACGCCGCCGACCACCCCCGCCGCACCGAGATACGCTCCTTTGACAGCATAGAGGCCACGAAGGTGATAGAGGCAACCGAGAAGCTCTACATCAACCGCGAGGACGGCTTCATAGGCACGGGGCTGAAGAAGGACGAGTTTGTGGAGAACTGCTCGCCCATAGACGACGTGATAGTATTCTACCGCGACGGCACGTACAAGGTGACGCGCGTGCAGGAGAAGCTCTTCGTGGGCGAGACCGAGCGTGCCAAGAGCGAGAAGAAGCGCAAGGTGGAGATTATACACGTAGCGGTATTCAAGAAAGGCGACAAGCGCACCATATACAATGCCGTCTACCGTGACGGCGCGTCGGGAGCCACTTTCATCAAGCGCTTTAATGTGACAAGCGTCACGCACGACCGCGAGTACGACCTTACCACCGGCACACCTGGCAGCAAGGTGGTGTACTTCACCGCCAACCCCAACGGCGAGGCCGAGGTGGTGAAGGTGACGCTGCGCCCCAATCCCAAGCTCAAGCGCATCTCCTTTGACAAGGACTTCGGCGAGATACTCGTGAAGGGGCGGCAGAGCCGGGGCAACCTGCTCACAAGGCTTGAGGTGCACAAAGTCACGCTCAAGGCACACGGTGGCTCGACGCTGGGCGGGCGCAAAGTGTGGTTCGACCACGACGTGCAGCGGCTCAACTACGACGAGCGCGGCGAGTACCTCGGCGAGTTCCACTCCGACGACCTTGTGCTTGTGGTGCTGGCCGACGGCACATTTTACACCACCAGCTTCGACCTCAGCAACCATTACGAGAGCGCGGGCATACTGCGCGTGGAGAAGTTCGACCCGCACAAGGTGTGGACGGCCGTGCTTTTCGACGCCGACCAGCAGGGCTTCCCGTACATGAAGCGCTTCCCCCTCGAGCGAGCCGCCCAGTCGCGCCCCGCGAGCTTCGTCGGCGAAAACCCCGCCTCGCGCTTCGTGCTGCTCACCGACGTGCCATACCCGCGCGTGAGGGTGACCTACGGCGGCGCGGACGCTTTCCGCGACCCCTTGGAGGTGGACGCCGAGCTGTTTATCGGCGTGAAGAGCTACAAGGCAAAGGGCAAGCGCCTCACCACCTGCGCCGTCGAGCGCATAGAGGAGCTGGAGCCGGTACGTTTCCCCGAGGAGCCGGCGTCCGCCGCCGGCGCGGAGGGCGAAGCCGCTGATGCTGACGGCTCCCTTTCCGGCGACGCCATGGAGGAGGGCGCGGAGCTTGACCTCTTCACTGCGGAAGAGGGGCAGATGGAGTGACATATTGATGCCGCAGCGGCAGGAAGAAAACACGCGGGCAAGGCTCTCCTATTTTCGGGAAACCTTGCCCGCGCTTGTGTTTGTGTGCCGGCGTGTTTTTAGCCCGTCGCCGCCCCTGCGCCGCGTACAGCCTGATTTGGCGGAATGCTGGTTTTTGCAGGGAAAAACGAGCAAAATGTCAAAACGCGCCGCCGCGAAAGGAGGGGCAACTTTTAGGAAAGTTTAACGGCGTCGGCGGCCTGTAGCGGCC
>CAVGTC010000117.1:0-7814 GCA_963632255.1 Lachnospiraceae bacterium | reverse complement strand
CGGCTTGGCCTTCAAAGTACCGCGGTATCTTGTCACCGAAGTGCAGGCTCGGCTTAAAAAAGGGTACACCGGACCGCCACAGGCCGCCGGCGCCGTTAAACTTTCCTAAAAGTTTCGCTTTTTTCGCGGCGGCGCGTTTTGACACTTTGCTCGTTTTCGCGCATTTTTGCTTACACATCGGTTTTCGCGGCACCTCCCCAAAACAATCCCAGGCGGCATCCGTACATCACGAGCCTCCGCAGTGCCAAAACGGCACGGGCAAAAGGGCGTAATATGTACTGCAGGGACGGCTTTTTTTGCGTTTTTCCGCTGTGTGACAATATACTGCGCCGCTTTTTGTGCTATTTTTGTGCGGAATACCACACAAAAACGCGCAGGACAAAAAAACCTGCATAACCGGCTTACCCATTCACGAGGGAAACAAACCACATATATCTCTAACCTATGACGAATAACAACACCTTGCGCCACGCCCTGCGAGCCGCCGTGCTGTTGGTCGCGCTGCTCACATGCGGAGCGGCAAGAGCCGACCAAAGCGACCTTGTGGGACACGTGCTGCGCATTGTCAGCGTAGCCACCGGCCAGGCCGTGAGCAACGGCAGCACCGCCACGCTTGACACGAAACTGAGGATGGAGGCGCTTGACAACACCTCCAAGGGACAGGACTGGTCACTGATACCGGTGGACGAAACTGCGGGCACTTACGCCCTGCTCAACCCCAACTACGGAGTGTGCGTGGACATGGCTCCGCAGGCAACGCCCAACTGGCAGCTGCTACAGTGGAGCGACGAAAGCTCCACCAACGCCAACCAGCAGTTTGTCATCAAGTCGGTGCGCGGACAGGAGGACGTATACCAGCTACTGTGCAGCAGCGACCAGAGCCGTGTGATGACGGCGCGCGAGGACGGCACCATCTACATGGACACCGACCTTTCCTCCACCTCCACCTACTTCAAGTTTTCGGACGGAGGCAAGGTGAGCGTGCCAGCCACGGGCCTTTCCTACTTCTTCACGAGCAAGAAGACGGGCAAGGTGATTTCCAACAAGGGCAGCTATGATTCGGCCGCGCTGTTGTACACCGAAACCCGCGACGACGACAGCTACGGACAGCGCTGGACGCTGAAGAGCGTAACTGACAACAAGACGACGTACACGGTGCTGTACAACCCGCACTTTGCCTTCGCCGTCGACGCCGGACTTAACGGCAACAAGAAGCCCTTGCAGTACAAGCTGGAGTCCAACAACACCAACCAGCACGTCAGCATTGAGGCTGTAAGCGGCCAGGAAGGCGTTTACCAGATTGCGTACAGCTACCGCGGCACGAAGTATTATATGAGTGCCAACGACGACGAGAGCATGGAAATGGTGACAACCTCCGGGGAGAGCACCTATTTCACGCTTGAAAGCACCGCCCCCGCCCCCGTGCAGCAGCCTAACGACTGGGAAAACCAGGCCGTGTACAACGTGGGCAAGGAGGAGGGCCACGCCACTTACCTGCCCTACGCCACCACGGCGGAGATGAAGGCGGACAAGGAGCGTTATGACAAGCCGTGGCTTGACGCCAACAGCTCGCGCGTGATGTCGCTCAACGGCACTTGGAAAATCAATTGGGTGGACGCCCCCGAGAAGCGCCCGGGCGAGACGGACTTCTACGCCGACAACGCCGACGTGAGCGCATGGGACGACATCAAAGTGCCCTCGTGCGTGGAGATGAACGGCTACGGCGACCCGTGGTACATCAACGTGGAGTACGGCTGGGCGGACAACCCTCCCTACATCAAGATGAAGACCGGGCTGTACAACTCCGTCAGCTCGTTCCGCCGCGACTTCACCCTGCCCGAGGGCTGGGACGGCAAGCGCATCTTCCTCCACTTCGACGGCATTTACAGCGGCGCCTATGTGTGGGTGAACGGCAAGAAGGCCGGCTACACGCAGGGCTCCAACAACGACGCGGAGTTTGACATCACCGACCTCGTGCGCACCGGCGCCAACAACCTCAGCGTGCAGGTGTTCCGCTTCACGGACGGCTCCTACCTCGAGGGGCAGGACATGTGGCACATGAGCGGCATACACCGCGATGTGTACCTCTTCGCCACGCCGCAGACTTACGTGCGCGACCATTACATCACCTCCGAGCTTGAGTCAGCCGACAGCTACAAGAGCGGCAAGATGAGCGTGCAGCTCACCATGGCAACCAAGGAGACCACGGCAAGCAAGAGCGTGAAGGTTACGCTCCTCTCGCCCAAGGGCGAGCAGGTGGCCACGCAGACGGTTGCGTTTGACTTCACAGCGGACGACACCGCCGAGGAGAAAGTGCAGACTGCAGTCTTCTCCGGTCTCTCCGGTCTGGAGAACTGGACGGCCGAGACCCCCAACCTCTACACTGTGGAGGTGGTGCAGCTTGACAAGGATGGCAACGAGGAGGAGGCATTCTCCACGAAATACGGCTTCCGCCACATTGAGATAAAGGACGGCCTCGTCTACATCAACGGCGAGCAGGTTTACTTCAAGGGAGCCGACACGCAGGACACGCACCCGCTCTACGGCCGCAGTATCGACGTGGAATACATGCTGAAGGACATCACGCTCATGAAGCAGGCCAACCTCAACACGGTGCGCACCTCGCACTACCCGCGCCAGGCGAAGATGAACGCGATGTTCGACTACTACGGCCTGTACGTGATGGACGAGGCTGACGTGGAGTGCCACAAAAACTGGAGCGACAACAGCAACAGCGGCATCACGAAGGACACCTCCTGGCAGGGGCAGTACATCGACCGCACGAAGCGGATGGTGCTGCGCGACCGCAACCACCCCTCCGTGACATTCTGGAGCCTTGGCAACGAGAGCAACAACGGCGTGAACTTTGAGGCCACCTACGCACTCTGCAAGCAGCTTGACAACCGCATCGTACACTACGAAGGCTGCACCAATGCGGGACAGACCACAACCACCGACATATGGAGCCGTATGTACCCCAACATGATTTCGGGCAATACGGTAAACAAGGAGACTAACGGTAACTGGGCGGCACAGCCTTACTTCATGTGCGAGTACGCGCACGCCATGGGCAACGCCGTAGGCAACCTGCAGGAGTTCTGGGACGAGATTGAGGGCAGCACGTACGGCATCGGCGGCTGCATCTGGGACTGGGTAGACCAGGCAATCTACTCCTACGACGACATCAAGGCGGGCGAATTCACGCTCAACGGCTGCAACAAGCTGCGCACGGGTTACGACTGGGACGCCGCGCCTCACCAGGGCAACTTCGTCAACAACGGCATACTCCCCGCCGACCGCGCGTGGACAAGCAAGCTGACGGAGGTGAAGAAAGTGTACCAGTATGTCAAGTTTGACAGCTTCACAAAGTCTACGAAGCGTGTCGTGCTGCGCAACGCGTACGACTTTACCTCGCTTGACAAGTTCTACCTCGCCTACACCGTCCTTGAGGACGGCAAGGCAGTGGAGATCGGCTCGGTGAACCTCACCGACGTGCAGCCCAACAAGACGGCAAGCTTCCAGGTGCCGTACACCACGCAGCTGAAAAACGGCAAGGAGTATTTCCTCAACCTTGAGGTGCGCCAGAATGAGGACAACCTCTACGCCGCCGCCGACTACCCCGTGGCTTCAATGCAGTACACGCTGCAGGAGCGCGAGGACAAGCTGGCCAGTGTGGAGACCGACACCGACGATGACGCGCTGACCACTGCCAAGACGGGCACGGACACGAAGATTTCCAACAAGAACATCGACATCACTTTCGCCTCCGACGGCACAGTGAAGAGCTGGACGGCAAAGGGCGTGCAGCTGATGAAGGACGGCGGAAGCCCCGAGTACTCCAACTACCGCTGGATTGAGAACGACGCGCCTTACGGCAACGACCCCACCTATGACAGTGCCAACGGAATCACCTCGAAGACGGCAACCGTGAAGCTGGCTGACGACGCGAAGACGGCCACCGTGACGGTGAACGCCGAGGGCAGCAACTGCTCGTATGTCTTCACCTACACCGTCTACGCCAACGGCACAGTAGACCTCAAGGCGGACTACACCGTGAATAAGAGCAACCTGCGCCGCATCGGCATGGCGATGAACTTCCCGGGCAACTTCTCCGATGTGAGCTACTACGCGCGCGGACCGTGGGCCAACCACATCGACCGCAAGACGGGCAGCTTCATCGGCCGCTACACCACGACGGTGGACGACATGCGCGAGCCGTGGCTGCGCCCGCAGTCAATGGGCAACCGCCAGGATTTGCGCGAACTGACGCTCACCGACCCCGACACCAACGAGGGCGTGCGCGTGGAGACCGAGGGCGAGGTGGCATTCTCCACCCTCTATTACAGCGACGAGCAGCTCAAGGCGGTGAAGCACAACTGGGAGCTTTCCCTGCCGGACAACACGGCCGAGCGCACCATTTACGCGCACTTCGACTACCGCCAGAAGGGTATAGGCAACGGAAGCTGCAGCCCCGAAGGTCCGCTGACTAAGTATTTGCTGCCCTCCAGCGGCACATACAGCTACACGCTGCGTTTCACGCCGGTGGTAAGCGGCGGGCAGGACGGCATCAGCGCTGTCGGTGACGCAGCGGCGGCACTCTCTGTTTCGCACAACGACGAGGCTGTCACCGTAGCCGGCGCAATGCCTGCAGGCACTTCGGTAGCTCTCTACAACCTTGGCGGCGTGAAGCTGTCCCAGGCTGTGACCTGCGAAGGACAGCAGAGTGTCTCCCTCCCGCTTGGCGGTATGCCGCGCGGCTCGTACCTCGTTGTCATCAGCGGCAACGGCTTGAACCGCACACACAAGTTCGCCAAGTAAGCGTTCTTCCAGCGCAGGGGTTACGCCCCTGACGCTTTTTCAAGACAATCCCCCGCCCCACCCCGTGTGAGGCGGGGGATTTCTCTTCCTTTCCGACTTCTCTCCCGCCAATGTGGCTTCCAATCTCTTTGAGAAAGACTCTGGCAGAATTGCGACGCTCCTTAGCTTGCTCCCGACAGGAAGCCACCAGTTTTACCCTCACCGCCTTGCAGTTTCTGCCGCACATGCCAGTAAGCAGCTTCCCGAGGTCAATCCGCACGGAGCTACGCGTTATGGTTTGCGAACACGGGCAAGCAAGAGAGCGCACCGAGTTTTTTAGACTACCTTTGCGGCTGCAAGTATTAAATCATTCCGCGCCATGTTAGGAGCAATAGTAGGAGATATTGTCGGCTCGCGCTTTGAGTTTGACAATACGGACGATTTCAATTTTACCCTCTTTACGGACAGGTGCAGCTTCACGGATGACAGCATCTGCACATTGGCCATAGGCGACGCACTTGTAAAGGGCACCGGCTATGGGGAAAGTCTGCGGCGGTGGTGCTCGGCATTCCCCCACCCGATGGGCGGGTACGGGTGCAGTTTCGCCCGCTGGCTCGTCTCGGACAATCCGAAGCCTTATAAAAGCTTCGGCAACGGTTCGGCTATGCGCGTCTCGCCAGTGGCGTGGTGGTTTGACACATTGGACGAGGTGCAGCGCGAAGCCGAAAAGACCGCCCTCCCCACACACAACCACCGCGAGGGAGTCAAGGGAGCGGTGGCGACGGCAACAGCCATCTTCCTTGCCCGGAAACAAGGGAAGCAACGAGCGCTTGCTGCTATGACTGAGTTTTATCCGCAATGGGTGGAGCCTTTGCCCGGACAAAACAAGTTTGACGAGACCTGCCAAGGCACAATGCCTATTGTGTTCGGGATAATCGAAAAGGCGGACAGCTTTGAGGAAGCCTTGCGCTACGCCATTTCCGTAGGCGGCGACAGTGACACCATCGGGGCGATTGTCGGCTCAATTGCGGAAGCCATATGGGGCATACCGGAAGCCATTTCAAACCGCGCGCTCAGTTATCTGACCGCGCCTATGAAAGACACGGTAGCTGAATTCTACAAGAAAGCAGGACAATGTCACATGCTCTGAAATACAAAACACAAGATGGCTGGCAACCTCGTAAGAAGTGCCAGCCATCTTGTGTTTTCCTTGGCTTGTCAAAGACACGTAACCAAGGTATAAGGAGTCATTTTCGTTACTGAGACATCAGTGGTCAGCTTTCGCCGCCGCGTCTTGGGGGATGTTGAATATAAATCTGGTGATTCGCTCCGCAGTCTTTTCATTGGCCGCTTCTATGTCGGATTTTCCCCACTTGTCGGACGGGTAAGAAGACAAAGCCGAAGCTATGCCAAATCCGCTTCCTACATATCCCTTCTTGTTTTGCACAAGCATACCTTTCTTGGTCTTGAACCAGTCCATGCCGATGTGCTTGTTGATGTCTTCCTCCAAAAGTATCTTGTTGCCGAGCAGGTTGACCATATCGTCAAACTCCTCTTTCGTCATCCCTGCGTCAATACGCACGGAGTCTATGTTGTGACCGCTTGCGGGCATAATGTGCTCGACGTTTACCTTTTCCAGTATAAAGTCAAAAGGCAAGCCATGCTCTTTCGCGTAGATATATTCGTTTAGGTAGACAAGTATGTTTTTGTCGTACTCTTTCAAATCCGCAACAACGTCCTCCCTTTTCCAAACGGAATTGATATGCTTGTCAAAATCCGCCTCTATGGCTTCCATCGGATACTCCGGGTCGGTCAGCTTAAAGTTCTCGTTGAAGAGGAAGGTCTTGAAATATCGCGAAGAGAAGCCGTGTTCTCCAACCTCAAGCAAGGCAAACAGACGCAGGAGGCACTCCATAATAGGTGTGACACTCTTCTCCGTTATTTCGTCTTCCGAAACTCTGAACAAGTATGAGATAAGGAAGAGCTTGAAGTTTTCGTTGAATTTCAAAAGCAGTTTCGTGATGGGGTAGTCCTGTATCTTGTTCCAAATGGCGAGAATGCGGCTAAACATTCCGCACAACTCTACAGGACTGTTCAAGAGTTCAGGACGCAACACAGTATAGTATTTCCTTACGCCAGGAGTGTTTACCTGACTTTTCTCGTATTCGTGGTTTTTCGCGCGGTTCATGTACATGAACTCTTGCAGCACGCTGTCTATGTTTACCACATTCCTTTGCGACAATTCGTCCGCCTGCCGTATAATAGATTCCCAAATGCTCTTGAAATCAACGTCCCCGGGTGCCTTTGAAAACAACTGGGCGGAAATGATGTCCGCATCGGATAGAGGCATACCTGTCGAGTTCAGCGAATTGAACATCGTTATGGCCTGCTCTATCTGCCAACTCTTTATTTCAATGATTTGGCACTTATTCAAGAAACCGTTAGCCAGCAAGTCCAAATTCGATTCCTGGCAAGCGAGAAGCTTTTCGTAGAACGTCTTGAAGTTGCGGAAGAAATTGGTGTACTTGTTGTCTTTTTGCTTTCGGGGAAACCTGTGAACCGCTTTCTCCGCATCTGCAAAAGTCTTGGCCTCTATAATATTTTTCAGTTCGTCCTTGTACAACTCATTAATGGAGACATTCTCCAATATCTTCACATTGCAAGCCTTGTTCCAGTCTTTCTCTATCTCAATCTGTTTCCTTACATCGGCACGGTACAGAATCTCATATATGTAATCCAAACTCTGCTGCAAACTTCTCCTGAGTCCGGCCGCCCCTTCCGTCTCCGCCATATTATGAAGCACCTCGGTTATACGTAAGTGCATTGCTTTCAGCAACAACAGGAATGTGGTGGTGCGTTGCTGCCCGTCAATCAAATTCAGATATCCATCCTTGGAACAATCAATGATGATAGTTCCAAAGAAATAGGGATCCTCCGCATCCTGGGTGATATAAGACTCCACATCCTGCCAAAGCTTGTCGCAGTTGGTCTGATCCCACGAATACGCTCTTTGGTAC
>CAVGTC010000116.1:0-7821 GCA_963632255.1 Lachnospiraceae bacterium | reverse complement strand
CACAATTGTCACTACCCCCTCAAAGTAGCGCGTCTACCAATTCCGCCACCTCTCCGTTCTCGTTCTGTGTTGTCACCAAGGGCGCGACAGCGGCCTTTCCGCGCCGTCCCCTGCCTGTAAGTCGTTTCGCTCCGCGCGGCAGCCGTCTCTCCGGCCGCCCGCCACCAATGGCGATGGTTGCTTCGCAGCGTGTGAGCGGAAAACGAGACTCGAACTCGCGACCCCAACCTTGGCAAGGTTGTGCTCTACCAACTGAGCTATTTCCGCAATGCTGCGACAAAATGTGGAGCGGAAAACGAGACTCGAACTCGCGACCCCAACCTTGGCAAGGTTGTGCTCTACCAACTGAGCTATTTCCGCATATCTCCCTGTGCCTTCCCGCCTTTGCGCCGTCCGCCGCAAAGGGGACAGACTTGCGGAGAGAGAGGGATTCGAACCCCCGGTACCTCGCGGTACGGTAGTTTTCAAGACTACTGTAATCGACCACTCTACCATCTCTCCTCGGCTCTAACGCGGCACACCCCGCAAGAAGCGGCTTGCCGCGCCAAAAGTGGCAATTGCGGGTGCAAAGATAGGATTTGCACCCCAAACAGCCAAGCGTCGCGCCTCTCTTTTTGCCGTCCGCCGCTTATTTACCCTCAAGGATGTGCTTTATCTCGCTGAGTTTGTTGAGTGCCTCCAAGGGTGTGAGGGTGTTGACGTCAATGTTCAGCAGTTCGTCGCGTATCTGGGCGAGGACGGGGTCGTCAAGCTGGAAGAAGCTCAGCTGCATCCCCTCCTCGTATCCCGCGCCCGTGGCCGATCCGGCAGCGGCGGGATTGGCCGCCCCCGCGCCGTGCGGCGCTGACCCGCCGCCGGCCTGCGCGCCCGCCCGTTCGAGGTCGCGCAATATCTGCTCGGCACGCCGAACCACCACGGAGGGCATGCCCGCGAGGCGCGCCACGTGTATGCCGAAGGAGTGCTCGGAGCCGCCGCGCTGCAACTTGCGCAGGAACACCACCTTGCCGCCCACCTCGCGCACGGACACGTTCCAGTTTTTCACGCGGGCAAACTTGCGCTCCATCTCGTTGAGCTCGTGGTAGTGCGTGGCAAAGAGCGTGCGGGCGTGCGCCTTGGGGTTTTCGTGCAAGTACTCCACGATGGCCCAAGCTATGGAAATGCCGTCGTAGGTGGACGTGCCGCGCCCCAGCTCGTCAAAAAGCACGAGGCTGCGCTCGGTGAGGTTGTTCATGATGTTGGCAGCCTCGCTCATCTCCACCATAAAGGTGCTCTCGCCCACGGAGATGTTGTCGCTCGCACCCACGCGGGTGAATATCTTGTCCACCACACCCACGCGGGCTGCGGCGGCGGGAACGAACGAGCCTATCTGCGCCATCAGCGTGATGAGCGCCGTCTGCCTCAGCAGCGCGCTCTTGCCCGCCATGTTTGGTCCCGTGACGATGACAATCTGCTGCCCTTTCGTGTCAAGCTCCACATCGTTGGCCACATACTCCTCACCCGGCGGCATGAGGGTCTCTATCACGGGATGCCGCCCCGCCTTTATGTCAAGCGCGAGTCCGTCGTCCACCACGGGGCGCACGTAGCGCCACTGGCGCGCCACCGCCGCAAGGCTCTGCAGGCAGTCGAGCGTGGAGAGCGCGGCGGCGTCCTGCTGGAGGGGCTTGACGTAACGCGCCACCTCCTGCACCAGACCGGCGAAAAGCTGCGCCTCGAGGGCAAGGATGCGGTCCTCGGCGCCGAGTATCTTCTCCTCGTACTCCTTGAGTTCCTGCGTGATGTAGCGCTCGGCCTGGGCAAGTGTCTGCTTGCGCACCCACTCCTGCGGCACTTTGTCCTTGTAGGTGTTGCGCACCTCGATGTAGTACCCGAAGACGTTGTTGAATCCTATCCTCAGACTGGGTATGCCCGTCGCCTCGCTCTCGCGCTGCTGTATTTTCAGGAGGAAATCCTTTCCCGAGGACGAGATGTCGCGCAGCTCGTCAAGCTCCGCGCTCACGCCGGCGGCTATCAAGCCGCCCTTGTTGACAAGCACGGGCGGGTCGGGGCGCAGCGAAGTCTTGATGCGCTCGCGCAGGTCGTTGAGCGCGTCAAGCTGTTCGCCAATCTTCTGCACCGCCTCGCAGGGGGCGTGGCGGCAGGCGTATTTCAGCAAGGCGGCGCTTTCCAGCGCGGCACGCAGCTGCTGCAGCTCGCGCGGGTTGACTCGCCCGACAGCAACACGCGAGACAATTCGCTCCATGTCGCCAATCTTCGGCAGTTCCATCGCGCAAAGCTCTTCAAAGTCGGGCTGCTTGAAGAAATGCTCCACGCCGTCCTGCCGACGGCGTATGCCGGCGACGGAGCGGAGCGGGAACATCACCCACCTGTGCAGCATGCGCGCCCCCATCGGCGTGAGCGTGTGGTCGAGCACGTCAAGGAGTGACGCGCCGCCCTCCGCCATGGGCGCGACAAGCTCGAGGTTGCGTATGGTGAAGCGGTCAAGGCGCACGTAGCGGTCTTCCTCTATGCGCCGCAACGAGCTGATGTGCGCCGTGTGCGTGTGCTGGGTTATCTCCAGATAGCACAGCACCGAGCCCGCCGCCACGAGTCCGTCTTTCAGGTGCTCCACGCCGAAGCCCTTGAGGTTGCGCACCTTGAAGTGGCGCGTGAGCTTCTCGTTGGCTGTCTGCGGGGTGAATACCCAGTCGTCAAGCTCGAAGACGAAGAACTTCGAGCCGTAAAGCCCCTCAAAACGGGCTTTCGTTCCGCGCTTCACCAGCACCTCCTTGGGGGCGAAACCCGCAAGCAGCTTGTCTACGTACTCGGCGGAACCCTCCGCCACGAGAAACTCGCCCGTGGATATGTCAAGAAAGGACACCCCCATCTGCGCCGCGCCGAAGTGTACGGCGGCGAGGAAATTGTTCTCCTTAGCCTTCAGCACGTTGTCGGTCATCGCCACGCCGGGGGTGACAAGCTCTGTGATGCCGCGCTTCACGAGCTTTTTCGCCAGCTTGGGGTCCTCAAGCTGGTCGCAGATGGCCACGCGGAACCCCGCCCGCACAAGCCGGGGGAGGTAGGTGTCGAGCGCGTGGTGGGGGAAGCCGGCCATCTCCGTGGCGGCCTGCCCCTTGTTGTTGCGGCGCGTCAGCGTGATGCCCAGCACGCGGGCGGCGGTGACGGCGTCACTGGAGTAGGTTTCGTAGAAGTCGCCGCAGCGGAAAAGCAGTATGGCGTCGGGATTTTTCGCCTTGAGGTCGAAAAACTGCTTCATCATCGGCGTGAGCGCGGCATTGTCTGACATAAGCGGGGCTGTGTGGGTGGAATTTTCACTATGTCTGCGGGGAGATACGCACGTCCCCGGCGGGGGAGGCGGCGCGGTCCGGTTGACCCGCATTATAGCAAAGGTACTGATTATTTGGGGAAAACGCGCAAAAACGGCAGTCCCTCCCGCAGCTCACCGCCACGGGAGGGACTGAATGTGCATTGCCGCGCCGTGCACCTTACATGACCGCATACCTTATTTCAAGGAACGCGAGAAACATAATATATAAGGAACGCGCGCGTGCGTAAGACTTGGTCGCGATCAGTCTGCCAGCTTCGCCTTGATGAACTCGCGGTTGAGGCGGGCGATGTTGGAGATGCTCTCGTTTTTCGGACACACAGCCTCGCAGGCGCGGGTGTTGGTGCAGTTGCCGAAGCCGAGCTCGTCCATTTTTGCCACCATTGCCTTGGCACGCTTGGCGGCCTCGGGGCGTCCCTGGGGAAGAAGGGCAAACTGGCTCACCTTCGAGCTGACGAAGAGCATAGCCGAGCCGTTTTTGCAGGCGGCCACGCACGCGCCGCAGCCGATGCAGGTGGCACAGTCCATAGCCTCGTCCGCGTTCTGCTTGGGGATGAGGATGGCGTTGGCATCCTGCGGAGCGCCCGTGCGCACGCTGATGTAACCGCCGGCGGCCTGTATCTTGTCAAAGGCGGAGCGGTCCACCATACAATCCTTGATGACGGGGAAAGCGGCCGAGCGCCAGGGCTCAACCGTAATCACGTCACCGTCGTTAAAGCGGCGCATGTAAAGCTGGCAGGTGGTGGCACCGGCCTCGGTCTTGCCGTGTGGCGTGCCGTTGATGTAGAGCGAGCACATGCCGCAGATGCCCTCGCGGCAGTCGTGGTCGAAGACGAAAGGCTCCGATCCCTCGGCCACGAGTTCCTCGTTGAGGATGTCAAGCATCTCAAGGAAGGACGTGTCGTCGGGAATGTCGTGCATCTCCCGCGTGTCGAAGTGACCCGCGTCCTTAGGCCCGTTCTGCTTCCAGTATTTTATAGTGAAAGATATATTCTTAGCCATGATGAGTTGTCTGGATTGCTGCCCGTGGCGGGGCGGTCGCCCGTCCGCCGCAGGCAAGTTTACTAATTCTTGTAGTTGCGGGTCTTCACCTCGATAGCCTCATACTTCAAGGGTTCCTCGTACTTCACGGGGTCCTTGTCCTCGCCCTGGTACTCCCAGCACGACACGTAGAAGCAGTTTTTGTCGTCACGCTTGGCCTCGCCCTCCTCGGTCTGGTGCTCTTCGCGGAAGTGACCGCCGCAGGACTCCTCACGGTGCAGCGCGTCGATGGCGATGAGCTGTCCCATGGTGATGAAGTCGTTGAGGCGGAGAGCCTTGTCAAGCTCCACGTTCACGCCCTCAAGCTGCGGGATGAAGAGGTCGGTCTCAAACTCCTTGCGTATCTCCTTGATTTTGGCGAGAGCCGTCTCAAGTCCTTTCTTGTTGCGTGCCATGCCCACATACTCCCACATCACGTGGCCAAGCTCCTTGTGGATGCTGTCAACGGACTTCTTGCCCTTGATGCCCATCAGGTGGCTGATGCGTGCGCTGACGGCTTTCTCCGTCTCCTCAAACTCGGGGAGGCCGGTGGAGAAGCGGGGCACGGTGATTTGGTCGCTGAGGTAGTTCTGTATGGTGTAGGGCAGCACGAAGTAGCCGTCGGCCAGACCCTGCATGAGGGCGGACGCGCCGAGGCGGTTTGCTCCGTGGTCGGAGAAGTTGCACTCGCCAATGGCGAAAAGACCCGGGATGTTGGTGGAGAGCTCGTAGTCCACCCACAGGCCGCCCATTGTGTAGTGGATGGCGGGGTAAATCATCATCGGGTTGGTGTACTCTATGCCGTCTTCACCCTTGCGTACCACGGCGCCGGGCTTCACGTCGGTAATCTCCTCGTACATGTCGAAGAGGTTGCCGTAACGCTGCAGCACCACGTCGATGCCCAGACGACCGATGGCCTCCGTGAAGTCGAGGTACACGGCGAGCCCCGTGTTGTTCACGCCGAAGCCTGCGTCGCAGCGCTCTTTGGCTGCGCGGCTGGCCACGTCACGCGGCACGAGGTTGCCGAAAGCCGGGTAGCGGCGCTCGAGGTAGTAGTCGCGGTCGTCCTCGTTGATGTCCGTGGGTTTCAGCTCGCCCTTCTGCAGCTTCTTTGCGTCCTCAATCTTCTTGGGCACCCAGATGCGGCCGTCGTTGCGCAGCGACTCGGACATGAGCGTGAGCTTCGACTGCTTGTCACCGTGCACGGGGATGCAGGTGGGGTGAATCTGCACGTACGCCGGGTTGGCGAAGTACGCGCCCTTGCGGTAGGCGGCGATTGCGGCGGAGCAGTTGCAGCCCATTGCGTTGGTGGAAAGGAAGTACGTGTTGCCGTAGCCGCCCGTTGCCAACACCACGGCGTGCGCGGCGAAGCGCTCCAGCTTGCCGGTGACAAGGTTGCGTGCCACGATGCCGCGCGCGCGTCCGTCGATGATGACGATGTCCTGCATCTCATAGCGCGTGTACAGCTTCACCGTGCCGGCGTTTACCTGGCACATCAGCGCGGAGTACGCGCCGAGGAGGAGCTGCTGTCCCGTCTGTCCCTTGGCGTAGAACGTGCGGCTAACCTGCACGCCGCCGAAAGAGCGGTTGGCGAGCGTGCCACCGTACTCGCGTGCGAAAGGCACACCCTGCGCCACGCACTGGTCGATGATGTCGGCGCTCACCTCGGCGAGGCGGTAAACGTTGGCCTCACGTGCGCGGTAGTCGCCGCCCTTCACGGTGTCGTAGAAGAGGCGGTAAACGGAGTCACCGTCGTTCTGGTAGTTCTTTGCTGCATTGATGCCACCCTGTGCGGCAATGGAGTGCGCGCGACGCGGGGAGTCCTGAATGCAGAAGTTGAGCACCTTGAAGCCCATCTCGCCGAGTGACGCGGCGGCGGAGGCTCCGGCGAGTCCCGTACCCACCACAATGATGTCGAGCTTGCGCTTGTTGGCGGGGTTCACCAGCTTCTGGTGCGCCTTATAGTTGGTCCACTTCTCGGAAATGGGGCCTTCGGGTATCTTTGAATCTATGTTAGCCATGATTATGTTGCTTGTGATATGTGTGAGGTTGAAAACGTTAGCAGCACCCGCCGCAGAAGGCGAACTTGAGAGCCACCACCACAAAGATGAGCATCAGCACGGTCACATACGCGTTGCCTATGCAGCGCCAGCGCTCAAACCATACCTTGCCGCTCCAGCCGAGCGTCTGCATTGCGCTCCAAAAGCCGTGCGTGAGGTGGAACCAGATAGCGGCGAACCAGATGATGTAAAGCACCGTGAAGACGGGGTTGCCGAAAGTCAGTGCCATCATGCCATAGCCGTCGGACGCGCCCTCCACGCCGTCCACAAAGGGGACACCGGCGTTGGACAGCTCGGCAAACATCATGTTGTACCAGAAGTTGAAGAGGTGCAGCAGCAGACCCAGCACGATTATAACGCCCAGCGCGAGCATGTTTTGCGACGCCCACTCCACCTTCTCGGGTTTCGAGGTAACGGCGTAGCGGTTGTTGCCGCGTGCCTTGCGGTTCTGCAAGGTGAGGATGATGGCGTACACGAAGTGGATGGCGATGAGCGCGGCAAGACCCACTGTCGCGGCTACTGCGTACCAGTTAGCCCCAAGCATCTCGCACACCATATTGTAGCCTTCCTTTGAGAAGAGGGCCACCAGGTTCATGCAAGCGTGGAACGTAAGGAACAGTATCAGCGCGACTCCCGTCACCGACATGATAACCTTCCGTCCGATGGATGAGTTAGTTAACCACATAGGATTGTTTTGAATTAAGATTTTGATATTTTGATTATTATGGTTCTTTCCCGCAAAGAGCGCTTTTTCCCCACTACGTCAAAGCGCAAGTCCCGACTTGCCGTTTGCCCGATAAGCTCAGCCGGAAACATCCGGCTCCCCGCCGCCCGCACGCCACTTATAGTATAAGGGGCACGGGGCACGGACGCGCTTTTCCACACAAATAGGGATAGGCGTTTCTCCGTGCAAAAATACTCGTTTTTTGCAGCCCTCGCAATTGCGTACGAGGTAAAATTAAAAAGAATTAAATGGGGGTACGCGGGGATGTAGCGCAGAGCGTTTGGCGGCATCTTCACACGGCACACGACGGCGCGTGCGTTCCCTTTGTTTTCCCGCCATACGCCTCTTTCTGCCCCACGAGCCCGCTGTCCCAAACTCGCGACAATACCAGGACTAAAACACCCCTCCGCGAAGCCGCTGTTGCGCAAGATGCGCGAAAAAGCAGAATGTCAGAATTTGCGGCAGTTTTGTACCAAAGTGTCAAAACACGCGGCGGCGAAAAATCTCGGACTTTAACTTAGTTTAACGGCGTCGGCGGCCTGTAGCGGGACGGTGCACCCTTTTTGAAGGCCAAGCCGCACTTCGGTGACAAGATGCCGCGGTACTTTGAAGGCCAAGCCGCACCCCAGTGACCCGATACCACGGTATTCCGTGGGCCAAGTGCAGGCGTTTTGACTCGTAAGTGGCTGAAAATCAAT
>CAVGTC010000115.1:0-7925 GCA_963632255.1 Lachnospiraceae bacterium | reverse complement strand
CCGTCTTGGCGGGCACGGTGCCGGTGATTTCCTCAAGCTTCAGCTTGCCGTCGGCAGCCTGCGTGCCCTTGTAGGCCTTGATGGTTTCGTCGGTGGGGAGGGTCACGGCGAAGGGCAGGCACACGCTTGCCCAGCCGGCGGTGGAGCTGATGGTAACGGGAATCTCCGTCACTTTCTCAAACTGCCAGTAGTTGCCTTTGTCGCTGTCGTGGTTTTTGTCGTAGTCGGCCAGCGTGTTGTTTTCCTCGCCTTGGAAGGCGTTGATGCGCTTGCCGTTGCAAAGCAGCTGGAACATCGTTTTCGTCTCGTGTCCCGTGAACTGCGTGTCCGCAAACGCTTTCAGCGTGTAGCTGCCCGCGTCGGCGGCACTCACCGGCAGGTCGACGCTGCCCGAGGTGTAATTGCAGAGATAGCACTCCACGTTGGCACTCTTTATTTTGTATGTCCCGTCGCTGGTGCTGCCGGCCTCAAGCTGCCACAGCTGCGGCACCAGCGCGCTTGCGCCGGAGGCTGTGCCGTCCGCCTCGCGGTGTACGGTGCGGTTGGTGTTGTTGTCGGCGGTGTATGCCTCGTTAAGGCTTCCCGTCTTCGAGGTGACGATGTCCGAGGTGGCGGCGTACTTCTTCGTGGAGCAGTTGACGTTGGCTATGCGGTAATAGGCCGCGGTCTCGGGCGTGGGGGTGTGGAAAGCGCGTGCGTAGGCCGCGTCAAGCAGTGCCACGGTAGTGGCCGCCGTGGTGAGAGTCTTGGCCGCGTCAATGTCGGTCTGCGTGCCGCAGGTAAGCGTCGTGCCAGTCGTCTCGGGCGTGGCGGCGGTGAGGGTGGCGGTAAGCGCCGGGCAGCCGTAGGTGGTGACGATGTTGTCCGCCTCCTTCAGTGTGAAGAGCGAGCCGGGCCTGTTTCCCGAGCCGCTGGTGTTGTAAATGCCCAGCGTGTTGCTGGCGTGGTCGCCGAGCGAGGCGTTGTCCACACCCGGGAATTTCAGCGAGAAACCGCCATTGGTGCCGCTTGCGCTGCTGTTGGTTTTCACGATGAGCGTCGTGCCGGCGGCGGAGAGTGTGGCGGCCGTGCCGTTGTTGCCGTTGGCAAGCGTGACGTACGTGCCGGTCTGCTTACACAGCAACTTCACGCCGTAGCCGTCCTCCACGAAAGCCCAAAGTCCGCCGTTGAAGGCGTCGTAGCTGGCGTTGAGCCGTTCAAGTCCGGCGTTGGAGCGGATGGCGGTCTCTGAGGGTACTTTCACAAGGTTGCATTTTTCGTTGTTGCGGAAATGGATGGTGTACCATGTGTAGTTGCCTGCCGTGCTTGCCGTGAAGGGCATAGTGCCTTTGGTGTAGGTATAGTCGGTGACGGTGTACTCAAAGGTGCAGTTGTCCTTGCTAACTGTTTTGTTTTCAGTGGTCATAGAAGCCGTCCCGTCAGCGGATTTCGTGTAGTAGTAGGATACCTCAGGCTCGGAGATTGTCGGCATTTCCGCACTCATGTCCGTGCCTGTGGCCACAGCTTTGTAAGTCGTTGTCGTTTGGCTGCCAGTGGTGCCGGTGACTTTCACGGCGTAGGCCGTCTGCAGCTTGGTGCAGGTGTAGCCCGTCACGGAGTAAAACTCAAACTGCACCGTGCTGGCCGAGGCACTTGACACGCTGCCGCCGTCCCAGTAGGAGAGACGCGGCACGTCGGTGCTGTTGTCGGTGATGCCGCTGCCGTTGGCGTGGATGAAGAGTTTGTTTGTGTAAGGTGTGTTGTTTTCCTGCCAAAGCAGCACCGCCTTGTCGCTTAGCTTCCATTCCGAGGTGGTAGTCTCGACAGTTTGCCCGTTGAGCACGGCGGCGGTGGTCACGGTGGTGGCGGTGCTCATGTTTTTGTTGCGGTCGGCATCGGCGGGCAGAAACTGCTTCGTGCCGCAGTTGAAGAGGACGATGCCGTGCGTCGTCTTGGTGACATACCAGATATATGCCGAGTCGGTGGGTGCGGCACTGAGGTTAGGCTGGATGCGGAAAGGCGCGGAGCTAGCGTTTTCGCTGACATGTTTCAGGTAGCCGGTGATGCCGCGTGCCTTGGCCTTGATGACAAAGTACCCGTCGGCAAGGGAGGAGAAGTCCGTGGCCTCGGTTGTCACCGCCGTATCCGCCTTCGCCGCCGTGAAGCAGAGCAACAGCGACAACAGTGCGGCAAGATGTGTGGAAAGTCTCATAGCTGTAGGTTTTTTAGTTAAGCTGGTATTGGCGGCGGGGCGGCCGTCCATAATGCGTCCCCCCTGTAAACGCAGGAAGTGACGCGTAAAAGTAAGGGGAAAACGGCATACGCCCATCCGGGGGGGGTAATTTTTGACCTAATGTCGACTTTTTCCGCCTTTTATGCCAATTTCCCCGCTTTTTTGGGCATGCGCGTGCGGCTGCAGGGTGTCCGTATATTCCCCAACACTCACCCAGATTGCACAAAACGTCGTGATGTATGCAAACGCGCGGGCGTTTTTCGTACTTTTACGCCTTGAAACGGCGGGCGCGAAAGGTGAGGCGTGCCGCCGGTGAGGAAAAACAGACAGGAAAGCCAAGATGAGAGTCCTTGTGATAAACCCCGGCTCCACCTCCACCAAGGTGGCTGTGTACGAAGGTGAGGAGCCGCTCTTTGTCAGCAACATACGGCACACACCGGAGCAACTTGCTCCCTTTGAGCAGATTACAGACCAGTACGACTTCCGCAAGCGGGCGGTGGAGGACGAGCTGGTGCGGTGCGGGTGCGACGGGCGTTTTGACGCGGTAATAGGTCGCGGCGGACTGGCCAAGCCGGTGCCGGGCGGCGTGTACAAGGTCAACCGCAAGATGTGCGGCGACGCTTTACACGCCATGCGCAAGCACGCCTGTAACCTTGGCTGCATCATAGCCTACGAAATGGCAAAGGCGCAGGGTGACGGCTGCCCGGCCTTCATAGCCGACCCCGGCGTGGTGGACGAGCTGCTGCCCGAGGCGCGCGTGAGCGGCTCGCCCCTGATGCCGCGCATCTGCATCTGGCACGCGCTTAACCAGCGCGCCATCTCACGGCGCTACGCCCGCAGCATAGGACGCCGCTACGAGGACCTCAATCTCATTGTGTGCCACCTCGGCGGCGGCATCTCTGTGGCGGCGCACGAGCGCGGTCGCGCCGTCGACGCCAACAACGCGCTTGACGGCGAGGGGCCGTTCTCCCCCGAAAGGGCGGGGTCACTGCCCGCTGCCGACCTCATACATCTCTGTTACAGCGGGCGTTACACCGAGCAGCAGCTCACGCGGCGGCTCGCGGGGCAGGCGGGACTGATGGCGCATCTCGGCACAACGGACATGCAGGAGGTGCTGCGCATGATAGAGGCGGGCGACAAGCACGCGCGGCTTTTGGTGGACGCCATGGTGTTTCACACGGCAAAGGCCATCGCCTCGGAGGGAGCCGTGCTGCGCGGGCGAGTGGACGCAGTGCTGCTGACGGGCGGCATAGCCCATTCAGACTACATCACCAGTCGCATAAAGGAGCGTGTGGAATACCTCGCGCCGGTACACATCTTTCCCGGCGAGGACGAGATGAAAGCCCTCGCGCTCAACGCCCTCGCCGTGCTTGACGGCACGCGGGAGGCGAAAGAGTATGAGTGAGGCCAAACGACTTTGACAAAAAGGTACGGGTGGGCGAAGCACTCTGTAAAGGAGACTCCGTCCACCCGTGCCTTTCATTTTTACTTCTCTTTGGAAAGTGCGTCTCCGCCCTTTTCCTGTTTTTCCCTTTTGTCCGGCTTGCCCTTTTCCCTTGTGCGTGCCTTGTCAGTGCGCCTCAAGCCAGTTGTCGCCTATGCCGCAGTCGGCTATGAGGGGGACGCGCAGCGTGCAGGCGTGCTCCATCTCCGTTATCACGATGTCCCTCACAAGTTGCTCCTCTTCGGGGAATACGGAAAAGTTGAGTTCGTCATGCACTTGCAGTATCATCTTTGAGCGCACGCCCTCCACGGCGAAGCGGCGTGCGATGCGTGCCATCGCTATCTTTATGATGTCCGCCGCTGTGCCCTGTATGGGCGCGTTGATGGCGTTGCGCTCCGCGTAACCCCGCACCACGGCGTTCTGCGAGTTGATGTCGGGCAGGTAGCGGCGGCGGCCGAAAAGCGTCTCTATGTACCCTTTCTCCCGCGCTGCCTCCACGCTCTCGTCCATATACAGGCGCACGGCGGGATAGGTGAGGAAATAGTTGTCTATGAGCTCTTTCGCCTCCTGCCGCGACACCTCCATGCGCTGGGCGAGACCAAAGGCGGAGATGCCGTATATGATGCCGAAGTTAGCCGTCTTCGCCTTGCGGCGCTCGTCGCGTGTGATATTCTCCAACGGCTTCTTGAAGACACGGGCGGCGGTGGCGGCGTGAATGTCCCGCCCCTCCATGAAGTCGTGTATAAGGTGCTCGTCCCCGCTGAGGTGCGCCATGATGCGCAGCTCTATTTGCGAGTAGTCCGCCGAGAAGAAGCGGCAGCCCTCCTCAGCCACGAAAGCCTTTCTCACTTCGCGCCCGTCGTCGCCGCGCACGGGGATGTTCTGCAGGTTGGGGTTTGACGACGAGAGCCGCCCGGTGGCCGTCACGGCTTGGTTGAAGGACGTGTGTATGCGTCCCGTGTGCGGATTGATGAGCTTGGGAAGAGCCTCAATATAAGTGCCGATGAGCTTCTTTAATCCCCTGAAAGCGAGAATCTTTCCCACGATGGGGTGCTTGTCGCGCAGCTTCTCCAGCACTTCCTCGCCCGTGGCGTACTGCCCCGTCTTTGACTTTCGCGCCTTGTCGCTGAGCCGCAGCTCGTCAAAAAGCACCGTGCCCACCTGCCTCGGCGAGGTGACGTTGAAGGGATGCCCCGCGTCCTTGTATATCTCCGCCTCAAGCTCGCCGAGCCTTTTGTTGAACAGCTGTCCCGTCTCCGCCAGTGCGGCGGTGTCAAGGCGCACGCCGTTTCGCTCCATCTGCGCCAGCACGGGCATGAGCGGCATCTCAATATCGCGGAAGACACTCGTCAGTCCGTTTGCCTCCATCTCCTCCTTGAGCGGGGACATAAGGCGCAGCGTCACGTCGGCGTCCTCGCACGCGTAGTCGCACACATCGGAGGGTGGGATGGCGGCCATGTTTTTCTGTCCCTTGCCTTTCGCGCCGATAAGTTCCTCAATGTGTATAGTGCAGTAGTCGAGGTAAATCTCCGCGAGGTAGTCCATGTTGTGGCGCAGCTCCGGCTGCACGAGGTAATGCGCCAGCATGGTGTCGAAGAGGGGAGGGGCGAGCGTGATGCCGTAGTTGGCCAGCACGCTGAGGTCGTACTTTAGGTTCTGCCCCACTTTCAGGATTTCCGCGCTTTCGTAAAGCGGACGGAATATTTCCGCCATTTCGTGCGCCGCGTCCGTTTCACGTGAAACAGCGACGTACCAGGCGCGTCCCCCCTCCACGGCGAAGCTCATACCCACAAGTTTTGCCTCAATTGCGTCCAAGGAGGTGGTTTCGGTGTCAATGCTTACCGTGCGGTGCGTCAATAATTCATCACAAAGCCGCCGCGCATCCTCTTTGTTCTCAATGAGATGGTATTCGTGCGGGATGTCTTTCAGTGTCTTGTGGCTCGGTTTTTTTATCCCGCTCGGTAAGTCGTCCGTCTCAAAGTCAAAGAGGGAGGGTGTGTCGGAGGGCTTTTTCGCGGGTTGCGCCCCCTTGCCGTCCATTTTGTTGAGGAAGGAGCGGAACTCCAGATTTTCGTAGATTGGGCGCAGCGCGTCGTTGTCGGGGGACGACAGGCGGAGCGCGTCAAGGTCGAGGTCGGCGGGCACATCCGTGCAGATGGTGACAAGCATCTTTGAGAAGGAAATCTTCTCCTTGTTTTCCTCCACCTTTTTCCGTTGCGCCCCCTTCAGCTTGTCGGTGTTGGCCAGCAACGCCTCTATCGAACCGAACTGCGCGATGAGCTTCGCCGCTGTCTTCTCCCCCACGCCCGGGCAGCCCGGCACGTTGTCGGCCGCGTCGCCCATCAGTCCGAGAAGGTCGATGACCTGACGCGGGGAGCTGATGCCGTACTTCGCGCAAACCTCCGCCGGACCGAGCCGTTCCATACTGCCCGCGCCGTGCTGTCCGGGGCGGCGCATGAGGATGTGCGGCGCGACAAGCTGCGCGTAGTCCTTGTCCGGTGTCACCATATGCACCTCAAGCCCTTCCGCCGCGCCTTTCACAGCCAGTGTGCCGATGACGTCGTCCGCCTCGAAACCCGGCACTTCGAGGATGGGGATGTTGTACGCCTTTATTATCTCCTTGATAATGGGGACGGAAGCCTTGATGTCCTCGGGCGTGTTGTCCCGTTGCGCCTTGTACTCGGGGTAAGCCTCGTGGCGGAAAGTGCCCCCGGCGGGGTCGAAGGCGATGCCTATGAAGTCGGGGCGCTCGGTGCGCAGGATGTCGTCCAGCGTATTGACGAAACCGAAGACGGCCGACGTGTTGAAGCCTTTCGAGTTGATGCGCGGGGCGCGTATCAGCGCGTAGTAAGCACGGAAAATCAGCGCGTAGGCGTCAAGCAGAAAGAGTTTTTGCATAAGGCGGGGTGGGGTTGTAGTAGTCGGTAAAATTACGCAAAAGCCCCTTACCTCAACGATTAATGCTTAATTTTGTAAGCTGTAAACCGAGAATATGGACACACTCTCCGTCATACGCCAGCCCATTGAGAGCGAGCTGGAGGAGTACAGAAAACTTTTTGAAGCCGCGCTGAGCCACGAGGACGACTACCTCGGGCAGGCTTTGTCGTACATAGGCCGGCGCAAGGGAAAGATGATGCGTCCCGTCCTTGTGCTGCTGATGGCCAAGGAGTTGGGCGAGGTGGGCGAGCCCTCTTTGCGTGCCGCCGTCACGCTGGAGCTGCTGCACACCGCCTCGCTTGTGCATGACGACGTGGTGGACGAGAGCGGCGAAAGGCGCGGCCAGCGGTCGGCCAACGCGGTTTACGGCAGCAAGGTGGCAGTGCTTGTGGGCGACTATTTGCTGTCGTCCTCACTGCTGCAGGCCACGCGTACGGGCGACATGCGCGTGGTGGAGCTTATCTCCCGCCTTGGCGGAACGCTGTCTGAGGGGGAGGTGTGCCAGCTTGCAAACATACGCCGTGAGGAGGTGAGCGAGAGAGCTTACTTCCACATTATCAGCAACAAGACAGCCGCCCTTTTCGCCGCCTGTGCCGAGCTTGGCGCCATATCGGCCGGCGCGGACGACGAGTATGTGGCGAGGGCAAGGAAGATAGGCGAAATAATAGGTGTTTGCTTCCAGATACGCGACGACATCTTTGACTATTACGAGGACAGCGCGATAGGCAAACCCACGGGCAACGATATGGCCGAGGGCAAGGTCACACTGCCCGCCATCTATGCCTACAAGCACTCTGACGACCCCCGTGTGGAGGGGTGGGTGCGCCGCGTGAAAAGCGGTGAGGCCACACAGGAGGAAATATCCGCCCTTGTGGAGTGCAGCAAGCAATGCGGTGGCATTGACTACGCCCGCCGCCGCATGGAGCAGCTGCGGGATGAGGCCGCCTCGCTGCTTTCTTCGTGGAAAAATGATGCGGTACGCACGGCCTTGCAGGCATATGTGGACTATGTGGTGGAGAGGGAGAATTGACTCCGCCGCAGCATGTGGACACCAGCTTAATCATAGAAATAAATACTATCGTCCGGCTTCGCCCCAAGGCGGTGTCGGGCTTTTTGTTTTTGCCTGAAATACACAGTTTCCGCCAAAAGCGCGTTTTGACAAAATGACACGAAAACGCAGTGAAAACTGACAATCCGATTTACTAGCGTGGTCTGGTGCGATTTGCTTTTGGCGGAAAAATGTATTATCTTTGTACTACAAGATAGGGACATCCCGAGAGGAATGTCCCTTTATTTTTGCCTATATTGATTTTCAGCCACTTACGAGTCAAA
>CAVGTC010000114.1:0-9127 GCA_963632255.1 Lachnospiraceae bacterium | reverse complement strand
AATGTATTATCTTTGTACTACAAGATAGGGACATCCCGCGAGGAATGTCCCTATCTTGGGAACCTGTATTGATTATCAGTTACATAAATGCCGAAGGGCGTACACTTTGCCAACGAAACACCTTGGTGTCTTGTCACTGAAGTGCGGCTTGGCCACCAAAAAGGGTACACTTTGCGAAAACAAGCCCTATTCCGCTTGCATCCGCGCCACCGCCGGCCTTTTCATGCCGTTAAATAATCGAGATAACGAGGCTTTTCCGGTGCATTCACGCGCGTGGCGGATACGCATTTTTACGCGAAAAGTGGCAAATAACACTTTCAGGGTGTTGGGAGGGGGACGGAGTCCGCATAAAGAACTCCACTCCGCCACCGCAAGCGCGGAGTGCGGCGGAGCGTGGAAACAGCCACAATTACGGGGTTGCGTAATAAAACGCCCCGTAATGTGACGGCACAGCGGAAGTCAGACGGTGATTTCCGACACCTCGGTCACACAATCCTCCCACCCGTCCATAATCAGCGCGGGCGAGTGGGTGGTGAGCAGCACCTGTGCGTTGGGGTTAAGCTCGCGCACCATGGAGATGAGCCCTTTCTGCCACTCGAAATGCAGACTTGCCTCCGGCTCGTCCATAAAAAGGACATAGGGCTGCTGGTCCTCGGTGAGGACGGTGAGGAGGATGAGCAGCATCTGCTTCTCGCCGCTGGAGAGGCGGTAGGGCGAGAGCGGCTCTCCGTATTGTATGAAGCGCAGTTCGTTGCTCTGCCGGTCGACGCGCTTCCCCGTCTCACTGAAAAGGGCGTCTGTCATGTCAAGGAAACGCGTCTTGAGGTTGGCCGCTTCGGCCGCCCGCTCGCGAGCCAGGGGGTCGCCGCCAGTGAGGAGGGATATCATACGGTTGCCCACGTTCACCTGATAGTCAAGATAACGCCGCTGCACAAGGTACAGCTGCACGTCAAGCTCGGTGGCGAGCTTCTGGCTCTCCATGTCGCTCCACGCCTCGCCGCGCGGCAGGCGGCGGTCGAAGCTGCGCAGCACGTCGTAGCGTATGCCTGTGGCGTCGGCCGGGTCAAAGTCGACACGCACGCCGAGCTGCGTGGCGCCGGATATCTCACCGGAGGAGGGCAGCGTGCGCAGGTGCTGCACCAGTTTGTTGAGAATGGTGCTTTTGCCCGCGCCGTTCTTGCCGCTTAGCACGTTGACATCGGGGCGCAGCTGCCACACTATGTGCTTGTGCCCGCTCCAAAGGCTGGAAATCTCTATGCGCTTTATGCTGTTGGCAAGTTTCATGGTGAAAAGGTGATGTGCCGTCTTCCGCACTGGGGCGGGACAAGCGGCAACGTTGTATTTGCGGCAAATATACTCACTTGGCGGCGGCGGGACGCGCTGTGCGATGCCTTTTCACCCGCTTTACGGGGCGTTTCGCTTGAAAATGTGCCATTGCGGCGGTAAAAATGCGCCCTTCCCTTAAACCTTACGCCGCCTTGCGCGTCAAAAAAGCGGAAAATGGAAGAAAAACCGCCCCTGCAGATAGGCGAAGCAAAGAGTGCCGCGCTTCGCCGTGACGGGACGCGGCAACATTCCCAAAACGAAGAAACTTTTTTTCACCTGATGAGACGCATATTCCTATTACTGCTGCTCTCGCTCGCGATGTCCGCTGCCGCACTGGCGCAGGAACGCGTGGTGCGCGGGCAGGCCATCGAGACGAAAAGTCGCAAGCCGGTGGAGTTTGCCACCGTCGCGCTGCTGCGCGCCGACAGCGCGAAAGTGCTGAAGTCCGCCAACACCGACGAGCAGGGCAACTTCACCCTCACCGCGCCGCAGAGCGGCTCATACAAGCTGCGCGTCAGCTATGTGGGCCTCGCACCTGTCACACGACAGATTGAGGTGAAGGCGGACGCCGACACCACCGACGTGGGACAACTGGCGATGGAGTCGAAAGACAACATACTGGGCACGGCCACCGTCTCCGCCACAGCCGCACGCGTCGAGCAGAAAGAGGACACCACGGTATTCAACGCCTCGGCCTACCGCGTGCCGGAGGGTTCGACGCTTGAGTCGCTGGTGAAGCAGCTGCCGGGCGTCGAGGTTTCGGATGACGGCACGATAAAATGGAACGGCAAGACCGTGCAGGAGTTCCTTATCAACGGCAAGGACTTCTTCAAGGGCGACACGAAAACCGCCATGAAGAACCTCCCCACCGAGCTGGTGAACAAAATAAAGGCGTACGACAAGAAAAGCGACTACACCGAGCAGACCGGCATAGACGACGGCGAGGAGACCACCGTGCTTGACATCACCACCAAACGGCAGCTCAACGAGTCGCTCGTCTCCAACATCGACCTTGCGTACGGCAGCCACAAACGCTACTCGGGACGCTTCTTCGCCTCGCGCTTCACCGACCGCTCGCGCGTCACGGCTTTCGGCTCGTCCAACAACACCAACGACCAGGGCTTCGGCGGACCGCGCGGCGTGGGAGGCGGCGGAGGCGGGGGCGGACTCACCGCCTCGAAGAGCGCGGGTCTGGACTTCTCCTGGGAAAACGGGAAGCAGAAGCGCGAGGCGGGGCGTTTGGAGCTGGGTGGAAACGTGCGCTACAATTTCTCGTCCTCGGACGCGCTTTCCACCTCGTCCTCGGAGACGTTCCTCACCTCGGGCGGCAGCAGCTCCTTCGCCAACAGCTGGAGCCACAACCGCAGCCGCAACACCAACGTGAACTCGGCTTTCAGGCTGCAGTGGAACCCGGACTCGCTCACGTTCATCTCCTTCCGCCCGGAGTACTCATTTACCCGCACGACAAGCGACGGCACCTCACGCTCGGCCACCTTCAACAGCGACCCCTACTCCATCGCGGGAATGGAGAACCCGCTTGACAGCATCTTCGCCACAATGGCTATGCAGAGCAGCCCGCTCTACGCCATGATGGTGAACACCAACCAGCGCGAAAGCCTCAGCAAAAGCACAAACCACAACGTGAGCGGCTCGCTCAATGTGGTGCGCCGCCTCAACACAGCCGGGCGCAACATCTCACTGCGTGCCAGCGCGGGGTACAGCAAGAGCGAGAGCGAACAGTTCTCCATCTCCAATATCAGGTACAACGCCGAGAGCGGACGCGACGGCAGCTTCCTCAACCAGTACAGTTCCTCACCGGGAAAGAACTGGAACTACAAAGTGCGCGTGGGCTACTCGGAACCGCTCGGCCACAACTGGTTTGCCGAGGCACGCTACCAGTACAGCTACAAGTACTCCGACTCCAACCGCTCGCGCTTCAACCTCGACTCGCTGGGCAACTCGCGCTACTCCACAATGTGGGACGGCGAGTTCGCCTCCTTCGGCGACGAGACCGCGCACCCGGCAATAGGCAAGCTGCCCACCATCGACGACGCGCTCAACTACGTGCGCGACCTCAACAACTCGCAGTACGCCACCTACAAGTATTCCAACCACACGGCATCGCTCGGCGTGCGCTACAACACGCAGACCGTGCGCTTCAACGCGGGCGTGGACTTCAACCCCGAGCGCACCAAGATGGCTTACAACCGCCCCGGGCAGCACATCGACACGCTCATCACGCGCAACGTGTTCAAGGTGTCGCCGCAGGTGCGCCTCCGCTACAACTTCTCAAAGACAAGCAACCTTGACATACGCTACCGGGGAAGCTCGTCACAGCCCTCTATGACCGACCTGCTGGCCGTGGTGGACGACTCTAACCCGCTGAGCATCTCAATGGGTAACCCGGGGCTGAAGCCTTCGTGGAACAACACCATGCGCATCAACTACAACACCTACGACGCGACGCACCAGCGCGGCATCATGGCGGGCGTGGACGCGCAGCAGACAAGCAACTCCATATCCAACCGCATGGTGTACGACGAGGCAACCGGCGTGCGTTACACGCGCCCGGACAACATCAACGGCAACTGGAACGCCCGCGCCATGCTCATGTTCAACACGGGGCTGGGACGGCAGAAGACTTTCACGGTAAGCACCTTCACCACCCTGGGGTACACCAACGCCGTGGGCTATGTGAGCCGCCTGCAAAGCACAGGCACGCGGACCGCCGCGACGACATCGGCCAACGCCACGCTCCTTGCGCTTGACAACACCGCCGCCGCCGACCGCAGCTACAGCTACTACAACGGGATATTCGCCGGCGCGGCCTCGCAGAAAAACACCACGCGCACCATCGACCTCGGTGAAAACTTCAACGCGTCCTACCGCTCCACCTACTTCGATGTGGGAGTCCTCGGGCGGCTCAACTACCAGCACGCCCGCGCCTCGGTGCAGGAGAACGCCAACATGGACACCTGGAACTTTGACTACGGCGCCAACGCCAACGTGAACCTTGACTTCGGCCTTAGCATCTCCACGGACATACGCATGAGCTCGCGCCGCGGCTACTCCGACCATAGCATGAACACCAACGAGCTGCTGTGGAACGCGCAGATTTCGCAGTCGTTCCTCAAAGGGCGTGCCGCCACGGTGAGCGTGCAGTTCTACGACATCCTCCACCAGCAGAGCAACGTGAGCCGTTCGCTCACCGCCACGATGCGCCAGGACACGTGGAGCAACGCCATCAACTCGTATTTCATGGTTCACTTCATCTACAAGCTGAACATCTTCCCGGGTGGCTCCAAGAAGCAGAGTGGAGACAACGACCGCCAGGGCCCGCCGGACGAGCCGGGACGCGACGGTCCGGGGCGTGACGGAGGCCGGCCGATGGGCCCGCCCCCGGGCGGCGGTGGCGGCTTCCGTGGCGGAGGCGGTCCGGGCGGCGGTTTCTAAGCCGCACAAAGGGACTTGCGCAAACGCCGCGCACGTTTCAAACACAAACGGAGAGAGTCCGTGGCTCAGGGGAAACACCCCGAGGTCACGGACTCTCTCCGTTTTGTCAATCTTTGTAGGAACACCCGAGCGCTTAAAACCCGCCCTGCGCCGCCTCGCGGCAAGCCTCGTAAAGGCGGCGGTAGAAGCGGTGGCGGCACAGCGTGGAGGCGGAGCCGAGGATTACCAGTTTGCAGCGGGCGCGGGTGATGGCCACGTTCATTCGGCGCAGGTCGGAGAGGAAGCCAATCTGCCCCTCGTCGTTGGCACGCACGAGACTCACGATGATCACGTCGCGCTCCTGCCCCTGAAAAGCGTCGACGGTGTTCACCGTCACGCGTCCCCGCAGGGGGCGCAGGTAGTCGTCACGCCGCAGCAATCCGCGCAGGTACTGCACTTGGGCGCGGTAAGGCGATATTATGCCGAAGTCCGTCCCCTCGTCCAGCAGCCGGCGCCGCCCCACACGCCGCACATAGTCGCGAAGCGTGCGGAGTGTGAGCCGCGCCTCGTCCTTGTTGACGCGCCCGTAGGACGCGCCGGCGTACTCCTCTCGGAAAGTGGCGGCGGCCGTGCCGTCCGTGCCATCGCACTCCGCCCCGGCCTCGTCGGTGTTGACCCACACAAGCGGCGTGTCAAGGTCGTCGAGAATGGAGCGGTGTCGCACCTCGGGCGCGGCCTCCAGCTGCCCTCCGTAAAACCACTCCGAGGAGAAGCGCATGAGTGTCTCGTTCATGCGGTATTGCACACGCAGCAGGCACACCGCCTCCGGCTTCGTCTCGGCAATCTGCTGCAAGAGCGTGCGCCCCAGTCCGCCGCGCAGCGCCTCCGGGCTTTTCACCGTCGGGGGCAGTTGCTGGTGGTCGCCCGCCAGTATCACGCGGTCGGCCCGTTGGATGGCTATCCAGCACGCCGCCTCCATGGCCTGTGCCGCCTCGTCTATGAAAAGCGTGTGGTAGTGCCGCCCCGCAAGCAGCGGACTCGCCGCGCCGGTGAGGGTGCAGGCCACCACGCGCGCCCCGTCGAAAAGGGAGTGGCGGATGCCCGCCTCCAGCTCGTCGGCCCGCTCGCGCAGTCTCGCCACCTTTTGGTGGAAGCCGTCGCCGCGCCCTTTGCGGGGCTGGGAGTATAGCTGGCGGATACTTCGCCGCAGCTGCCACAGCGCGGGGTAGTCGGGGTGCGCCTCAAAGCGGCGCTCGTAGGTACACGCAAGCATCTCCTCCGTCACGCGGGCGGGGTTGCCCACCCTAAGCACGGAAATGCCGCGCGCGCCAATCTGACTGCAAATCCAGTCTACCGCCGTGTTGCTCTGCGCGCACACCATCACTTGCGGCTCGCGCCGCAGCACCTGGTCCACCGCCTCGACAAGCGTGGTGGTCTTTCCCGTGCCCGGTGGCCCGTGCACCACCAGCACGTCCTTTGCCCGCAGCACGCGCCGCACCGCCTCCTCCTGCGGGGCGTTGAGCCACGGCAGACGCAGCGGCGACGCGCTCTCCGCGCCCCACGACAGCGGGGCGCGGGTGTGGAAAAGGTCGCGCAGGACGGCGAGGCGGCTGTCTTTCGCCTCAATGACGCGCCGCAGCGCGTCAAACATCACGCGGTACGAGTAGTCGTCAAAGTACAGCTGCACGCCCGGACGCTCCAGAGCCAGCAGCCGGGAGAGGGCAGCCTCGCCGGGCAGCTCCACCACCATACGGTCGCCGTCGGCGTAGCTCACCGTGCCGCGCAATGGGAGGTAGTGCAGCTGTCCGGAAAGCTCCTGCGAGAAAAAGCACACCTGCCGCCCGTACTCAAAATTATACTCGATGTCAGTGTCCTCCGTGCGGGTGATTTCGACGACAAAGCGGTCGAGGGAGTTGTAATAACCGCGCCCCACCGTCACGGGAAACCAGCAGTCGCCGCGCTTCACCTTGCGCCCCACGCCCATCAGTTCGGTGTCGCGGCGGAAGGCGGCTTTCTCGCACTCGTACTCCATGCGCAGCAGCTCCACCTGGCGCTGCAGACTCACCTCGCGCCCTGACCGCGCGTCCGCCCCTGCGCTCATGGCCGTCCCTCCTTCCGCGCGGGGAAAGTCGCGCCGGCGGGCGGGGCGGGCAGACGCGGCGTGTCACCGTGCCCGTACTCCACGCTCACGCCGATGGAGGCATTGTTGCCTATTTTGAACTCCGCCGCCGCGCCGATGCGGTCCTTGAAATTGTCATACCACGGCTCGCCGAAGTAGCCGTAACGCCCGCGGTCGCCGCGCGGCATAAAGCTCTTCGTGCCGTAGAGGTAAAGACTGACTCGCTCGGACGGGCGGTAAGCCAATGTGCCGGCGACACCCACGTCGGTGGAGTGCCAGCCGCCCCAGTCCATGTTGCGGGCGTACACCCCGGCGGCAAGGGACACTTTCGGCGAAAGCGGCAGCACATAGGCGAAAGCCGCCGTTTGCCCGAAGCCCACGCCCGAGGGCGAGCCTTTCCCTATGCCCGCCGTGACGCTGAGTCCCACCTGGGCGTTGAAGCCCTTGTGCAGCCGCCACCCGCCGAAAGGCCCGGGGAGCGCGGGCGAGGCAATGTCGTACATCGGGGCGGTGAGCGGGACGTCCCCGTAAGCCGCCCCGTCCGCGTCGGCCTCCGGCACACACTGCAGCGAGTCGGCGGCGACGCCTGCGGGCGGGGCGGAAACTGGCGCGGGCACCACCTCCTGCGCCCGGGTGCGGGCGGCGGGCAGCAACGCCAGCGCGACAAGCGGGAGAAAATATTTCAGATAGAGAGTCGTCATTGCGTTTTCCTATATAAAAACGAAGCCACCGCAAGCGCGGCAGGATACGCACTGCAAAAGTAGGAAAGCGGCGGGGAAAGGGCGGCGCGGCAGCCCGGCTTTCCCCGCCGCGCTAACGTTTTTTAGGAAGCCCGCACACGTTTGCGCCGCCCAAAGCCTTACTTTCGCGTAGAAAACCCGCCGAAGATGAAAACGCACGCCCTCCGCCACGCATTGCTATATATACGTCCCGCCGCACGCCTGCTGTGCTGCCTCGCCCTCTCGTCCCTCCCGCCCGCAGTGCTGCGCGCCCAGTGGCTTGACACCCCCGCTCGCTTTGTGCCGTGCGACAGCGTGCGCGTGTGGGGATATTACGGCGAGGATCTCGTGTCGCTTGGCAGACGCACGGGGGCGGAGGCCGCGCCGTTGCCGCTCGCGCTCACAAGAAAGACAGGCAAGCCTCAGCGCAAACTGCAGGGCGAGTGGAGGAAAGCCCTCGCCAAGGCACAGCTCACCGGCAGCACAGCAGAGCCCTACTCGGACACACAGGCACAGGCCGCCACGCCGCTCTTCACCCGCGCCGCGCGCATGCTGCAGCTTACCGGCGACGCCGCGTACGCCGACCTTATGGAGCGCGTGCTGTACAACGCCGCGGCACAATCCGCCGCACAGTCCGCAGCCGCGGCAAAGCCCGACGGCAAGGAGACGCGGGCGGCGGCGGCGCTACTGGCCACCATGCCCGGCGCGGTGTACATGCAGACGGGTGAAGACCTGTACGTCAACCTCTACACCAACTCCACCGCGCGCCTCACCAGCGGCGGTAAGGGCTTCACGCTCGACCAAATCACGGACATGCCGTACAACGGCGCGGTGCGCCTACGCCTGACACGCTTCCCCGGCACGCTGCGGCTGCGCCTCCACCTGCGCATCCCCGACTGGGCGGCGGGGGAAACCGCCAACGGCACCCCTTTCCGCTATGCCGCGCGCCCGGAGGAAAAGGTGCGCGTCTTTGTCTGCGGGCACGAGGTGGGGGCGAACGACTTGCGCGGCGGCTACCTCACGGTGGAGAACGACTGGGAGGAGATGAACGAGGTGTACATCGCCCTGCCGCTTGAGCCTACCCTCGTGCGCCCCGCCACGGCGGACGACAATCCGCTGAAACACCCTGCCGCCATCCAGCGCGGCCCGCTGGTCTACTCACTGCGGGGGGATGACTGCCGGGGCTGTTACCTCTCCCCCTCCGCCCGTCCCGAGCTTGACGCGGACAACGGGACCGACCTGCGGGGCGAGGTCTACTCGAAAAGGGATGTGCCGCAGGACGCGGCGGCTCCCTCCATGCCCTACCTCGCACGCCCTTACTACCTCACAAGCGGCGGGACGCTTTGGGTGGAGTGACCGCTCGCCGCGCGGCACGCTTTTGCGGCAGAGCCCGCCGCCCGGCGAAAAATTCGCATTGTCAGTTTTTCGGCAAAAAATATGGCAAAGTGTCAAAACGCGCCGCCGCGAAGAAAGGCCAACTTTTAGGAAAGTTTAACGGTGCCGGCGGCCTGTAGCGGCCCGGTGCACCCTT
>CAVGTC010000113.1:0-9432 GCA_963632255.1 Lachnospiraceae bacterium | reverse complement strand
GGGTGCACCGGGCCGCTACAGGCCGCCGACGCCGTTAAACTTTCCTAAAAGTTGTCCTCCGCTTGCCGCCGCCCGTTTTGACAATTTGCTCGTTTTTCGCGGGAAAATGTGACAAGCCGGTTTTTGCGGCTTTGCCAAAGCCATTGGTCGTCCCGCGCATGTTGTTCCCTCGTGGCGGTGTCCTTCCCGAAAAACAGCGGCGCAGTCTTTCCCATTTGTTTTGTACTTTTGCGAAACGGGAGTGGCGGCGGACTTGCGGTGCGCCGCCGCCCGCGAAAAGACAAGGAAACTATGGGGAAAAACATAACGGTGCGCTGCAAAAACACGGGGCGCAGCCACAAAGTGCCGATGGGGTACAACCTTGAGGAGGTGTACGAGGTGCTCGACCTGCACATGCCATACGGTGCCACAAGCGCAAAAGTAAACAACAAGGTGGAGGGACTGCACTACACGCTTTTCAGCGACAAGGACATAGAGTACCTTGACATCACCTCGCCCTCGGGGCTGCGCACGTACACGCGCTCGCTCTTTTTCGTGCTTTACAAGGCCGCGCGCGACCTCTATCCGGGCTCGCGGCTGCGCATAGAGACACCCGTCTCCAACGGCTACTACTGCCGGCTCGGTCTGCCCGGGGAAAAAGAGGTGACGGAGGAAGTGACCGACGCGTTGCGCGTGCGCATGCACGAGATAGTGGATGCCGACCTCCCTTTCCACCGCTTCACCAGTCCCACGGAGGAGGCCGCCCGCCTCTTCCGCGAAAACGGGCTGGAGAGCAAGGCGAAGCTGCTGGAGGGTCTCGGCTCGCTCTACACCACCTATTACACGCTTGACGGCACGCCCGACTATTTTTACGGCTCGCTGCTGATAAAGACCTCACAGCTTTTCCTCTTCGACGTGGTGGGCTACGGCGATGGACTGCTGCTGCGCCTGCCCGACCCCGCCGACCCCTCGCGCCTGCGCCCGATGGTGGAGCAGCCCAAGATGTTCGGGGTCTTCAGCGAGCAGCACCGCTGGAACGACATTCTCGGCGTGTCCACCATCGGAGGGCTCAACGCCGCCTGCGACCTTGGTTACACCAACGACCTCATCAACGTGAGCGAGGCGCTGCAGGAGAAGAAGATATCACAGATTGCCGACCGCATCGCCGCGCGCCCCGAGTGCCGCGTCATACTGATTGCCGGTCCCTCGTCGAGCGGCAAGACCACTTTCTCGAAGCGCCTCTCCGTGCAGCTGATGGCGTGCGGTGTGCATCCCGTCCCGCTTTCCACGGACGACTATTTCGTCGACCGTGAGAAGACACCCCTTGACGAGAAGGGTGAGTACGACTTCGAGCACATCGACGCCACCAACGTGCCGCTGCTCACGCGGGACATTATGACGCTTATTGACGGCGGGGAGGTTGAGCCCCCGCGCTTCGACTTCCCCACGGGCAAGAGCATGCCCTCCGGACGCAAGCTGAGGCTGCGCCCCAACGAGGTGCTTGTCATAGAGGGCATACACGCGCTCAACCCGCGCCTCACCGAGGGCGTGCCCGAGGAGCGGAAGTTTAAAATCTACGCCTCGGCACTCACCACCATCCTGCTTGACGACCACAACTACATCCCCACGACGGACAACCGCCTGCTGCGCCGCATCGTGCGCGACCACAAGTACCGCAAGCGCACGGCACGCGAGACGATACAGCAGTGGCCCTCGGTGAGGCGGGGGGAGGAACGCTGGATTTTCCCCTACCAGGAGGAGGCGGACGAGATGGTAAACACGGCGCTGCTTTTCGAGCTGGCGGCCTTGCGCGACCAGGCTCTGCCGCTGCTTGAGCAGGTGCCCGAGTCGGCGCCCGAGTACTCGGAGGCCTACCGCCTGCGCAAGTTCCTCTCCTACCTCAAGCCCATCTCCACCGTTGGCCTGCCGCCCACTTCGCTGCTGCGCGAGTTTCTCGGCGGAAGCACTTTCAAGTATTGAGGAAAGGGGGACCGGCGCAAGCCCTGCCTGTGCGGGGGGACACAATATATATATAAGAGAAAAGCACACACAGAGATATGACTCCTTTGGTAAGCATTATCATGGGCAGCACAAGCGACCTGCCCGTCATGGAGAAGGCGGCCAAGTTTTTGGACGCGATGGAGATACCCTTTGAGATGAACGCGCTCTCCGCGCACCGCACGCCGGCCGAGGTGGAGGCCTTCGCCGCCGGGGCGGCGGGTCGCGGCGTGAAAGTGGTGATAGCCGGCGCCGGCATGGCTGCCGCGCTGCCCGGCGTGATTGCCGCCGGCACCACGCTCCCCGTCATCGGCGTGCCGGTGAAGGGCATGCTTGACGGACTCGACGCGCTGCTCTCCATCGTGCAGATGCCTCCCGGCATCCCCGTGGCGACGGTGGGTGTCAACGGCGCGCTCAACGCGGCCATTCTCGCAGCGGAGATGCTCGCCCTCGCCGACACAGCCCTCGCCACCCGCCTCAAGGCGCACAAGGAGGGGCTGAAAGAGAAAATAGTGAAAGCCAACGCCGACCTGCATGAGGTGCGGTACGCTTTCAAGACAAACTGACACCGGAATACCTTTCCAGACGAATGGACCTTTTCAACTATAACCCGCGTCGCTCGCACGAGGTGCGCGTGGGCAACCGTCCGCTCGGCGGGGACAACCCGCTGCGCATACAGAGCATGACCACCACCGCCACCACCGACACGGAGGGCAGCGTGAGGCAGTGCGAGGCAATCTTCCGCGCCGGCGCCGACTATGTGCGCCTCACCACGCAGGGGCAGCGCGAGGCGGAGAACCTGCGGAACATACGCGCCGCGCTGGAGAAGGACGGCTGGGACCGCCCGCTCGTGGCCGACGTGCACTTCAACCCGCAGGTGGCCGACACTGCCGCCGCCATCGTGCAGAAAGTGCGTGTCAACCCTGGAAACTACGTAGACCCGGCACGGCAGTTCAAGCGGCTTGAGTACACCGACGAGGAGTACGCCGCCGAGCTTGCCCGCCTTGAGGCGCGTTTCTCCAAGCTGCTCGCCATCTGCCGCGAAAACTGCACCGCGTTGCGCATCGGCGTGAACCACGGCTCGCTCTCCGACCGCATCATGTGCCGCTACGGCGACACGCCGGAGGGTATAGTGGAGAGTTGCATGGAGTTTTTGCGCGTGTGCCGCAAAGAGAACTTCAAGGACGTGGTGATAAGCATAAAGGCCTCCAACACGCAGGTGATGGTGCGCTCCGTGCGCCTGCTGTGCAGCGTGATGGAGAGGGATGGGATGGACTACCCGCTCCACCTGGGAGTGACCGAGGCGGGCGAGGGTGAGGACGGACGCATAAAGAGTGCCGTGGGCATCGGCGCGCTGCTTGCCGACGGCATCGGCGACACGCTGAGGGTGTCGCTTAGCGAGCCGCCTGAAAAGGAGATTCCCGTAGCCTACAAGCTGGCGGAGTATGTGACGCGCCGTGCGGGGCATCCTGAGATTCCGGCGCGTCCCGCCCCGCACTTCGACTACCTGCGCCCCGCACGCCGCCCCACTGCGGCGGTGCTGGACATCGGCGGCGCAAATGCGCCCGTGGTGGTGTCGGCGCGTCTTGACGGCAGTGCCGAGGTAGGTGACATCCGCCCCGACTATGTGTATTGCGGGCGCAACCTGCTTCCCGCAGACAAGCGCATCAAGGGAGCCGGCTACATTGTCGACGCCGACCGCTGGCAGGGGGAGGAGGGCACTTTCCCGGCTTTCAACAAGCAGTCGCTGCCGTTTGTCGCGGGATGCCGCGCGGAGGCTAAGTTCCTTTTCCTCACTTACCTCGACCTTGACGACGAGGTGAAGACTCTGTTGCGTTCTGTTCCGGGCGTGGTGGTGGTGGCGCAGTCCAACCACCCCAACCGCCTTGGCGAGCAGCGCGCCCTTGTGCACGAGTTGTGGCGCGGGGGAATTTCCGCCCCGGTGGTGTTCTTCCAACAGTACACCCTTGGCGCGGCGGGGAAGGAGGACTTCCAGCTGCGTGCGGCGGCCGACATGGGGGCGTTGCTTTTTGACGGACTCACCGACGGGGTGCTCCTCTTCGCCCAAAAACCGGCGGGGGAGAAGCCGCTGCCTCATGCGGTGCAGGACGCCACGGCTTTCGCCATACTGCAGGCCGCGCGGCTGCGCACCACAAAGACCGAGTACATCAGTTGTCCGGGTTGTGGGCGCACGCTCTACGACTTGCCCGGCACCATCGCACGTGTGAAAGCGGCTACCGCGCATCTTACGGGACTGAAAATTGCCGTGATGGGCTGTATTGTCAACGGACCGGGCGAGATGGCGGATGCCGATTATGGCTATGTGGGTGCGGCACGTGGCAAGATTAGTCTGTACCGGGGGAAGGTGTGCGTGGAGAAGAATATCCCTACTGGCCAGGCTGTGGACAAGCTGCTTGCGCTCATAGAGAGCGACCGCGCGGAAAAGGGCGCGGCAGTGCCTGCGGATTGAGGTCTGAAGGGACGCAAGTGCACGCCGGGTGCGGCACGGGGCTTCCGCAGGTTGGCCGTCCGTTTGTTATCGCCCCGCCGTTTCAGTGCTTAAAGTGGTGCTCTGGCGGCGCAGGTGTGCAAGGGCGCAAATCGTATGCAAAGAATTAAAAGCCCGCGCGTTTGCCCGTGTCGCGGGAAGTGCGTAAATTTGCAGCCGCTACCCGTTCCGGGCAGCCCTACTTTTTAATTCTTCAATACACACAATGTACTTAGATTCTGAAAAGAAGAAAGAGATCTTTGGCAAGTACGGACAGTCTAATTCGGATACCGGCTCGGTAGAGAGCCAGGTGGCCTTGTTTTCTTACCGTATTGCCCACTTGACGGAGCACATGAAGGTGAACCGTAAAGATCATACGACAGAGCGCTCACTGGTTAAGCTGGTGGGCAAGCGCCGCGCCTTGATGCAGTACCTCAAGCGCAACGACATCGCGCGTTACCGTGCGCTTGTAAAGGCTCTCGGTCTGCGTAAGTAAGAAAAGGCTGGACGGCGTGCCGTCCTCTTTTCGCGAAAGATTTGGGCGTGCGAACCTCGCAGTGGGGTTCGCACGCTTTTTTTGTGTGTCTTTTGTGTTCGCGGGAAACGGCGTGCGGCGGGGGATGCGGGTAATAACTTTTTTTATTGCTGTCCGGTAAAACTCCAAAGAAGAAAAATGCCAACCGTCGTTTCCTTGTTGCCTTTCTTGTTTTCAATAACCCTCTTGTCCATTTTTACCAAAATCACTTTCATGACAGGAAAAAGAAGGGCAAAAGTGGATAAAACTGAAAAAAGTTTGCGGGGGGGGTAATTTGTGTAAATTGCGCCCGTGTTCCCGATAAAAGAACACTTGTTTGGTATCATAAATCAAAAGAACAAGATAAAATGAATAGATTTTTAAGGCTTTTTGTGCTCGTTCTCGTCAGTCTGCTGTCCGTCGGTGCGGCGCAGGCAAAGGACGAGCCTACTGTTTACTTTATAGAAGGAGCCGACACTGGTGCCAGTGGCACCTATCTTGTGCAGGTCACCGCCCTCTCGCGCAAGACCAGCGTGAGCGATGACGAAATGTGCCGCTACGGAGTGCACTGCGTGCTCTTCCGCGGATTCCAGGACGGTACCTACGGACAGCAGAAACCCCTTGCCGGCAGCGCACTGGCCGAGACGGAACACAAGGATTTCTACGACAAATTCTTCCGCAACGGTGTCTACCGCACTTACGTCACCCTCGTCAGCGGAACACGCCGCGTGGTGAAAGTGGACAAAAAGTACCGCATCACAGCCACGGTAACCGTGCAGAAGGACGCACTCCGCAAGGACCTCGAAAAACAAGGTATAATCAAAGCACTCAACTCTGGATTCTAATACACGGAAGCAACACATCAAAATCAACGGAACAAAATGAAGAAGCATCTATTCTCCCTCCTTATCCTCTTCGCCGTTTCCGTAGCGGCAATGGCACAGGCCAAGAAACCCACACTTATGGTGTTCCCCAGCGACGTGTGGTGCACCGAGCACGGATACATGAAGGAATACAATAACCAGGGAAAGATTGCAATAATACCTGACTACGAGCGCGTCACGCAGGAGAACGCTGAGATGATGCAGGTCATCTCCAAACTCAGCGAGATGATGACCGAACGCGGATTTCCCCTCAAGGACCTCAATGCCTGCATCCGTATGGTCAACGAGAGCCAGGCTGAGGATGAAGTTATGCAGAGCAAAACGAGCGGCGCAGAAGTGGCAATGAGCCCCATGGACGCACTGCTCCTCAAGGCAAAGGCTGATATCCGCCTGATGGTCTACTTCAAGGTGGAGTCATTGGGTCCCCGTCGCACCGTGCAGTTCTCCATCGACGGTATAGACACCTATACCGGCAAGAACATCGCTTCAGCATCGGGCACCAGCCCCTCGCTCATCGGCGGCAACACTATCGAAATGCTCCAGGCAGCCGTGCTGAGGCACGTTGACAATTTCAACTCTCAGCTCCAGCAGCACTTTGACGACCTCTTTGCCAACGGCCGTGAAGTGGCTCTCTCCATCCGTGTCTTCGATAACGGCAGCGGTCTCTCCCTCGAGGAGGAATATGGAGGTGACGAACTCTCCGAAGTGATTGAGAATTGGGTATCCGACAACACTGTGCAGCATCGTTTCAGCACAAGCGACGTATCGGAGAACGTAATGAATATGGAACAAATCCGTATTCCCCTCTACGATGAGAAGGAACGTCCGATGGACGCTAACAAATGGGCAAGAGGTCTTGTGAAATATCTCAGGGCTGAACCTTACAACATCACGTCGAAGGTAGTCTCCAAAGGCCTTGGCAAGGTGAACATCTATCTCGGTGAGAAATAATCCTCCCTCATTCAAAAAATATTCACGACACAATGAACGTAAAACACATTATACTTTCGGCTGCGTTTGCCCTCTGCTGCGCGCCACCGGCAGCGGCGCAATGCAGGTTGAACGTGATGACACTGCCCATCAGCCAGATTGAGGGTGTGCCCGACATTGTCAACGAACAGTTCTCCACCCGCGTCATCCAGATGCTCAGTCAGGAGGACGAGATGGGTGCCAGCACGTCCTACAGCCAGTTCTTCATCACCGCCCGTCTCACCAATGGCTACAAGGAGACCCTTGCCGGTCCTCCCGAACAGCATGTGGTGCGCACCACGCTCACCGTGTGGATTGGCGACCTCGAGAACAAGAGCATCTTCTCCTCCTGCAGTATCGACCTGCGTGGCGTGGGTACTACCGAAACCCGTGCCTACATCAACGCGCTGCGCCAGTTGAAAAAGTACAACTCGCAGTTCAAGGGCATGCTGCAGCAGGCTCAAGAGCGCATCATGAGCTACTATAACGGCAACTACCAGAAGATAATCCAGAAGGCCAACACCGAAGCCACCCAGGGCAACTATGATGAGGCACTGATGTACCTCGCCGCTATCCCCGAATGTTGCGACGGTTTCTCACAGGCACAGGACCAGATGCTGAGCATCTACAAGAAACGCTGCAACAACGAAGGTCAGCGCTTGCTCACCGAGGCAAAGGGCATCTGGGCAGCCAACCCCACCGATGAGGGTGCAGCTGAGGCTATGAAACTCATCAACGAGATCGACCCCTCATCCTCCTGCTACAGTCAGGCAACCGCCTTTGTCAGCAAGATGCAGAGTGTGGTGAAGGCTAACTGGGACTTCGAGAACAAGACGAAGTACCTAAGTGAGGTGAAACTCCGCGAGAAGGCGATTGCCGCCGCAAGGGATATTGCCGTGGCGGAAGCCAAAAGTCGCCCCAAAACCATCGTATACAACCGCTGGTACTGGTGGTGATGCCTCACTTGCCGCAGAAAAGCGGTTAGAACAACTGCCGCTGTTGCAGCAAAAATACGCGAAACAAACTTTCAACAAATAAATCCAATAAACCTATGAATGTAAAACTCTTTTCCGTAGTTTCATTACTGATGATTTCTACGCTCGCTGTCAATGCCCAGACTACGGACAAAACTCCCAAGTTCCGTCGTAGCTCCATCTACAGCATCATGGTGCACAGCGATTCCACCGACATCAAACTGAAGACTGCCGACGAGGAAGCTGCTAACAGTAATGTTGTTAAAGGTATCGTAAAGAGCTTCTCCAAGAGTGCCGACAGCGAAGCCAAGAAGATTGATCCCGTTGTTGTAAGAGACCTCTTCCCCACAATCGCCATCCCCCAGCAGTTCACTGATTTTAATCTCAGCACCCGCGTCATCGAGTTCGAGGACTATGATATCACCGACGATGATATCAAGGCTGCCGACGAAGAAAGCGGCGCAAAGAAGAAGAAAGGCCTCGGCGGTCTCGCCAGCAAGGCTATGGGCGCTGTAGGCATGGACATGTCAAAGATGCCCGCAATGCCCGGCACTGACAAGGTGACGAAGAGCATGAAGGCTCTCGCCAACAAGTTCTTCGCAAAGGAGAACACTGCCGCCAACCTCGTGGCAAAATGGTACAACTACTCCGATTCTACAAAGGCGGACGGCTCACACTACGACATGGCAACCATCAACGACAAGGGGATCTACGCCATTTCTGCCGAGGACAAGCGTAAGTTTGAAGCTAGCGGTGAGACTAACTCCAAGATTACCGACGACGCAGTCAATCTTATCGGCCACACTTATGTGATGTTCAACTACTTCAAGTACCGTTCCAATGCAGCCATCATCGCTGAATTGCAGACTTATGCCGATGCAGTAGGTTCAATGGGTGGCGTGGCAGGTGTTGCCGCTTCCCAGGCAGTGGGCTTTGCCGCTTCCACAATGGCTGGCGACGGATACAGCGTGCAGACCAACTCCTACCTCTACAAGCTCGACTGGACGGACGAGGCCAACAACAACTTCTACGCAAAGTATTGGAAAGGCTCTCTCGAGGACCTCATCAACGCAGGTATCTGCAAACTCACCTACGTAGGCATGGAAAAGAGCCGCGCTGGTGTGCGTGTCAGCACTTTCTCAAAGGCCAACAGCAACGACCTCCTGAAGCGTGCCGTGCTCCGTTCGCTCGACGAGAACATTGCTCGTCTGCAGGTTAGTTGCGAGGACTTCCGCACTATCACTCCTATCCTTGGCGTAGACACAAAGGCAGGCGAAATCTACGCCGAAATTGGTCTGCGCGAGAACCTCGCTCCCGGCGACGAGTACGAAGTACTCCAGCCCGTGGAGGGTTCCGACGGCATCATCACCTACAAGTCTTTCGGCAAGTTCAGCCCTGTTGAAGGCAAGATCTGCGACAACCGCGTAGGCGCTTCCGAAGAAATCCAAGAAGACCTCCAGAGCACCGATGCCAAGGTAAAGGCAGCTGCCGAAAAGGTAAACGGCCTTGCCAAGAGTACCTTCAAGGGAGGCAAGGTGAAGGAAGAATACGCAGGTTGCTTCCTTCGCCTCACCAAGAAAGCTAAGAGCAAGAAGAAGTAATTCTAACCTCATTTCGGGGTAAGAC
>CAVGTC010000112.1:0-9740 GCA_963632255.1 Lachnospiraceae bacterium | reverse complement strand
TAGTACAAAGATAATACATTTTTCGGCGGAATGCAAACGGCCCTTCCGACGCCCGTGAAATCACTTTGTCAGATTTACGCCCGTTTTGCTTACATTTGTCAAAATGTCGTTGTCCCCGTCCAAGACAAAAGCACGGCTCACTTCCTGCGCCGCCAGGCTACGCTGAAAAATTTCTCCGCGAGTTTGTAGGGATAGCGCAGCGCAAGGAGGAATACGGAGGACGGGAGGCGGTTTTTGCGCAAGGCACGCAGGTGGTCGCGCATTATGGCGAGGTGGCTGCGTAGCCCGGAGGTGGTGACTCCGCCCACGCGCATGGTGACAAAGTCCTTGGGGATGTAGGCCGTGCGTATGCGCCCGATGTAAAGCAGGCGGAGGAGGTTCTCGAAGTCCGCCGCGACGCGGAAGCTGGTGTCAAAGTCGCCGTAGCGTGCGTACACCGCGCGGCGGCAGTAAAAGGACGGGTGGGCGGGCATGAAGCCCATGCACATCATCCAACGGCGGAAGAAACTGGACGTGTAGTAGCGCACCATGCGCGTCACGTCATCGTGGGCGACATAATGCACATCGGCGTAGACGGCGTCGACATCCCCCTGCCCCATGCGGGCGGCGACGGTGGACAGCACGTCGGGGGAGGTGTAGAAGTCATCCGAGTTGAGTATACCCACCACGTCGCCCGTGGCCATGGCGAAACCCTTGTTCATCGCGTCGTACAGCCCTTTGTCCGGCTCGCTCACCCAGCGCATGCGCCCGCCGAAGCGGGGCTCGCTCTCGCGTATGATGTCGACGGTGCCGTCCGTCGAGGCCCCGTCGACAACGATGTACTCTATATCGTCGTACGTTTGCGACAACACGCTCTCAATAGTGTCGCGCAGGGTGGCGCGGCTATTGTAGCTGACTGTTATCACGCTTATTTTAAGATTGTCTCTCGTCATATCTCGCTAACGCGGAACGCGGCGGCAGCCCGTCCCCGTAAACTGTCATCGGTTTCTTTCCGCCCCGTCCGCCGACGTGGCGGGGCTTCGTGCGGTTCACGATGGAGGTCTTATCCCCAAAGATACAGGCGGCGCAGCACTGCCCAGCGGATGCGTATTTTGCGCCAAAGCCCGTTCTGGCTTTTCTCCGCCGTGGTGGAGGCGGTGGCCCCACTGCGGCGAAACAGGATGTAAGGCTTATTGACGAAAGCGACACGCCCGTAGCGCGCCGCCACGTTGCCTATCCAGATGTCGTGCATAGGAATGTCCGGCGGGAAAGGCAGGCTTTTTTCCATCACACTGCGGGTAAAGGCCATGCAGCAGCCGAGGTAGCCGTTCTTCACAAGCAAATTATAAAGGCGTCCCTTGCGCGTGCCGTTAAGCTCAAAGAAAGATGACGCGGTAGTGTCAAGGTTGCGGTCCGTAACCACGCAGTCCGTAACCACACAGTCGTACCCCTCCCGAAGTTTTTCCATGCACGCTTCCACCTTTCCTGGAAGCCATTTGTCGTCCTGGTCGGAAAGAAATATGTAGTCGCCTTTCGCATGGCGGAGGGCGTTCTCAAAATTGGCAACGGGTGACCCGACGGCGGGGCCGTCCACCAGGCGTATACGGCTGTCACCTATTTCCTCGACAAGGCGGCGTGTACCGTCTTTCGACGCGTCGTCGGACACCACAACTTCGTCGTCCTCGGACAGTTGGCCAAGTATGCTGTGTAGCTGCGTCAGCACAACGGAAGCGCCGTTGTATGTCGCGATGCAAACTGAAATCATCTGCTTTTTTGTTTTTCGCCGTGGTTCCCGCCAACGGCAAAGCCTTACAAACTCTTGCAAAATTACCTTTTTCCACGCTTTCCGCGGCACGCACCCGCTCAAAGCCCGGACTGGCGCCGCGTGGGCTGCGCCGCAAAACTCCGCCAAGGTAAGTGTTTTCGGCAAGACGTTTTCATATAACCGTATTTACGGCCAGTGCGAGCCACGGCAAGGCTGGCCGCGTCTTTACATAAAAGACAAACGCGCCGCTGCGGGAAATATTGCGGGCGGTTTTAGGACTTTACCGCGACGCGAACAACCTCCTATCCTTTTCCGCATCTTCCCTGTGCCGTCTTTTAGCCTTTGCGACGACTTGCGCGAAAGCTTTTCAGATAGAGCGAGAGGAAAACCATGCTGCGTGTCCGCACCGAAAGGGTCGCCGAGTGGAGCGCCACGTGCAGGATGTGCCTTAATTTCGCCGCCGCGCCGTCAGGACGGAAATGGCTGGCCCCGCGCAGATAGAGCTTGAACCGCGAGAGTAGCTTTTCCGCGTCACGGCAGTCGTTGGAGAAATCCTGCACGGCACGGCTTTCCATCAGCAAAAATCTGGGGAAGCATCTCCCCGCCCGCACCTGAAACTGGAAGTCGGAGAAATCGAGCGGCACGTCCTCCGCATAGCCGTGCGCCTCCTCGTAAAGACTGAGCGGTACGCAGCAGCCGCTGTTCACTACCCCGTACCTGCGCAAGGGATATTCGCCTTTTGGCAACGCCACCCCCCTCAGCCGCAAGCCGCCGACATATGTCGGCGAGAAGGGCATGCCCCCGGTCGTGCTGATGCGGGGCGCGACAATACCGGGGTAGTCGGCGTTTCTTATGTATTCTTCCCACACGCCGGCTTCGAAATGTGTGTCCTGGTCGAGAAGCAGCACGCGCCGGTAACCAAGCTCCCGTGCATATGCCGCGCCGGCGTTGTAGGCGTGCGACAGACCGGGGTTTGACGTGTCACGCACATAGCGTACCCCCGGCGGGAGGCACTCGTCCGGTGTGCCGAAACCCGCGGGCGAGTTGTCGTACACGAAAAACTCGCTTATGCCGTTAGGCTCAATTAGCGTCTTATACGAAACAGCCTCCGTGAGCCTGACCTTGTACAGCACCACGATGACGTATATGTCGCGTCCCGCCATGTCTTTCCTCCTTGCCTACTTTAACCAAATACCCGCGGCTCGCTGCGCCAACACACGGCGGTACTGGATATAGTTAACCACAAGCCCCGGCGTGTTGACGAGGCACATCACAAGCAAAAGCCCCCGTATGTCGTGCGTCAGACGGCACACGCCGACCGAAAGGGGGATGTAGATTATTGCAGCCGTGACGGTCATCACAAGCTGCAGCCGCAGGATGCCGAAACCGTTGAGTATGTAAGAGTAGCGCATGCTTACGGTAAGTATCAGCACATACAAAGCCACTATCACCGTCATGTCCGCGGGTATCTCCGTCCCCTTGCCCACCCACAGCGCATACGCGACAGGCGAAAGCAGCACCATCAGCACGGTAAGGGCCGCAAGCCCGCACATCAGGCGGTTGAGCGAACGGTTGGACTGCCTTATCCAAGCGAAGTCGCCTTTCTTGTACGCGTCTGTGGTGGCCGTCCAATAGGGCATGCATATTATATAGAAGAGCAACTGCACGACACAGAAATAGCGGTAGGCTATCTGGTAAGGGGTCACCATCGCCGGGGTGAAATACCGGGAGATAAGCAGATTGGTAAGCTGGAAGAGAACCAGCCCCGACATTTGCAGGACGAAAAACTGCACGCCCGTCTTGAAGAGCCCGAGCATGCTTTCCCAGTCGACGTACCGCAAGGAGGGGCGGAGCGCGGGATAACGCCGGCAAAAGGTGACGGGGAAAGCCACAGCATACACCAGAAGCGGCGCGGCAGTGTTGGCCACCGCCACAAGAAGCATGGACCTGCTGCCGCTCAGGTACACAGCGAAAGTACCCAGCAGGGCAAGCGTCTGCCCGGCCATGCCAAGCAAATTGCTCACTGCGGGCAGCTGCATGCCCATGTAGACGTTGCCGACAAACTTCAGGATGAACGTAGAGCAAACAAACACCGCCGAGACGGAAAGCACGGCGTCAAGCCCTCCCACCCTCGCGCTGTCCACATTGAGGAAAGAGTAGGTGTCGGCGGAATGGATAAGCAGCAACAGCGCGACAGCGACGGGAAGCACCAGCGCAACCAGCATGGCAAGCGTGGACGACACCGCACGCCTCGCGCCGCAAGTGTCCCCCACGGCGAGGCTTTCCGCGAGTTTGTTGCGCAGTCCGTTGCCAAGACCGATGTCGAGGTTGTCTATCCAAAGCAGCATGGAGCTTATGGTGAGCCAGATGCCGTTTTCGTACACGCCGAGCGTGTGCAGCGTCAAAGGCACGGAGAGAAGCTGCACAAGCACAAGCCCGCCCTTGATGAGGAAGGACGCGGCGATGTTTTTCTTTATCAGCGCCGTGCGCCGGTTGTCGCTTTTCAGTGAAAATCTCATTGTGCGGCGCCCTCCCTGTCAGACGGGGCGCAAAGCCCCGCGTCGATTTTGCAAGCCGGCACACCCTGTCGCGACTTCCCCTCGACGTACGAATATACCATAAGTATGACCGCCATCCCCGTGGAGCTTACTATCAGCGGGTTTGTGCCGGCTACTATGAGGAAAACCGCATACGTAAGCAGCACCCCCACCGAGCATTTGTCCTTTATGCGCCTTAGCGCGGTAAGCGGATAAAGCAATGTCACGAACACGAAGACGCACGACACGCCGCACCAGCGCAAAAGCTCTATATAAGTCCACTCCGTCTGCGGACAGCACATACGGAAGCCCGAGGAGTAAATCCAGGCTCCCGTCCCTTGCCCCAGGATAAAATACTCCGGGGAAAAGTCCCACAGCTCGCGGTAAGAGAGCAGATGGCCGAACTTGACGAAGTTGGACTCCTCCGATGTCTCGGAGGCAAGCGCCACAACCAGCCCGATGAAAAAACAAACGCCAAGGACGACTGCGGGATAAATCACGAGCTTGGCATACTTCGTGTCTTTCAGTCTCATGAAAACCACACCCGCAACCATCACAAACGGAAGCAGCATAGTGGAGCGCGAGCCGCTCACAAAGAACGGAGCCATCAGCAACAACGCGCAGAAGCCGTTGCGCAGCCTGTGCCTCCCCTCAACCACCGCGTCGTTAAGGAAAAGGAAGAGAGGAAGCACGGTCGTAATGATTGAGGAATAGTTCATTCCGTAAATCTTTATCCCAAGAAAGCTGCGTTCCGCAATCATTATCATATTGTTGTGCTGCTTTGCGAAAAGCCACACGGCATGGTCAAGCCCCTCCACAAGCACTATCGCCGTGTAAAGTGCGATGACGACAAGCGCAAGTATGACACTTGAGGCCTTGGCGGCGACGGTGACATTGTAGTGATGCACCCAAGGCAAGAGGAAAAGCATAGAAAAGCCTTTCATCATCCCCAAAAAGAATTCCGAGCTTATCTGGGTGGACAGCAACTGGGAAGACGTGAAACTGAACACAAGGGCGACATAGGGCGCCAGGACGTAAGGCAAGAGTTTCCCGTCGGGCTTGTACAGAAGTATATTGAACAGGAGGAATAAGACAAACAAGGCGTTTTTGGCGTGAAGCACAGAGCCGCTCGGGTCAAGCATCACCACCACCATCAAGAGGAACAGCAGCGTTTTGCCCGCAAAAGACACAACGCCGTCCCAACCCTTTATTCGCACTGTTCCACTCATAGGAAGAGCCAATTCTTACGCTTCCGCTTCCGCCTGCGCGTGCCTGCCCTCTCTCCACTGTCCGCGCACAAAGAGGTAGACATACGTGCCGAAGAAAGCCACGAAGACGTACGCCAGCACCAGGGTGAGGCGTTTGGGCGAGTCGTGCCTTGCGGGTACGCTCGCCCGCTCTATGACGGTGAAGGCGGGGGTGCGCTCCTGCACCTTGCCCTCGGCGAGAGCCACCTGCTGGCATTTCTGCGAATACTCGGTGTAGGCAAGCTGGAGGGCGTTTTCCAAGGCCTCGGACTCAAGTTGGTAGGACTTCAGCGCAAGGTCGGAGTGGCAGTCGCTGTACGCCGCGTACTCGCGTTTCGCCCTGCCGTATTTGGCGAACGCCTCGTCGCGCAGCTTGCAGTAGTAGTCGAGGTCTATGCGTGCCTTGTTGGTGCGGTAGTCCGTGATAAACTCCTGCAAATGGCGCGTGACAAGCTCCACCATTTGCTTGGAAACGAGGGGATCCTGCGAGGAAAAGGAGATGTTGATTATTCCGTCTGTTTTGTCCACCGCGCAGACTATCTGCCCTTTCAGCCCCTTCACAAGCGCCTCCTCCTTTCTCGTCAGTCTTTGCGGGTCAAGTCGCTTCCCTTGCCCCACGGGTCCTTTCTCGCCGCCCGGCAACAGATTTGCCACGGCACCGAAAGCCTTTGTCCACCAGGGGGCGGTCTGGCGGTTCAGCATATAGTCTATGTAGCGTATGGAGTCGTTGCCGCCCTTTGTCACCACTTTCGCGTAAAGCAAGTCGACGAGAAAGTCGTTTGTCACCACCACGTTGGGGTAAAGCTCCGGCACAATGGCGTCATTTCCGCCCGGCAGCGTCACCCCCGCAAGCGAGGCGAGACCGCCGAGACTGCTGCTGCCGAGCGGACTGTCATCCTTTGTCTCCGCCGCGAGGCTGGTGGAGGACTTGTAGGTTTTTGGTATACTCAGCGCAGCCACCACGCCCCACACGAAAGCGGCGATGGTGACGATGGACAGCAATTTCTTGTTTTCCTTGACAAGGCGAAGCAGGAAGCCGAAGCTTATGTCGTTCATACGAGGTATCTCTTTGGGAAGGTGGTTATTTAACCAGTGTGGCTATGACGGAGGCGAGCGTCGCAGTGCTCATACCGATGCTCAGAATCTCGCCGAAAGTGAGGCGGTTGCGCTTGCGCTTGGCGGGCACCACGAGGTTGCAGCCCGGCTGTATGTCGTCTGCCGAGCGCACCCGCGTCACGGTGCCGTTTAGGTTCACGGCGAAGACGCGCCCGCGCAGTGCCGACCGCCCGAAGCCGCCGCTCTGGTTGATGTAGTAGCGCAGGTTAGCCCCGTGCACATACGCCACGGTGTTGGGGTACATCACCTCGCCGTTGATGGTGACCGTGTTGTTGTACTGCGGGATGACGAGGCGGTCGTTCTCCTGCAGCACGATGTCCCACTTGTCGTCGCCCGGGTATTTGAGCGCGTTCTCAAGGTTGATGCCCACGTTTCTTGTCTCCGAAAGCTCGAGCTTGCGTATGTCGGTGCTGTCGCCCACTTGCGCCAGCTTCATCATGCTCTTCTGCTTTATCTTCTCGCTCTCGGTGAGTATGCGCTCAAGGTGCGCGCCGGCGGCGTAGGCCTCGGGCGTGAGTCCGCCCGCCGCCTTGATGGCGTCGGAAAGGCGCATGTTCTTGTTGGTCAGCACATAGGTGCCGGGGAAGGCGGCCTCGCCATCCACCTGTATGTGCTGTTGCTCTACGTAGCCCGGGGAGCGGCGCACGTACACCTCGTCAAAGGGCTCGAGCAGGAAGCCCGGCCCGCCGCTCACCACGAAGCCGTCCCTCAGGGCGAAGGAGTGGCTGGAGGCCACCTGCGCAGATGCCGACATCGCCTTCGAGTCGCGTATGCGGCGCATCACGTCCACCTTCATGGTGCTTGCCGCGTCCTTCAGTCCGCCGGCCCGCAGTATGAGCGTCTCCAGCGTGGTGTTGTCGGCGTACTCGTACTCGCCGGGATAGTTCACCTCGCCGCCGATGGTGAAGACGCGCTCCTCGTGCAGGGCTTTCTGTGACGGGATGTAAAGCACGTCCTCGTTGCGCAGGGCGATGTCAGCCACCGTGCGCGCCATAAGTCCCTCCGTGTCAAAGTCCACCACCTCAAGCGTGCGGTCCTTCTTCATGCGGTGCAGTATGCCGCGCGTAGTCATCGCGTCCTCCGCCAGTCCGCCCGCCGCCTCTATGAGCTGGCGCACGGTGGTGATGTTGCCGTCCATCTGGTACATGCCCGGGCGCTTCACCGCGCCTTTCGCCTCCACCATGTTGCGGTAACGCTGCAGCGTGCTGTCCACCGCCAGCGAATCGCCGTCGGCAAGCTGGAAGCTGTTGCGCTCAAACTCGTCGATGGAGTAAACCGACATCTCGCCGCCGCTCTTCCTGACGAGTCGCACGCTCGCTGTGTAAGCGTCACCGGCGAAGCCGCCGGCGTACTTGATGAGGGTGCCGACGCTTTCGCGCGACTTCATCTCGTAGTACATCGGGCGCTTCACCTTTCCCGTCACGTTGACAAGGCACTCGTACGGGCCTACTATGATGACGTCGCCGGAGGTGAGGCGCACGTTGCCGCGCATATTGCCGTTGAGTATGTAATCGTATATGTCACAAGTGGATATGAGCCGTCCCTTGCGGTAAACCTTGATGTTGCGCAGCGTACCGATTTCGTTTGTGCCGCCCGCCATGTAGAGGGCGTTGAAGACGGTGGAGAAAGCCGAAAGCGTATACGAGCCCGGTGTCTGCACCTCACCCATCACGTCGACGGTGATTGTGCGGGTCTGCCCCACGGTGAGCTTGACGCTTGAGCCGCCGTAGCGTTTGCCGAGGGTGGAGCGCAGGCGCGCGTTGGCCTGCCCGACGGTGAGTCCGTCAAGGTTGACGGGGCCGTAGCCCTCAATGGTCACCGTGCCGTCGGGCGATATGGTGTTCTCAAAACGCTCCTGCGAAGCCCCCCACACATCTATATATACTGCGTCGCCGGCGCCGAGGCGGTAGTCCTGCGGCGTGGCGATGTTCATGTTAGGCTCAAAGGACAACTTCTTGTTGTTGAAGATATTGCGTCCGAAGACCTCAATCTTTTTCTTCTTCGGCTCGCGCAGGTAATCGTAGTCGTCGTAGTCGTCGTAGTCGCTGTCAAGCGTGTCAGGCAGCAGCTCGTCCATCTCGTCAAGGTACTCGTCCTGGCGCTGGCGGTCATAACGCTTGCGCTGCTTCTCGCTCATGGTGGAGGTGTCCACTGTCTTCTTCTCGCCCTTACGCTGGAACTCGCCCTCCGTGCGCTTGTCCCCGTTGTTTTTCCTCAGGCGCGAGCCGTCGCCGTCTTCGTCCTTCAAGGAGCTTTTCTTCGCCCCGAGCGTGTTGCTGGCCTGCTTCTCGTACTTGTTGCGTATACGGCGTATCTGCTCTATGCTCACGCCTTTTTCTATCAGCTTCGTGACGATGTCCGAGCGCGACGTGCCGCGTGCCTGCTCTTTTACCATATACTGCATCACCTGCTGGTCCGACATGCCGCCGCTCTGCGCCAGCGCGACGGAGGCGAGGAGGGGAAAGAGGAGAAGAAGAAGTAGTCTTTTTATCTGCATAACCGGTTGTTGCCGCATCACGGCCGTATTTTTCTGTGACAAACCCCGTAGGGTGCGCGTGCCTATCCGTCCGCCGGGGCGGACGGAACTATATCCGCCCGTTGTCCCCGCCGCGTGCGCAGCCCCGCAAACGCTTGTGGGCTTTCGGCTTGGCGCGCTAACACAAAGTAACTAACGCATAAAAGGCGCGTTTATTGCGCCCCGCCGCCATAGCAACGCGGCGATGCGCGGAAATTTTCCTCGCAAAGGTAAGCACATTTCCGCCGCCGCGCAAGGAGGGGCGTGCCTTTGCGCGGACATGCCGCGCGGAAAGTGCGTAAAAAGTGCTGTCTGCTTACGGCAATCCGCACATTTGGCACACCCTGCCGCGCAAATGGGTCGTGCCGCAATTTTGATGATACTGCGTATGCCGGGGAGGGGCGTGGCGGACGTTGCAAGGGTGTGCCGGCACTGTAAGAACGCTCCGCCCGTTTGACGTTGTCCGCATCACGGCGTTTTGACAAAATGTATGAAAAACGGTCGCAAAAGTGACAAAGTGGTTTTCCGGGCGGCGGAAGGGCCGTTTGCATTCCGCCGAAAAATGTATTATCTTTGTACTA
>CAVGTC010000111.1:0-9806 GCA_963632255.1 Lachnospiraceae bacterium | reverse complement strand
GCTCACACGCATTATTATATATATAAGGAGAGAGGAACAAACCGGACGGGGCACTGCCGCCGCCACAACGGAATACAAGGATGGACAAAACCGTCGCCGAACTGATACGCCACCCCGAAGCGCTCGGGGAAGACACGCTCTACGGGCTGCGCGAGCTCGTGGCGCGTTACCCGTACTACCAGGCGGCGCGGCTGCTCTTCCTGCACAACCTTTTCCTGCTGCATGACACCTCCTTCGGCGCGGAACTGCGCCGCGCGGCGGTGTACCTGCCGGACCGCCGCGTGCTTTTCCGCATGGTGGAGGGCGCCAACTACGAAATCAAACGGAAACCGTCCGCCGCCGCCAAGGACAAGCCGCGAACGGGCGACCGCACACAGTCGCTTATAGACGACTTCCTCTCACAGACAAGCGAGGCCACGCGCGAAGAGTTGCGCCACCCCACCGTCGCCGACGCCGTGTCGGACTACACGGCTTACCTCCTGCAGATGGATGATGCCGCCCCCACAGAGGACGGCGGCGGAACGGAAGCAACGGCCGACCGCAGCGCACAGCTTATAGAGGGCTTCATGGAAAACGGCGGGGGGCGCATCCGCCTGCCCGAGACCCCCGGCCCCGCGCCCGTCCCGGACACTGCGGACACGCCGGACACTGCCACCGGCGGCGCGGCGGAAACGGACGAGAGCGAGGCAGGCGAGGACGGCTTCCTCACCATGACGCTCGCGAGGATATACATCAAGCAGCAGCGTTACGAGAAAGCCCTTGAGATAATGCGCAAGGTGGGCGCGGCAAGTACGAAGAAGCAGGCATACTTCGCCGACCAGGTGCGCTTCCTCCAAAAACTCATAGTCAACAGCAGCCACAGCCACAAGCCGTGACTTCACCGCCCGCCGCCAAGAAAACGGGCGGCGCAGCTTGATTATCCCGCGAAAAAACGCTTATTTTGCACGTTAATTCCGTAAGTGCGGGACACACAGCCGAAAACAAATAACGAAAGACAACGCATAAATGTATTCAGTACTTGTGATTTTGGCCGTCATCGTGGCGATACTGCTCACGTTTGTCGTGCTCATTCAAGAGTCAAAGGGCGGCGGTCTCGCCTCCAACTTCGCCGCATCCAACCAAATTATGGGCGTGCGCAAGACCACCGACGTGATTGAGAAAGCCACCTGGACGCTGGCAGCCCTGCTTGTGGCGCTCTCCGTGGCAACCATCTTCTTCGCGCCGCGTGCCACCGACAAGACGAGCGTGGTGACCTCCGCACAGACCGAGGCTCCCGCAGCACCGGCTCCCGCGGCTCCGTCCGCCCCCGCCGCCCCCTCCAAGTAAAGCGGGCGGGACGCACCCCCGGGAAAGAGAGCGATGAGACCGTAACGTGTCCGCTATCCCCCGCCGCCATGGCGCAGGGGCAGGCGGATGTGCGGTCTCATCGTTTTTTGTTTGTCCGCAGAGTCAACAACATTGCGACGGTTATTACATAACGTTTCCGTCAGCCAAACGGGCAAAGACAAGCCCCGCTTGCGCTTTGCCGTGGCGAGGGAACCACCTCCCGCAGAAAGAGCCACCACCCGCCCCTATGTCCAAAACACTCCCGCTACTCATCCTTACGGCACTTCTCCCGCTGCTTCTCCCCGTCACGGCCGAGGCGCAGCGCCAGACACTCGTTCCGCTGACACGGCTGCACAGGGGCAACTCGCCCTACGCCGCCTACCATGACGGACTTTACAGCGGGCTGCTGCAGGGCACGGCAGAGACTGCGGGCAGAAGTGTCACACCAGGAAACGGCAACGCAGCCGCCTCGGCGACGGGCGGCATAGTTGGAGAGGGCGTGGACGGCTTCCTGCAAATGCCCGTCGTGGGCAAGCCACTCCTTATATATATAGGAGAGAAAGACAGCACGCAGTACATGGCCTACGCCTCCGGCTACCGTTTCGCCGAACGCGACGACACGCTCGGACGCTACGCCCTCTTCCTGCCGCGCTACGGCGTGACGGCGAAAGCTGAGACGCACGCCGGTTTCGTGGCGCAACGCTTCGCCTACCCCGACACCGTGGCTGAAAAGGGTTTCCTGCTTGACATTGACAACGCAGCCGGGGCGGCAGGCAACAGCGACGTGGACATCAGCTTCATCGACCGCCAGACAATACGCGCACACAAGCGCGGAGACAGCGGCGGCACACCCGGGCTGTACTATTACGCCCGTTTCTCCCACCCCTACTCGGGCTACAACGTGCGGCGGGAGAAAGTGACGCTGAGAGACGGGACGGTGACACCGCGCTGCCGCGCTGTCTTCTACTTTGACCTCGCACGCGGGGAGGAACTCTCGGTGTATTCCGCCGTTTCGCCCCGAAGCAGTAACGCGGCCTACGCCCTTGTGGAGGGGAAAGCACCCGCCCGCCCACTGAGCGACGCGCGGAAAACGCAGACCGCCGTGCCGGAAAACGCTCTGGCCGCGCGGACGGGAAAGTCCGCACGCAGCTCCTCCGCCAACGGAGCAGGCAAAAGGGCGGACACCGGTACGGGCGGCACTACCGCGCGTCACCCTGCCTCCACGAAAACCTCCGCGCACACTGGCTCTGCCGCCACAAAGGCGGGTGACGACACGCCGTTCGTCTTCCTTGCGGTGAGCACCCCGCGTGCCGAGCTGCGTGCCGCCCTGCACGCCTCGCTCGCGCGGCTTGTCATGCTGCCGGACTTCCGCAAGGTGGCCACAGGCGCGGACTTTCTCACGACACTGGCGGCGCACTGCCCCGCCGCGCAGAGTGACGCCATATCCCCCGCCGCGCTCGACTCCGCGCTCACCGCATACGCCGCAAGCTGCATGAAGGACGGGACAGCCGCCGACAAGGACGGAAGCCGCGCGGCGTGGTACACGCTCAACGCCATCGGCTTCGCCCCCGTCACGCCCGACACCCTGCGCCTTGCGCGGCCGCTCTTCAACGTGGCGCGGCTGCAGCTTGGCGGTGGGCGCAGTCTCGTGCTGCACACAAAAAACAACAGTCCCGCCAACCGACGCGCCACGCGCGTCAGGCTGAACGGCTCGCCGGTGGCGGACGGCGGCACTTTCCCCCTCGCCCGGCTGCTGCGTGGCGGAATTGTCGAGGCGAAGATGGAAAAGTGATTTCCCCCACCACACACAGGTAGCGACACCCGCACCGGGGGAAGGACACACAATGCACTCCCACCCCGGCCTCAGCCGCAAAGTAAGAAGCCGCAAAGCCAAAAGGCGCACGCAAACTACATCCTATAACCAACCCCACACCTTCATGCGACACAGCATCCGCAAATACTCCTCCCGCCCCGTCGCCGACGAGCTGCTTGAAGACCTCCTCGCCCGCGCCGAGCGCACACAGACTATGGGCAACCTCCAGCTTTACAGCGTGGTGGCCACACGCAGCGAGGAGGGCAAACGCGCCCTCGCCCCCGCGCATTTCTCCCAGCCCATGGTGACGGGAGCCTCCGTCGTGCTGACGTTCTGCGCCGACTACCACCGCGTCACGCGCTGGTGTGAGGAGCGGAAAGCCAACCCCGGTTACGGCAATTTTCTCTCTTTCATAAACGCCGCCACCGACGCGCTGCTGTACTGCCAGCGTTTCTGCGACCTTGCCGAAGAGGCGGGACTCGGACTCTGCTTCCTCGGCACAACTATCTACCAGCCGCTCCCCATCATCCGCGCCCTGCGGCTGCCGCGCCTTGTGATGCCCGTCGCCACCATCACGCTCGGATGGCCCGACGAAACGCCCGCGCCTACCGATCGTCTGCCGCTTTCCGCCATACTACACAGCGAAGTCTACTCGCCCGCCACGGCTGAAAGTATCGACCGCGACTACCGCGCGAAAGAGGCACTTCCCGAGACGCGCGAGCTGCTCCGCGTAAACGGAAAGGAAACACTCGCGCAAATATTCACCGACCTGCGCTACACCAAATCCGACTGCGAGAGCATGTCCGCCGGACTGTTGGAAGCACTGAGGCAGCAGGGCTTTCTCTCCTAAATTCATTAACTTTGCAAGCAAAATCCGTTACAATAAAATGAATGTCTTAGAACTCAGCGAACAAGAAATACAGCGCCGCGCCTCACTTGACGAACTGCGCAACCTCGGCATTACGCCGTACCCCGCCGCCGAATACCCCGTCAACGCCTACAGCGCGGAGATAAAGGAGAGCTTCAGCGACGGCGGCGAGCAGCGCGAGGTGTGCATCGCCGGCCGCCTTATGGGCCGCCGCGTGATGGGCAAGGCCAGCTTTGCCGAACTGATGGACTCGCAGGGGCGCATACAGGTGTATGTCACCCGTGACGACATCTGCCCCGGGGAGGACAAGACACTCTACAACACGGTATTCAAGAAACTGCTCGACCTCGGCGACTTCATCGGCGTGAAGGGCTTCGTCTTCCGCACGCAGACCGGCGAGATATCCGTCCACGCCAAGGAGATAACGCTGCTCTCGAAGAGCCTCAAGCCCCTGCCCGTGGTGAAGGAGAAGGACGGCGTGACCTACGATGCCTTCAACGACCCCGAGCTTCGCTACCGCCAACGCTACGTTGACCTGCTGGTAAACCCCGACGTGAAGGACATCTTCCTCAAACGCACCAAGGTCATCAAGACCATGCGCGCATTCTTTGACGAGGCGGGCTACACGGAGGTGGAGACCCCCATCCTGCAGCCCATCCCCGGCGGGGCGAGCGCGCGCCCGTTCATCACCCACCACAACTCCCTTGACGTGGACCTCTACCTGCGCATCGCCACAGAGCTTTACCTCAAGCGGCTCATCGTGGGCGGTTTCGAGGGCGTGTACGAGATTGGCAAGAACTTCCGCAACGAGGGAATGGACCGCAGCCACAACCCGGAGTTCACCTGTATGGAGCTTTACGTGCAGTACAAGGACTACAACTGGATGATGTCCTTCACCGAGCGTCTCCTCGAGCGCATCTGCGTGGCCGTCAACGGCTGCACGGAGAGCGTGGTGGACGGGCAGACCATCAGCTTCAAGGCTCCTTTCCGCCGCCTCCCCATCCTAGAAGCCATCAAGGAGAAGACGGGCTACGACCTCAACGGCAAGACAGAGGACGAGATACGCGCCATCTGCCAGACGTTGGGGATGGAGATTGACGACACGATGGGCAAGGGCAAGCTGATTGACGAGATGTTCGGCGAATACTGCGAGGGAACCTACATCCAGCCCACCTTTATCACCGACTACCCCATAGAGATGTCGCCCCTGACCAAGAAGCACCGCGACAACCCCGCGCTCACCGAGCGCTTCGAACTGATGGTAAACGGGAAGGAGCTTGCCAACGCGTACTCGGAGCTGAACGACCCGATTGACCAGGAGGAGCGTTTCCAGGACCAGCTGCGCCTTTCCGAGAAAGGGGATGACGAGGCGATGTTCATCGACCAGGACTTCCTCCGCGCCCTTCAGTACGGCATGCCGCCCACGTCGGGCATAGGCATAGGCATCGACCGCCTTGTCATGCTCATGACGGGACAGACGCAGATACAGGAGGTGCTCTTCTTCCCGCAGATGCGCCCGGAGAAGAAAGCGCCCCGTGACACCGCCACCAAATACGTGGAGGCGGGCATCGCCGAGGAGCTTGTGCCCATCCTGCAAAAGGTGGGCTACTACCTCGTGAGCGATCTCAAGGAGGTGAAAGCGCAGAAAGTGCAGCAGCAGATAGTGGAGGTGATGAAGAAGTACAAGCTCTCCACCGAAAAGCCCAGCATACAGGACATCGAGTCCTGGCACATAGACTGACACACTTGAAGGGGGCGGCACTGCGCGGGCGGACGGCACGCGCCGCGCCGCCCCTTTCCCTTACCCCAACGCACAAGAGACACGAGCGTGTACGACTTAGGCAACATAGCGGTGATGGGCAGTGGAAGCTGGGCTACGGCCATAGCGAAGATGCTGCTTGAAAAGGTGGAGCACATCCACTGGTATATGCGCAGCCAGGACACCATTGACAACTTCCGCCGGCTCGAGCACAACCCCTCCTACCTCACAAGCGTGCATTTCGACCCCACCCGCATCACCTTCACCTGCGACATCAACGAGGCGGCGCGCGACTGCCGCACGCTGGTCTTCGTCACGCCGTCCCCCTACCTCAAAAACCACCTCAAGCGGCTTAAGGTGAAACTGCACGACAAGCTCGTCGTCACCGCCATAAAGGGCATCGTGCCCGATGAGAACCTCGTCTGCTCCGAATACTTCCGCCAGGTGTACAACGTGCCCGACGACAACCTCGCCGTACTGGGCGGTCCGAGCCACGCTGAGGAAGTGGCGCTGGGGCGGCTCACCTACCTCACCGTGGGCTGCGCCGACAACGAAAAGGCGCGGGCTTTCGCCGAGATGATGGCATCGGGCTACGTCAAGACAAAGACCTCCGCCGACGTGGTGGGCATAGAGTACGCCTCAGTGCTTAAAAACGTGTACGCCATCGCCGCCGGCATCTGCAACGGACTGAAATACGGCGACAACTTCCAGAGCGTGCTGATGTCCAACGCCGTGCAGGAGACCGCACGCTTCCTGCAGGCCGTCTACCCCATTGACCGCAACATATACGACTCCGTCTATCTCGGCGACCTGCTTGTCACGGGCTACTCCAACTTCTCCCGTAACCGCGTCTTCGGCACGATGATAGGGAAAGGGTACAGCGTGAAGTCGGCGCAGATAGAGATGGAGATGATTGCAGAGGGGTACTACGGCACCCGGTGCATGAAGGACATCAATCGCCACTACTACGTCAACATGCCCATACTCAACGCCGTGTACAACATACTTTACGAGCGCATAGCACCCGCCATAGAGATAAAACTGCTGACCGACTCATTCAGGTAGCCCCTCCCCGCCCGCTGCGCAGTCGGCACGGGACAATGAAAACACACCGGTTTTCCCCGCCCCGGCGGCGAAAGCCACAACCCCACAGCCTTATGGACACAGCCGCCGCCGTGGCGCGGCTTGAAAGCAAACGCGTGAAGCCCACCGCCAACCGCATCATTGTGCTGCGGCATCTTGACGCGTGCGGTCGCCCCGCCAGCCTCTCGGACCTCTGCGCCAAGCTCGTCACGCTTGACAAGTCAAGCGTCTTCCGCGTGCTCACGCTCTTCCTGCAACGCGAGGTGGTACATGCCTTCGAGGACGGGCGCGGCGTGGTGCACTACGAGCTGTGCCGCGACGACGGCGAGTGCAGCCACAACGACAACCACGTACACTTCTACTGCGAGTCCTGCCATGAGAGCTTCTGCATCACGACAATGCGCGTGCCCGCGCCCCGGCTGCCCGAGGGCTTCGCGCCCCACACCGTGTCATACGTAGTGAAAGGCGTATGCCCCCGCTGCACAGGAAAGGCGGAAAACCCCGACACACACTGGCAATGAAATACCTCGAATTCACCTTTGACATACAGCCGTCCTCGGAGGCTGCGGAGGACGTGCTTTCTGCCGTCCTCGCCGAAATAGGCTTTGACAGCTTCGTGCGCACCGCCGAGCTGGAGCGCAAGGCGCTCGCCCACTCGCCCAACCCCGAAGCCCCCGCCTTTGAGGAGGCGCAGGGCGAAAACCTCTTCAAGGCGTACATACAGGAGACTCTTTACGACAAGGCCGCACTTGAAGCCGCGCTTGCGGACTTCCCGCTTCCGGGCGTAGTGATAACCTACGCTGCGGCCGAGGCAGAGGACAAGGACTGGAACGAGGAATGGGAGAAAAACTACTTCCAGCCGCTCATCGTGGACAGCCGCTGCGTCATTTACAGCACTTTCCACAAGGATGTGCCCAAGGCGGAGTACAACATCGCCATCAATCCGCAGATGTCCTTCGGCACGGGGCACCACGCCACCACCTCGCAAATGATTTCGCGCCTGCTGCGCGACGACATAAAGGGACTTGACGTGCTTGACATGGGCTGCGGCACGGGCATCCTCGCCATCCTCGCGCGGCTGCGCGGCGCAGCGTGTTGCACCGCCGTCGACGTGGACGAGTGGTGTGTGAAGAACACGCGGGAAAACATCGCGCTCAACAGCCTTGACGGCATCAGCGTGCGCCTTGGCGACGCGTCGTCGCTGCCCGCCGCACCATCCTTTGACCTTGTCATAGCCAACATCAACCTCGGCATCCTCCTGCGCGACCTCCCGCGCTACACCGCCTGCATGCGTCCCGGCGCGTCCATTTACATGAGCGGCTTTTACACGGAGGACGTCCCCCAGCTCACCGCGCGGGCCGAGGGGCTGGGTCTCAGCCTCGCCGACACGCGCAGCCTTGACGGATGGGCGTGCCTGAAAATGACGCTCGCGTGAAAACGACCCCCGCCTTTGCCGAAATAAATGGCTCATTATTGAAAAAGCGGAGTGTAAGTAGAAGCGAGCAAATACCAGCTTAGAGGGTTGCTGTGGATATTCCCCTAAATTACTATATGCCATAGTAATGCAGTATGAGGCTATTTATACAGAATACGTTGTCTCTGCATAATGGATAAAGGAAACTATGGAGGAAAAGAATCAAATAGAAATCTATCGTTCGGCGGATGGGGGCATCGAGTTGAGCGTGAAAATGGGGGATGATACTGTTTGGCTTACACAGAACCAAATGGCAGAGTTGTTTGGGAAAAACCAGTCGGTCATAGCCAGGCACATAGCCAACGTATTCAAAGAGGAAGAAGTCACGGAGGAAGGTAATATGCAAGTTTTGCATAATACTCAATACAAGTTCCGCCCTACCAAGATTTATAGTCTTGACGTTATTATCTCAGTAGGTTATAGGGTAAGAAGCAAGCAAGGTGTAGCGTTCAGACGTTGGGCAAACAATATCCTCAGACAATACATCATTAAAGGCTACGCCATCAACCAGAAACGCCTTGACCATTACGATGACTTGAAGAGTGTGGTAAGCCTTATGTCTCGTGCTATAACCTTACAGCGGGAAGTAAGCACAGGGGAATATGAAGGGCTGTTTAGCGTCATCTGTGATTACATGTATGCCCTTGACACGCTTGACCGCTATGACTACCAGTCGCTTGATATCCGCCAAACCACACGGGAAGAGCCGTTCCGTGCCACTTACGGGAAAGCGATGGAAGCTATCAATGCACTGAAAGGTAAATTTGGGGAAAGTCGATGGTTCGCCAATGAGAAAGATGACTCTTTCAAGAGCAGCATCGGGCAGATATACCAAACATTCGGCGGCGAAGAGCTTTACCCGTCTGTTGAAGAAAAGGCGGCGATGTTGCTTTACCTCGTGGTGAAAAACCATTCTTTCAGTGATGGGAATAAACGGATTGCAGCTATGCTCTTTCTGTGGTTTATGGAGAAAAACGGAATTCTTTATGGTGAGGATGGGCATAAGCGCATTGCCGACAACACCCTAGTAGCTCTCACTCTGATGATAGCGGAAAGTCGCACGGAGGAGAAGAATGTAATGGTGGGGGTTGTTGTTAATTTGATAAACAAGGATAACAGATAGTTTTCCGCAGTCGTATGTTTTTACGGCCAGGCGTGCCTGAAAATGACGCTCGCGCGAAAACGACTCCCGCCTTTGCCGAAATGAATGGCTCATTATTGAAAAAGCGGAGTGTAAGAAAAAACGCACAAAAGCGAGCAAAGTGTCAAAACAAGCCGCCGCAAGCGGAGAGGAAACTTTTAGGAAAGTTTAACGATGCCGGCGGCCTGTAGCGGCCCGGTGTACCCTTTTTTAAGCCAAGCCTGCACTTCGGTGACAAGATGCCGCGGTACTTTGAAGGCCAAGCCGCACCCCAGTGACCCGATACCATGGTATTCCGTGGGCCAAGTGCAGGCGTTTTGACTCGTAAGTGGCTGAAAATCA
>CAVGTC010000110.1:0-9963 GCA_963632255.1 Lachnospiraceae bacterium | reverse complement strand
GGGTACACCGGGCCGCTACAGGCCGCCGACGCCGTTAAACTTTCCTAAAAGTTGCTTTCCTTTTGCGGCGTTGCATTTTGACGTTTTGTCGGTTTTTGTGCCGTTTTGCTTACACTTTGATTTTTGCCGCATCAAGGCAAAAGCCCGCAGAAATGCCCTTTGCGTGCTTCGCGCCCGCTTTTCTGTGCGCGAACAGACGGCACGGCCAACGCCGGCGGCGCTATGCGAAACATCGCCGCAGGGCATCCGCCATCCGCCCCGCCGTCACACGTTGTCGTCCTCCCCGTCCGGCACGATGACAAGCGTGGCACCGTAGCCGTACTCGCGGAAAGAGGCGTCCTGCCAGCGGCACTGGCGATAGCGCTTGGAAAGCTCGCGCAGCACCGCGTTGCGCAGCACGCCGTCGCCCTTACCGTGTATGAAGACGAGGTGGCAGCCGGGCTCGCCAAGGTGCGCCTCAAGCGTCTCGCGGAACACCTTGAGCTGGTATTCGAGTATGTCCGACGGGTCAAGTCCCGCGAAAGTGTCAAGCAGCTCGCCCGCGTGGAGGTCGGCCACCAGCGTGCCGTCGTCCTTGCGCACCACCACGGACGGCTTCTGCCGTTTCGCGCGTGCCGGAGCCGAAGTGCCGGGTTTCGCGCCCTCACGCATGCGCTCCTGCAGCGCGGCGGGGTTTATAGCGGGCGGCGCGACGGCGGCGCGGTCGTCCTTCACGAAATACACCTGCAGGGCGGGCGTGGTGAAGAAGTCGGACTCGGTGAAGGCGTGCAGCTTGCAGAAGCGCGCGCCGTCCACACGCACGGCCACATTTACCACGGGCTTGGGCAGGAAGCTCCCCCCGCGCTTGTACGCCACCGCCTGCAGGGCCACGCTCTCCCATTTGCCAAGCCCTTCGCGCGGGGTCTCCTCAAGCAACAGCTTGGTGTTGGCGGCGAGTTCGCCCTCGTGCAGCTGCGTCACCGTGCCGCCGTCCTCGCGGGCAAGGAGCGAGAAGCGCACGTTGTAGTTGCAGTCGTTGACAAGGTACACCTCCATGCGTGCCTCGGTGGCGTGCCGCGCGTCGGACGGCACGAAAGCCAGCAGCAGATTGAGCTTCTCCGCCCCGCGCCTCACCTGCGCCATGGGGCGGTAGGTCACCTCCTTGTCCGCCACGTCGGTTTCCTCCTCCTCTTCCTCCGCGTCCGCCACGGCGAGTGCCTGTTTCACGGAAGTGGGGCGCGGAGCCTCAGCGTGCTCCTTTCCCTTTCCCAGCTTGTCGTCACGGGACGCAGTACGCACCTTGGCTATGTTGTAGTCGTCGGTCTCCACCACCACCACGTCCTTGGCAAGGGTGGGTATCTCAAATCCGTCCTCGTCGCTCACCAGCACAATGCCCTTGTCCTTTATCGCGGTTATCACGCCGCCGCCCACCTCGTTGAGGAAGCGCACCTTGTCTCCTATCTTCATTGTTTTCCTTCCTTTTCCTTACAAAATACAAAGCCTCACTTCGTCTCCACTATATGTGTCTCGGGCAACTCGCGGTTGCGGCGTTCGGTCTCCCGCACCACCGCGCCGGCCAGCGCGAGGAAGGCATCTGCGGTGGGTGTGCCGTCCTTCACGGCCACGGGCTCACCGCCGTCGCCGCTCTCGCAGATGCCCTGCACAAGCGGTATCTGCCCCAGCAAAGGCACTCCCATCTCCTCGGCCAGACGCTTCACGCCCTCGCGCCCGAAGAGGTAGTAGCGGTTTTGCGGCAGCTCGGCGGGCGTAAACCACGCCATGTTCTCCACCAGTCCGAGTATGGGCACGTTCACCTTCTCGTTGCGGTACATGTCGATGCCCTTGCGCGCGTCCGCCAGCGCCACCTCCTGCGGCGTGGACACGATGACCGCGCCCGTTATGGCGAGGTTCTGCAAAAGCGTGAGGTGTATGTCCGACGTGCCCGGCGGCGTGTCGAGCACGAAATAGTCAAGCTCGCCCCAGTCGGTGTCGGCGACAAGTTGCTTGAGGGTGTTTGACGCCATGCCGCCGCGCCACAGCGTCGCCGTGCGGGGGTTGACGAAAAAGCCTATGGATAGTATCTTCACGCCGTACTTGAGCGCGGGTATCATCACCTGCCGCCCGTCCACCATCTCGGCAAAGATGTTTTCGCTCTCCATCCCGAACATCTTTGGCACGGAGGGACCGAAGATGTCGGCGTCAAGCAGTCCCACTTTGTAGCCCAGCTTGGCGAGGGACACGGCAAGGTTGGCGGCGACGGTGCTTTTTCCCACCCCGCCCTTTCCCGAGCTGACGGCAATCACGTTTTTCACCCGCGGCAGCATCTTCCCCGGCTCGGGGCGTGCGGCCTGCACGGTCTTTGTCTTAATCTCCACCTCCACTGCCTTGTCGACGTAGGTGTGTATGGCGGCCTCGGCGGCCTTTACCACCGACTTGGCGAAAGGGTCGGTGCTTTTCTCAAAAATGAGGGAGAACGAGACGCGCATGCCGTCTATGCGGAGGTCGTCCTCCACCATGCCGGCCTCCACGAGGTTTTTGCCCGTGCCGGGATAGCGCACCGTGGCGAGCGCGTCGGTGATGAGTTTCGGATATAGTTGCATTGGTTATTCCTTTGTTGTTGGTCTTACAAAGTGCGAAGATACCTTTTATGCGCAAGAAAACCCGCCGGCGGCGCAGCTTTGCGGAGCTTTCGCGCGTCCGGCGGGTTTTCCGGGATATTGTGCAAAGTGCGTGTCCCGCCCGGGCGTGGCGGCGTGTGTCCGCGCTTACCGCACGCCTTTCGCGTTGGCCACGCCAAGGGCGAGAGGCCAGCAGGCGGCGGCGCGGGCGAGTGAGAATACGGTGAAGCAGAGGGTGTTGACCACTCCGCACAGCCACGCCACACCCGCGCCGATGGCAAGTCCGTCGCCAAGCAGCGAGGAGTCGTAGGCGGTCAGCACGGTGGCGGCGTACACCGCCACGGGCATCAGTGCCACCGCGCCGAAGACCGCGAGGGGCACAACCACCAGCAGTCTCAGCGGGAAAAGGGGCAGCCAGAGCCGTCCCAGCGCCAAACCGAGCGAGCGGGCGAACCCCTTTCCTGCGAAAGCGTGGAGGCAGCGGGCGATCCATTGGGCGTGCAGCAGGTAAACTGCGGCAAGTGCCGCCACGGCCGCCGCCCACACGCCGCCGCCCCATTTCGCCGCGACGAAAGCGGCGGTCGCGGCCACCGCGCACACGGCGGCGAAGAATGTGGCGTCAACCGCCAAAGCCCGCAGTCCGCGACGGGCCAAGCCGCCCCGCAAGGCGGACAGCCATTTACCCTCCAGCCGTCCCGTCCCCGAGTATGCGGCGAGGGTGGTGTAGACTTGTCCCGCAAAAAGGAAATGCAGAATGAGGGGAAGCAAAACGGCGAGCGCAAGCAACGCCGCCTCACCGGCGGATGGAGCCAGCGCGGCTTTCTGTATGGAGGCAGGTACGCCGGCCTGCCCCATACGGTAGGCGGCGAGTACATGCTCGCCGGCGTACTGCGTGAGCGCCGCCGTGGCAAACGCCAGCGCCGCGCCCTTTGCCAGCGCGGGGACAAGCAGCCCCTTCAGCGCCGCCTTGCGGCTGACGGCAAGCATACCCGTGCCGTCGACAAGGCAACGCGCAAGTCCGCGCTCCTTGTAAAATTCTTTCGTTTCTTCCATCTTGATATGGTTTGCCCCGCCGCAAGGGGACGCTTCCCCTTTGCGGCGGGGCAAAATTACGCCTTTCCGCCGGGTGATTCACCCGCCCGCGCCTTAAATAAGACAAAGCCTATTTATAGAACCCACCTAAAACGAAATGCGCCCCGTCCGTTCCTTACCTCGGCCACGCGGCAAGCAGCCCGACGCCCCGCGTGTCCGCGCCCATTCGCCAAGGCACGCCGGCAAATGCGCCGGACTCCTTGCGGAACTGCTTCACCACGTCGCAGCGGGTGTAATGGCTGTCTGTGTCAAGCGGATTGGCATCGGCGTAGTCTATCAGTTCGCGCAACGCCTTGTAGCGTGCCGACTGCGGGCGCAGCGTGATTATCTCGCCGAAGGTGCCGTCGGCCGCCGTGCCCCAGTCGGTGCTGTACCAGTTGTCGACGGGCATAAAGGCAAGGGCGTAGAGTGCCTTGTAGCGCATGCCCCCGTCAGAGCTTGTCTTGCACATGGCAAGGCAGCGCGTCGCCTCGGCGGCGTAGTCCATCTCGCCCGTGCGGGCTGAGTCGTCAACCGACTTGCCGTAATGGGTGAGATACCAGCAGTCACCGTAGGGCGAGGCTTGGTAGAGCGCGGCGGCGAGCTTGTACGCCACGGCTTTCTGCTCCTCGGAGTCTTTCCGCGCAGCCGCCAGCGCGTCCTTCAGCCCCCGCACGTAGCGGCAGTAGGCAATCTTGTAATTCGCCGTGAGCGGCTCGGTGGAGCCCGCCTCCGACCACGCGTCCTGGTATTTCACCCTCTGGCGCTCAAACCACGCCTCCTTTGTGTAGTCGCGCCGCGCGGCGTAATGGGAAATGTACTGCGCCGAGACATAACCGAGCGAAACCTTTTCCAGCCACGCCTCGGCGGCGGCGTAGTCGCCCTCGGCTATGCACTTCGTGCCGATGAGGTCGCAGAAATAGTCAGCGTCCTTGTACACCTGCCCCACGACATACGCCTCAAATGTGCCCGCCGGCTTTTTCTCCGTGATGTACTTGTAATAGCCGGCGAGAGACGCAGCCGAAAGCGTGTCAAGCACGCTGCAAAGCCCGGTACAGCCGCCGCCGTACGTGTTGTTGGGGTTGCCGAGCGGATAGTTGGCGTAGGTGTAGTCGGCCGGCGCGGCTTTCATCTGTGCGAGGAGAAAGTCGTTTTCGTTGGCGTCGCACATCGCGTGCAGCGCAATCCAGCCGTTGGCCAGCCCGCAGACGCGGTAGAGGGGCATCAGCCCTTTGTGCACCATGCGTTCCTTCACGTCGGTATAGTGGTTGGCGTACTCGCCTCCCTTCCCGGCCTGCCCGCGCTCCGCCTTTATCTTTCCGTCGAGCCACTCAAACTCGTCAAGGAGGAAGTCGCGGTAGCTGTCGGTCACCTCGCCGCGGCCGGCGGTGGAGGCAATCAGCCGCACGGCGCGCGCGTTGTCGGCCATGCGCTCCGTACCCTTCATCCCCACGGCTTTCTCGGCCTCAGTCCGGGCGGCGGAACCGTCACCAAGCAGGTAGCTCACCCACGCGGCGGCGGCCTGCCACATAGCCGGCGCGTCACAGCCGCCGTCCTTCGCCGCCGCGAGGGCAAAGGAAACAAACTGCCGCGCCTCGTCCTCGTAGACGGCCTGGCCGCCCGCGTTCTTCACCGACTCCTTCACGTCGCTCTCGCCAAGGCCGTAGCCTGTCAGCTCCGCACGCGTGTCCATTGTCTCCTGCACGTTGTTGACGAAGTCCTGCACAAGGTACTGCAGCGAAAAGGCGTTCTTGTCCTGCGCGTAGACGCTCTTTATGCCGGCCAGCGTGCGGTAGTTGCGCATCGCCCACCGCACACTCGCGTAATCTTCCTGCCGCACGTAGATGTCGCAGGCGGCGAGCGTCTTCCCCGTCCTTAGCAGGGCGTTGGCGTAGATGTTGCGCATCGCCTCTTTCCACACGCCGGCGGACAGGCGGCTCGCCGTGCCGTCCCAGTAGAGGATGTTTTGCTGTGCCTTGCCCAGCAGCATATTGCAGCGCATGACAAGCAGGGCGTACTGCCCCCGCAACTTCGTGCCCTTGTAGGCTTTCGCCGCCTGCAGCACGGTGGCGAGCCGCTGGCTTCGCTGCGCGGCGGTCATCTTCTTCTCGTACTCCCACGCGTTGGCCGACACATCGTCGCTCACCTCAAGGTACTTGTCAAGCCAGCGCATGTAGGTGAGCGTCGCCGTGTCGCCGCGCCGCTTCGCCGCGAGGCGGATGCTGTCGCGCTTCTCGCGGTACACGTCGCCGTACACCTCGCCGCCGCGGTAGCCGTAGTAGTTTTTCCAGTAGCTGTCCATACCGCTGCGGAAAGACGGGGCTGAGGTGTATCTCTCGCAGGGTATCACGCTGAACACATACTTGTTGAACGTGGGGCACTCGGGACCGCACGCGAAAGCCCGCGCGAGGGCGAGCAGCAGGGCGCTAATCAGCGTAAATCTTCTCATAGTCACTTTCCGTGAAATTGTTTACCGAGCCAAGGTCGTAGATGATAGTTTCGTTTGTCAGCCGTCCGCCCGCGCGGCGAACCGCGCGGCGTGTCGCCATGATGTCCCCGAGTGCGGGGGCGCGGCGCACGAGGTTGTCGGTGGGCAGCACAGGGTACTCGCCCTCGTAATGCACAATCCCCACGAAGCGCCCGCCGCGGTACAGCACGTTGAGCGCGAAGGCGGGATAGGCTTCGGCGAGCGGCAGGGCGTAACCGCCGAGACGGCGGAGGTAGGGCTGCACGTCGGCGGGGTCGAGTATGGGCTTGCGGCACGCGGGGTCGCGCAGGTCGCCCGTGTTGTACAGCATCAGCACGCCGCGGTCCGCGGGCGGCGGGTCCTGCGACAACTGGTGGAGGCGTATGGTGACGGAGGTGTCCCACCCGCGCCGCCGCGCCGCCGCGCGCACCGCCTCCATAAAGGCTGTGAAAGCCCGCCGCGTGCCGCGCGTCCAGTCGCAGTCAATCTGCACCTCGCGCACGCCGCGCACGCCGTTGACCTCGTTCATCTGCGCCACACGCCGCACGATGTGTTCGGCGTACCACCGCACGTCGCCGCGCAGCGTACCGGGCATGACAAAGACCGTGGGCACGACCTCCAGCCCCTCGGGCACGCTTTGTGCGAAAGCGAGGGTCGCGTTGGGGCGGCCGTCCGCCACGTCAAAGTATCGCAGGTACATGCGTGTCACCTTGTGTCGGCGCAGAAAGTCGGTCTGCACGCTGTCAAGACGGAAGACGGTCTGCCAGTAGTACACGGAGCGCACCGCCTCCCGCCCGTCCCCGCCGCCACAGGCGGGGAAGCAGAGCAGCAGGCAGAGCAGCACGCCAAGCAGCGCGAGGGAGCAGGCGCACGCCGCGCCCCGTTTTTTCCGTCCGTTCATCCGCAGGTGTCTTTTCAGCGTGCGAAAGTAGCAATTCGGCAAGCACGGGGAAAGCGGGGGGCGGAATTTCTTTTCAGCTCAGCCAACCGCCCGCCACGGCATCCCGTCCAAGCCCCGCCACCGGGCAAGGCACACATTATATATATAGGTGAAAAGCGGGCGTCCCCGCACAGGCTGGCTCAAAAAAAAAGTCCCGCGTGGGGCTGGCCGGCGGCCTTTCCCCACGCGGGACGTAGACGGCGCGGCGTCACGCGCCGCCGCCGTGTGTGTCACTTCACAAGCGCGAGCGTGTCAGAGGCGATGAGCAGCTCCTCGTCGGTGGGGACAACCACCACCTTCACACGGCTGTCGGGGGCGGAGATAACCTCCTCCTCGCCGAAGTTGGCGCGGTTTTTCTCCGTGTCGAGCTTCACGCCCATAAACTCCAAGTCCTCCACCGCGCTCTGGCGCACGTCCCACTGGTGCTCGCCCACGCCTGCGGTGAAGACAATGGTGTCCACCCCGCCCATCACGGCGGCGTAGGAGCCGATGTACTTCTTTATGCGGTAGCCGTACATCTCCATGGCCAGCTTTGCCTTGGGGTTGCCCTCGCGAATGGCGGTCTCCACCTCGCGTATGTCGCTGGAAATGCCAGAGATGCCCAGCACGCCGCTCTTCTTGTTGAGCACGTCGCTCATCTCGTCGGGGGTGAAGCCCTCGCTCTTCATGATGCTGAGCACCGCGCTGGGGTCAACATCGCCCGAGCGCGTACCCATCATCAGGCCCTCAAGCGGCGTGAGTCCCATGGAGGTGTCCACGCACTTGCCGAACTTGACGGCCGACACGGACGCGCCGTTGCCAATGTGGCAGGTGATGATGCGCTGCTCCTCGGCCTTCACGCCGAGCATCTCGCACACACGCGCCGTGACGAAGCGGTGGCTCGTGCCGTGCGCGCCCCAGCGGCGTATGTTGTTCTGCTCGTAGTACTTGTAAGGCACCGCGTACATGTACGCCTTGGCGGGCATGGTCTGGTGGAAGGCGGTGTCGAAGACGAAAACCTGCGGAAGTGCGGGCAGCATCTTCTTCACTGCGTTGTATCCCTTGAGGTGGGCGTACGAGTGCAGCGGCGCGAGTTCCATGTAGCCCTCCCACTCTTTCAGCATCTCCTCCGTAACCACCATGCTCTTGGTGAAGCGTCCGCCCGCCACGATGCGGTGGCCGGCGGCGGAAATCTCGTCAAGGCTCTTGATGGCGCCGTACTCGGCGTTGAGCAGGGTGTCAAACATCAGCTTGATGCCCTCGGTGTGCGTGGGGCAGGGCGACTCGATTATCTTGGTCTCCCCGTTGATTTTGGTTTTGAGGAACGAACCCTCAAGGCCAATCTTCTCAATTCCGCCGGCGGCGAGGACGGACTTGTCGTCCATTTCGTAGAGCTTGTACTTGATGGACGAGCTGCCGCAGTTAATTACGAGTATCTTCATTTGCGTGTGTAGTCGTGTTATACAATATTATAAGGTGCGTGCTATCCCGCTGTCAGTCCTTGCGGCTCTTTGCGGCGATGGCCTGGTTGGCGGTGATGGCCACCATCATGTACACGTCGTCCACCGAGCACCCGCGCGAAAGGTCGTTGACGGGACGCGCGATGCCCTGCAGGATGGGACCCACGGCCGTGGCGTGTCCGAGGCGCTGCACCAGCTTGTAGCCGATGTTGCCCACCTCGAGGCTTGGCACGACAAGCACGTTGGCCTTTCCCGCGATTGGGCTGCCCGGAGCCTTGGACGCGCCCACCGAGGGCACGAGCGCTGCGTCGGCCTGCAGCTCGCCGTCCACGGCAAGTTCGGGGTCCATCTCCTTGGCCATGGCCAGAGCCTGCGTCACCTTGTCCACCACCTCGTGCTTGGCCGAGCCTTTTGTGGAGAAGCTGAGCATCGCCACGCGGGGCTCTATGCCCGCAACGGCTTTCGCAGTGCGTGCCGTGCATACGGCTATCTGTGCAAGCTGCCCTGCGTCGGGAACGGGCGTCACGGCCACATCACCCATCACAATCACGCCGTTGTCACCGCACTCGGGGGCGTGGGTAAGCAGCAGCATCGCGCCGCTTACGCAGGTGATGCCGGGCTCGGTCTTGATTATTTGCAGTGCGGGGCGCAGCACGTTGCCGGTGGTGTTGCGCGCGCCGGCCAGCTGTCCGTCGGCGTCGCCGCTTTTTATAATCATGCAGCCGAAGTAGAGCGGGTCCTCCACCTTTTTGCGGGCCTCCTCAATGGTCATGCCTTTCTTCTTGCGCAGCTCGCAAAGCAGCTGTGCGTACTCCTCGCGCTTGTCGCTGGTGGCGGGGTCGATGATGGTGGCGCGGTCAATGTTGCCAAGCCCCCACTCCTTTGCGAGGCGGTGTATCTCGTCCACGTTTCCAAGGAGGATGAGGTCGGCCACGCCGTCCGTCAGCACTTGGTTGGCCGCCTTGAGGGTGCGCTCTTCCGTGCCCTCGGGGAGGACGATGCGCTGCTTGTCTGCTTTAGCACGCGCGATGAGTTGTTCGATAAGTTCCATAAGGATTATGTGATGTTGTGTTTCTTTCCTCGTTGTGGCGGAGTTGCGGTTTCGGATGCCGCCCGCCGCCGCGGAGCAAGCTCGCCCGCCTGTAAATCCGCGCAAAATTACAAAACTTTTGGGTGCTTGCGTGTATTGGCTTTGGCGTATTTCACGGCTTTCCCGCGTGCCGCGCAGCCGGCGGAGAGGGGCGGGCGCGGCGGGCGGTGCTTGCCCGTGACTCGGGCGGAGGCGCCGGAGCGTCACGCGGCACACTAAGGAGAGGGACTCACCTCCGCGCCTGCCGAAATCAAAGTGTAAGCAAAACGCCCGATAATCTGACATCACGAAAAAAGAGGGCGATTTTAACACATTTGGAAATCGCCCGAAAATGTATTATCTTTGTGCTACAAGAAAGG
>CAVGTC010000109.1:0-10226 GCA_963632255.1 Lachnospiraceae bacterium | reverse complement strand
AGGGACATTCCTCGCGGGATGTCCCAATCTTGTAGCACAAAGATAATACATTTTTGGGCGTTTTCCAAATGCGCAAAATCGCCCCTCCAAAATCAATTTGTCAGTTTTTGTGCCGTTTTCCTTACACCCCGATTTTTGAGGCACTGGGCCACACAAGCAAAAAAGGAGGACTGCGGCACCTCACGGCGGCGGCTTTCTCCTTTCTTGTCTTCGCCGCCAGACCGCTGCCCGGCGGCGGAATTTGTCACTTGAGTTTCCCCACCGTGTTTTTCAGCCGCTCGCCAATGCCGATGGTGTATCCCTGCGAGCAGAACACCACGCGGTTGAACGTGTCGGCCACCACGACGACGGGCAGCTCCGTCCCCTGCGCCAGTCCGCCGGCGGCAAGCTCAGCCGCCATCGCGCCGCCTTTGTCGACACCCCACACAAGCGTGGAGGGAAGCGACCCGAACTCGGCCGCCGCGGCGGCGAAGCGGGCGTGGTCGTCCTCGGAGGGGAAGAGCGCAAGGATGGGGCGTCCCCAGGCTTCAAGCTCCGCGCGGAGTTTCTCTATGTCGTGCAGCGCGTGGTTGGACGGCTCGTGGCCGGCACGCAGCAACAGCAGCGCGTAGTAGCCTCGCCCGGTGGTGGAGAGGACGGACTTCTCCTTCCCGGCGGCGAGGTCGAGGTAGAGGTTCTCAGCGTTGAGCGACCCGATGACCTGCACGCCCTCCTTGTCCTCGCGCATCACAAGCGGACGCGTGACGCTCTCGCCCGCGCCCACGGGGAATACGCTGTAACGCGCCAACACCGTGCCGTCGGCCATGCGCGTGCCGGAGGTGAGCAGGTAGTCGCCGGCGTCAACCGCCGCTCCGCCCTTGAAAGTGTCCGCCCAGGTGGAAGTCTCGGGGTAGTTCTGCAGTTCGGCGCGGCCGTCGTTCAGCGCGCTGAGCGTGAAGTGGGTGTAGTACACGGGGTTGGTCATGTACTCCCTCGGCGTGTAGCTTAGCGTGAGCGTGCCGCCCTTGCCGGCCGCCGCGCCGTCCTTGCCAAACGACACCGACTGCCACACGGCCGTGCCCTCGGCGGGTATTTCGTCCGCCCGGGAGGCGGTGGCGTACTGCACCTTTCCCGTCACCTCGTCAATGCGTGCCGGCACGCCAAGGCTGCGGCACGCGGCCACGAAGAGTATGCCCTTGTTGCGGGCGTCGGCACGGCGCGTCTCCATGGCCTGCGCGGGCGAGAGGCAGTAGCCGCGCGGGTTGTCCTCGGGGACGCTGAGAATGTTTTTGTCAATCCATTTCGCCAGCTTCTGCGGATTTTTCACGTACTCCTTGCGCTCTCCCTCACCGAAGGCTCCGCTGAAGTACGACCGCCAGCCGGTGAGCATCTCGTTGGCGACGCGCGGGCAGTAGACGTAGCGCGTGCGGAAAGCCTCCTGCGCGGCGGTCAGCGCGGGGGCGGCCGCAGTGGCGGGCTCGGACGGCTCTATGACGTTGCCCTCCTCGTCGGCAAGGGGTTCGTCGCCGCCCTCCACGGGCTGCACAAACTGCAGGTGGTCCTCCATCACCTCCAGCGGGAAGTCACGCAGGTCCTTGTCGCTAAGCGTCTCAAGCACGTCAAGCGCGAGGGTGCTTGGGTAGGTCTCAAGCAGGCTGTAAAGGTTTTGCCAGTTGCCGCGCGACTTCACCACGAGCGGGCGCACGCGGGCGTAGTCAAGCCCCAGCACGCCGCACACGCTGTCCGTGCTTGCCGAGTCGGCGAAAGTGGCGACGTAGGCCAGCCTCATCGAGTCCTCGCGGGCAAGGCGGGCGGCGTTGGCGGCGGCCGCCTCCGGGGAAACGGCAGGTATGTTGTTGCGTCCCGCCGGCGGTACAAGCGTGAGGTCGCCGTCAAAGGTTTCGCCCGCCTTGTGGGAGAGCGTCACGCGCACCTCGCTGTCCCGCCCTGCGGAAAACTTGGCGAAGCCGTACTTCCCGGCGCTTGATGCCCAGGCCACCATGTCGCCAAGTCCCGTGAGTATGGAGGCGCGGCCGTCGTCGCCGGCGGGGGTGCTCTGCACGGTGTAAAGCTCGCCATAGTTGTAGAGCTTGAACTCCACCTCCGCGCCCGGCACGGGCTTTCCCGCCCCGTCGGTCACGAGGACGGTGGTGCGCGCCGTGGCGGCGTAGTTGGCCGTCACGTTTATCTCCGTGTAGCAGCGCGAGCGCGAGATGACATCCTCGGGACCGTCGTAGCGCCCGAAGACCTGCGTGTGCATCAGCATGCCGCGCGATGCGGGCTGGTTGAACCACCCGAGGTCGAGCACCGCCTCGGGCTCGCACGCGCCGAGGAAGTGCCACTTGCCGTCCACCCAGGCCTCCACCCATGCGTGGTTGTCGTCGGTGTGCGCCCAACGGGGGGTGTAGACCTGCCGCGCGGGTATGCCCACGGCACGCAGCGCGGCGACGGTGTAGGTGCTCTCCTCGCCGCAGCGCCCTGTGGCGGTGCGCATACTGGCAAGCGGCCCGGAGGTGCGCCCGTCCGAAGGTTTGTAGGTGACGTGCTCGTGGCACCAGTGGTTTACCTCAAGGACGGCCTGCTCCATCGTCAAGCCGCGCACGCGGTCGCGCAGCTCGCCGTAGCACTCGGTACGGAAATCGTCAAGGTTTTCGTTGTTCACCCGCACGGGCAGCACGAAGTGCAGCCACTCGCGGCGCGGCACGGTACGCCCCCACGGCATCTCGTCGCGGGCGGTAAGGGCGGCCTCCACCTGCGCCGTGTGGTAGTCGGTCCCGTAGTCGGCGATGTCGGGCCAGGGCATGTAGGCGTAAAGAAACTCAAGCGCCTCGCGCCCCTCGGCGGAGAGCTGCGTCTCGCCAACCTGCGCGTAGACGCGGGCGGCCTCAAGCCCGGCCTTGCGCGCCTCGAAATCCTGGTGTATCTGTTGCGTGGTCTGCGCCGTGGCCGTGCCGCACAGGGCCAGCGCTAGCGCCGCGAAAGTTTTTCTCATGATATCCTAAGGTGTGAGAGTGTGTGTACTTGTGTCTTTATGTCTTGCAAAGATAGCCCTTAACGGCATTACGGCGGGAAAGGTAGGGGCTAAAAGCCAAAAAGGCACTCCCGTCACGGCGCGAGCCGGCGCGGGAGAGCCTTATATATAATGCGTGTGCCGCCATTGCGTACACGTGCCGCAGCACGGACGGACTGCCGGCGGACTCTTCCAAGCACGCCGCGCCGACCACTTCCGCGCGGCTTACCGCTTCACAAACTTGAAGTGGCGGAAGTACACCTGCATGTCCTTTCCGCTCACGTTGGTGACGCGCAGCTTCTCCGCACGCATGCCACCCAGCTCGTTGCCGGTGTGGATGACGGGGTCGCTGTCCTGGTAGTGAAGCAGCGACACCTCTTTCCATGCGCCGCCGCTGTACACCTCCAGCTTGAAAGAGGAAGCCACGCCGGGCACGCCGAGGTTGAAGTCCATCCCCGCAAGCGTTATCTCGCGGTCGCCGGCAATCTCAAGCGAACCGCCTTTTTGCCATTGTATCACCTCGTTGGACGGAGCCACGGTCACGTCGTTGCCGCGCACGGAGACGGGCAGCAGGGCAAGCTGCGCTACGTCGCTGGTAAGCTTGTAGGGACTGTACTCCGCAGTGTTGGCGAGCGATGTGCCGTTGGCGGCGTTGTAGCGGTCAACCGTCGCGGCGAATACCTTGTTGAGCGTGGGCAGCATCACCTTCGTGGCGAGCTTTATGCCCGACTGCCCGGCGTGGCGCACGGACGAGTTCTCAAGCTCGTACATCTTCTGCTGTATGCCACGCGCGTTGTTGTACGCCTCCTCAAAGGAGGGCACCGCCGTGCCGCCCTGCGCCTGGGGCTCCGAAGCCAGGGATGCCATGCCGCACACGGCGAGTCCGTAGGCCGCCACGTTTTTGCCCTGCAGCAGCCACGGGCGCAGCTCGGCGGTGAGGGCGGGATTTTCGCCGTCGGAGAGCAGTTTGTCGCACGCGCCGTCAAGCTCCTTGCACTTCGCCGCCATCTCCTTGAGGGACTCGCCGCCGTACTCCGACTTGGCAAGCGCCTCGGCGAGGGGTTTCAGCTCATCGCCCTCCTCGCGGCGGAAGCCATGTCCGTTGGTACCGAGGTCCTTGCTGTAGAGCGCGAAGGTGCGCAGCGCCCCTGCCTCGCCGGGGAGAAGCTCCTTGACGGCACGCTCCCAGTCGGCGGCATAGTCATATGCCTTCATGTTCCACGTGTAGTCGGCGATGCCGTAGAGCGCAATTTTCGAAGCCTCGGCAAACTCCATCGGGTTGCTCACAAAGCCCGACACGTCGCCCGCGATGTCAAGTCCGTTTCCGTAAGCCGGGCCAAGGAGGATGCGGTCGCGCACAAAGTCGCTCACGGGGAAGTTCCACCAGATGTACGCCTTGCGGTCGATGCGCTGGTTAATCCACTCCATACTCTCCTTGTCAATGCAGTGCACCACCGAGTTGCCCGTCCACATCACCTCGACGCTTCTGTTGAGCTTCGCGCCGAGCGTGCGCAGGTAGCCTTTCTCGTCGTTGGCCCACGAGCGGTTGTACTCCGTGGGGCACATGATGAGCGGTGACACGTCGCCGTGCCTCTTCACGAAGTTGTCGTCAACGTAGTTGAGCAGCTCTGCCTGCTTGTCCGCACGCGTGCCCTCGCCCCAGATGTCGTCAAAGAAGACAGCGAAAGAGCGTATGCCGAGGTCGTACATCCGCTCAAACTTCGCCACCAGCGCGTCGCGGTCGCTGTCCGTCCACTTGATGTCCACGCCCGGGTGTATGGCCCAGTAGAATTTGACACCGCGCTCGCGGGCGTGGCGGTCGAGCTGCTGTATGCGCTGCGCCTCCTTCTCGGGGTAGGGCTGGCGCCAGTGGTCACGGTGGTAGGGGTCGTCCTTGGGACCGTAGATGTACACGTTCATCTTGTGGCGTCCGTAGAAGTCAATCTGGCTCAGCCGCGCCTCGTGGCTCCACGGCGTGCCGTAGAAGCCTTCCACGGTGCCACGGAAAGGCACGTCGGGCCAGTCGGTCACGGTGCAGAGCTGCATCTTGCCTGCGGAGAGCGAGGCAAGGAGCGTCTGCACGCCGTAGTAAAGTCCGTTTGCGTCGCTACCGGCCACGGTGGCGGAGTTTTTCCCCACCTTGATGTAGTAGCCCTCCGCCTTTGCGGGGATGAGCTTGGCGACGGACTTCACCGCCTTGTCGCCCTTCACGCCGATGGTGAGGGCGAACTTGGCCTTTGCATCGACCTTCACCGCCGCATCCCCACCGCGCAGAAGCTGTGCGGCGATGCCCTGAAGGGTGGATTTGTCACCTTTCAGCGTCCAGCTCGCGGGGGCGGGGAGCAGCGCGGCTGCGCTTCCCTCCCCCTCCACCGACTGCGGCACGGGGTTCACCAGACTCATTTGCGCCTTTGCCGGCGTGGCAAACAGCGCGGCGAGCGCGAGGCCCGCGGTTAGCGTTGTTTTTCTCATATCTGTGTTTGCTTGCTTGTGGTTTCGGTTACGCTTGTCGCGCACGGAGCCGCCGTTTCTCCAAGTATGTCGCGCAACACCCTCAGCGCGCCGCCCACGGAGGTGACATCGCTCACGGTCATGCGCCGCCGGCCGCCGCTCTCGTCAAGGCGGCAACGTCCGCCGCCGGCCTGGACGTAGGCCAGGATACGGTCGAAGACGGCACTGCGGTAAAACGGGCTGTCTCCGTTGGAAACAAAATAGAGTGTCATGCGGCGGCCTTTCAGCGAAAGCCGATCCGCCCCCGCCCTGCGTCCGAGCGCGCGCAGGGGGACGATGCGCAAAAGTTCCTCCCCCTCGGTCGGCAGCGGGCCGAAGCGGTCTTCCATGCGCTTGCGGAAAGCGGCAATCTGACTCTCCGTCTCCATTCCGTCCAACTCGCGGTAAAGCAGCATGCGCTCCGCCGCGCCCGGCACGTAAGTCTCGGGGAAATAGGCGTGCAGGTCGCACTCCACGCCGCAGTCGGCCACGAAGACCGAGCCGTCCAGCTGCGTCTTTTCCGCCTCCTCGCCGTCGAAGATGTCGGAAAACTCGTCGTTTTTCAGCTCCGCCACCGCCTCGGAGAGAATCTTCTGATAGGTTTCGTAGCCGAGGTCGGCTATGAAGCCGCTCTGCTCGGCGCCAAGCAGGTTGCCCGCGCCGCGTATGTCGAGATCCTGCATGGCAAGGTGTATGCCCGAGCCGAGGTCGGAGAAGTTTTCTATCGCCTCCAGCCGGCGGCGCGACTCGTCAGGCAGCAGCGAGAGCGGCGGCGCGATGAGGTAGCAGAAAGCCTTGCGCGAGCCGCGCCCCACGCGTCCGCGCATCTGGTGCAGGTCGGAAAGCCCGAAGCGGTGCGCCGCGTCGATGATGATGGTGTTGGCGTTGGGTACGTCGATGCCGTTCTCCACAATGGTGGTGGAGACAAGCACATCGTAGTCGTAGTTGACGAAGCCCGTGACCACCTTCTCCATCTGGTCGGGCGGCATCTGTCCGTGCCCTATGGCCACGCGGGCGTCGGGCACGTGCTTGTGCACAAGGTCGGCGAGCGGCTGGAGGGCGGCTATGCGGTTGGTGACGATGTACACCTGTCCGTTGCGGCTCATCTCGAAGTTTACCGCGTCGGCGATGACCTCGTGGCTGAAGGTGTGCACCTCAGTCTGTATGGGGCGGCGGTTGGGCGGCGGTGTCTGTATCACGCTGAAGTCACGCGCCCCCATCAGCGAGAACTGCAGCGTGCGGGGGATGGGCGTGGCGGACATGGTGAGCGTGTCCACGTTGACTTTGAGCTGGCGCAACTTCTCCTTGACCGCCACGCCGAACTTTTGCTCCTCGTCAATGACAAGCAGTCCGAGGTCGTGCCACTTGACACTCTTCCCTATGAGCTTGTGCGTGCCCACGAGTATGTTGACCTTTCCCTCGGCGAGGTCTTTCAGCAGCGACTTCGTCTGCGCCGTGGAGCGTGCGCGGGTGAGGTAGTCCACGCGCACGGGGAAGTCCTTCAGCCGCGAGGCGAACGTTTTGTAGTGTTGCAGGGCGAGGACGGTGGTGGGCACGAGCACGGCCACCTGTTTGTCGTCGCACACGGCCTTGAGGGCGGCACGCACGGCTATCTCCGTCTTGCCGAAACCCACGTCGCCGCACACAAGACGATCCATCGGGCGCGGGCTTTCCATGTCGGCCTTAACCTCCTGCGTCACGCGCAGCTGGTCGGGCGTGTCCTCGTAGGCGAAGCCCGCTTCCAGCTCGTGCTGCATAAAGGTGTCACGGCTGAAAGCGAAACCTTTCTCCTCCTTGCGCTGCGAATAGAGGCGTATGAGGTCGCGGGCGATGTCCTTAATCTTTTTCTTTGTGCGCTCCTTGAGTTTCTCCCACGCGCCGGTGCCGAGGCTGCTTACGCGAGGCGGCTCGCCCTCCCTGCCCTTGTATTTCGACACCTTGTGCAGCGCGTGTATGGAGACGAAAACCGCGTCGTCATTTTTGTACGTGAGCTTTATCATCTCCTGCATCGCCCCGTCAGCGGCGGGCATGCGCACCAGTCCCGCGAAACGCCCCACGCCGTGGTCGATGTGCACCACGTAGTCGCCGGGCTCAAACTGCATAAGCTCTTTCAGCGTGAGCGCCATCTTCGCGTCGCGGGCGTGGTCGGAGCGCAGGCTGTACTTGTGGAAGCGGTCGAATATCTGGTGGTCGGTGAAGAGGCACACGCGCAGCCCCGCGTCGGCAAAACCGGCGTGCAGCGTGCGCTCCACGGGCTCGAAAGCCGCGCTGCCACCGCCCGTCTCGTCGAAGATGTCGCGCAGGCGGTCGGTCTGCTTGGCGCTGTCGGCCAGGATGAACACACGGTAGCCGTCCTCACGGTAACGCAGGAGGTCGGAGCGCAGGAGGTCGAACTTCTTGTGGTAAAGCGCCTGCGGACGAATGTCAAAGCGCACGGTGGCCTTGGCCTTGCCAAGCGGTTCCGTGCCGATGTTGACGCGCTGCAATGACGCCACTCCGCGCAGGAAAGTCTCACCAGTAACAAGCAGGCTTTCGCGCGAAAGGCACTCGCGCCGGGCGGCGGCGTCCATTTCCGAGACCGCCTCCGCCGCCTGCTCGGCTTGGCGGGCGAACCCCTCCTCGTAGATGCGCTCAATGGCGTCGTGAATATAGCCCAAGTCCTTCACCACCAGAACGGTGTCGGCGGGTAGGTAGTCGGTGAACGGGACGAGTCCGCCACCGCCCTCCTCCACATCGGGCAGCACGCTCACGCTCTTCCTCCGCTCCTTTGAAAGCTGCGTCTGTACCTCAAAGGTGCGTATGCTGTCTACCTCGTCGCCAAAGAAATCTATGCGGAAAGGATACTCGGAGGCGTAGGAGTAGACATCGAGGATGGAGCCGCGCACGGCAAACTCGCCGGGCTCGTAGACATAGTCGCGGCGGCGGAAGCCAAGGTCAAGCAACCGGCGCGACAGGTCGGTGAGGTCGTGGCTGTCTCCCTCAGAAAGGGTAAGCGTGCTGTCAGCCACGGCCTGCGGGGCGGCGACACGCTCGGAAAGGGCGACGGGATGGGTCACCACCATAAGGGGCGCACCCGCCGCCGTGTCCCACGCGCCGAGTCGGTTGAGTGCCTCGGTGCGCAGTATCTCATTTGCCGCGTCACGCTGCGCGTACTTCACGGCGCGGCGGTAGGTGGAGGGGTAGAACAGCACACGCTCCCCGCCGGCGAGCTGCACAAGGTCGTGGTAGAAATAGCCGGCTTCCTCTTCGTCGGAAAGCACGAAGAGGTAGGGGCGGACCGGCACGTCCGCGCGGGAGGCGAGGGCGGCAAACACGACGGGCGCGGCGGAGGCCTGCAGCCCGGCGGCGTGGGTGAGGGCGGGACTGCCCTCTCGCAGCACGCGTGCCAGCGCGGCCACGCCTTTGTGGCGGGAGAAAAGCGGGAGAATTTCGGGTAAAAGCATCTGTGGCTTGCGGCACGCGCCGCGTAGGGGCACTTGCCGCTTGCAAAATTAGCATAAAATGCGGACGGCACGCCCTCCCGGCGGGGTTGCCGTCCGCGCTTTCGGCACTGCGGACGGGAACGGGCGGGGCAAAAAGCGTAATTTTGCACGCGATGGAAACAACCGGACTGAACAACGCACGGCTCTGCCTGCTTATCTCGGGCGGCGTGGACAGTGCCGTGGCGTGCCACCTGCTCTGCGAGCAAGGGCTGCGCCCCGACCTTTTCTACATCAAGATAGGCATGCAGGGCGAGGGGACGAGCTGCACGGCCGAGGAGGACATCGAGCTCTCCGCCGCCACGGCACACCGCTACGGACTGCAGCTGGAGGTGGTGGACTTGCAGCGCGAGTACCACGAACGCGTCACGGCGTACGTGGTGGAGCGTGTGCGCCGCGGACTGACGCCAAACCCCGACGTGATGTGCAACAGACTCATCAAGTTCGGGGCGTTTGAGGAGAAGGCGGGGCACGCCTACGACTACATTGCGACGGGGCACTACGCCCGCACATGGCATGACACGGCGGGGCAGCTGTGGCTCGCCCCCGCGCCCGACCCCGTGAAGGACCAGTCGGACTTCCTCTCACAGCTCACCTCCCTGCAGGCACGGAAGCTGTGCTTCCCCATCGGCTCGCTTATGAAGACGGAGGTACGTGCCATCGCCGAGGCGCAACACCTCGCCCCGGCGCGCCGCCGCGACAGCCAGGGCATCTGCTTCCTTGGCAAGATAAACTACAACGACTACCTGCGCCAGCTGCTCGGCGAGAAAGAGGGACCGATAGTGGAGCGCGAGACGGGCAACGTGCTTGGGATGCATCGTGGCTACTGGTTTCACACCGTGGGGCAGCGAAAGGGGCTGCGCCTCGGCGGCGGCCCGTGGTTTGTGACGGACAAGGACATAGAGCGCAACATCGTCTATGTGTCGCACACCGAGTGCTGCCACGGTCTCTACGGTGACCGTTTCGTGCTGAAAGACTTCCACTTCGTCACGGCCGACCCGTGGCGCGGGGCGGAGAACTGCGACATACTTTTCAAGGTGCGCCACACCGAGCGGCCGCGCCCGGGACAACTCACGCGCCGGGAGGACGGCACCTTCCTCGTCACCTCCCCCACCCCTGTGCAGGGCATCGCCCCGGGGCAGTTCGGCGTACTTTATACCGCCGACGCGACGGTGTGCGCCGGCAGCGGGGAGATAAGGCTGGCGTGACCCGTACTCCGCCCGTAATGCCAAACGGAACGGCAACACAGGCTATATATACTATAATAT
>CAVGTC010000108.1:0-10771 GCA_963632255.1 Lachnospiraceae bacterium | reverse complement strand
TCACTGAAGTGCGGCTTGGCCTTCAAAGTACCGCGGTATCTTGTCACCGAAGTGCAGGCTTGGCTTCAGAAAGGGTACACCGGGCCGCTACAGGCCGCCGACACCGTTAAACTTTCCTAAAAATTACTCTCCTTTCGCGGCAGCGCGTTTTGACACTTTGCTAACAATGTAAGCAAAAAAGCAGCATTTTGTAAAAATCGCGTATTCCGAGCAATGGGCGGGGCGCGGCTGTACAGGCGGATGTGGGCGGTTTGCAAACAAAATGCTACTTTTGCATTAAAGGAAATATGCAAACACGGTCGGGACAGCCCCCGCGCAAGCAAAAACGCAAGGGAAGACCAGTTTTTCCGGCACCGCCCTGCACATTCGCGCGGATGTTTGCATACGCATTGCGCATATTTGTGAAAGAGCTGCCTGCCCCGCACACGCAAAGGCTTTACGCGCACGCGCCAGCGGTAGGCGGCTGCTCCGTGTGCTAACGGGGACGGAAAACCGCGCCGAACGAAAAGACGAAAAGAATGGACATATTTGTGAGGAAATCGGCGGAAGAGCTGCTTCGCGAGGCCGACAACGAGGGAGGGCGCGGACTGCGCCGCGTGCTGGGTCCCTGGGCGCTTGTGGCACTCGGTGTCGGGGTTATAATAGGCGCGGGACTCTTCTCCGTGACGGGCATCGTGGCGGGCGAGCACACCGGTCCCGCCATCGTGATCAGCTTCGCCATTGCCGCCGTGTGCTGCGCCCTGGCGGGACTGTGCTACGCCGAGTTCGCCTCCATGATACCGGTTGCCGGCTCGGCCTACACGTACTCTTACTTCACGATGGGCGAGTTTGTGGCGTGGCTCATCGGCTGGGACCTCGTGCTTGAGTACGCCGTGTCGGCCGTGGCGATAGCCATATCGTGGAGCCGGTATTTCGGGGTGATGATGGAGGGGCTGGGTGTCAGTCTACCCGCCGAGTGGACGGCCTGCCCCGCCGACGGAGGCATATTCAACGTGCCGGCTGCGCTGCTGGTGGTGGTGCTTTCCCTCATACTGATGCGCGGCACGAAGGGCAGCTCGCGCTTCAACGACCTTATGGTGGCGCTGAAAGTGACTGTGGTGCTGGCTTTCATTGGCATCGGACTGAAATATGTGCGGGCCGAAAACCTCACGCCTTTCCTGCCGGCCAACACGGGCACATTCGGCGAGTACGGCTGGAGCGGCGTGCTGCGCGGAGCGGCCATCGTCTTCTTCGCCTACATCGGCTTTGACGCGGTGAGCACCGCCGCGCAGGAGACGCGCAACCCGCGCCGCAACATGCCCATCGGCATACTTGGCTCGCTGCTTGTGTGCACCGTGCTTTACATAGCCTTCGCCTTTGTGATGACAGGCGTGGCGGACTACCACTCGTACATCGGCGCGGACAGCATAGCGCCCGCCGCCACGGCCGTGGCACACATGGGCGAGACACTGCCCGACGGCTCCGTCGCGCCGGCTTACCCGTGGCTCAACCGGGGCATCATAGTGGCCATCCTGCTGGGGTACGCCAGCGTGGTGCTGGTGATGCTGCTGGGACAGAGCCGTGTGTTTTACAGCATGAGCCGCGACGGGTTGCTGCCGCCGTTTTTCTCGCACCTGCACAGCCGCTGGCACACGCCCGCCCGCAGCAACATCCTCTTCATGGCCATTGCAAGTCTGCTGAGCGGACTGGTGCCGCCTGGCGTGGCTGGCGAGATGACAAGCATCGGTACGCTTTTCGCCTTCGCACTTGTGTGCCTCGGCGTGATAGTGCTGCGCCGCACGCGCCCCGACGCGCCGCGCGGCTTCCGCACGCCGCTGGTGCCCTGGGTGCCGGCGGCGGGCTTCGTGTGCTGCGCGGGTATGATGCTTTTCCTCGCGGCGGACACGTGGATACGCCTGCTTGTGTGGATGCTGATAGGTCTTGACGTGTACTCTTTCTACGGCGTGCGCCACAGCGTGGCGGGCAACGGCACGCCGCGCCGCCACGGACAGACGGTGCTGAGCGGAGTGGGCGCGCTGGTGGGGCTGCTGTGCGTGATGGCGGGCTTCTGGCACCAGCAGACTGCGGGATGGGGCGCAAGCCGCGCGCTGCTTTGGGTGGCGGCGCTTTTCGGCGGGGCGCACATTTTCTTCTTCCTCACGCGGCAGAGCATGAGCAAGCGCGGAGCTGGAAAGGACTGAGCAAACCCGTGCCATGAAAGCGGCGCAGGGCGGAGTACCCCGTTTGGGGTGCGCTCCGTCCTGCGCCGTTGCTTATGGCTGGTTTGCTGCCGCAGCGGGTTGCCCAAGGCTATTGCCCACCGCCGCCCTTGCGTTTTTCAAGTCCTCTTATATATAATGTGTGCCGCGCCTCATTCCGCCTTGGCGGGGAACACCTGCGAGATGCCCTGCTCGCGGTGGCAGAGCCGCACCTCAACGCCGAAGTCGGCGTTGAGCCGCTCGGCGAGGTGTTGCGCCGAGTAGACGCTGCGGTGTCGGCCGCCCGTACAACCGAAGCAGAACATGAGGTCGGTGAAGCCGCGTTCGATGTAACGCCGCACGTGCGCCTCGGCAAGTCGCGTGGCGCTTTCAAGGAATGTGAGTATCTCGCCATCCTCCTCAAGGAAGCGTATCACGGGCTCGTCCAGCCCCGTCAGACTCTTGTACCGCTCGTAACGGCCGGGGTTGTGCGTGCTGCGGCAGTCGAAGACATACCCGCCGCCGTTTCCGGAGGTGTCCTCGGGGATGCCCTTCTTGTAGCTGAAACTGAAGACGCGCACCACAAGCCGCCCCTTGCCGTCGTGGCGCGAGACGGACTTTCGCCCGGCGTCCGCCGCCGCGCCGCCCGCCGCAAAGCGCGGCAGGGCGCACATTTCGCGCAGCGTGCGCCCGAGCGCGGGGTAGGCGTCGCACACACCGTCCGCCAGCAGTCCGCGCAGGTTTTCGAGCGCGGCGGGGATGCTGTCAAGGAAATAGCGTTTGCGCTCGAAAAAGCCACGCAACCCGTAGGCTCCCAACACCTGCAGGGTGCGAAAAAGCACAAAGGCGTCAAGCCGGCGGAGGAAAGCCGCGCGGTCGAGCGACGGCAGCAGCGTGCCGAGCTCGTCAAGATACTCGTCCGCAAGCTCCACCCGCAATTCCTGCGGATAACGCGCCGAAGCCTGCCAGAGAAAAGAGGCGACATCGTATTGCAAGGATCCCACGCGCCCGCCCTGAAAGTCGATGAAATGCGGCACAAGCCCGCCAGTCCCGTCCTCCGGCACAAGCATCACGTTGCGCGCCTGGAAGTCGCGGTAGAGGAAGTGCGCCCCGCCCTCCCCCGCTCCGCCGAGCGCGGCGGCAAACGAGCGGAAGTCCGCCTCGAGTGCCGTCTCGTCAAAGGGCAAGTCGGTGGTTTTGAGGAAGCAGTACTTGAAGTAGTTGAGGTCGAACATCGCAGCCTCAGCGTCAAAGCGCGACGGACTGAGCAGTCGGGCCGCGTCGAGACCCTCCCCGCCCTCCACCTGCACATGGGCAAGGGCGCGTATGGTGCGGGCAAGCAGTTTTTTCTCCTCCGCCCCGTACGCCCCGCCGCCTTCGCGCCCCTTGCGCAGCGCGTCATAGAGGGAGAGCCGCCCGAGGTCGTCCTGCAGGTAGCGCGTCCCGTCTTTCGTCACGGCAAGCACGCGCGGCACGGGCAGCCCCTTCGCGGCGAAATGCCCCGAAAGGTAGGCGAAGCAGCGGTTCTCCTCCGCCGACGCACCTATCACGCCCACCACACTGCCGCCGTCCGCGCCGAAGAGGCGCATGTAGCGGCGGTTGCTCCCCGCTTTGCCTAAGGTCTCGGCGCGTGCCGCCGGCGTGCCGAAATGGCTCTCGTACAGACTGAGCAGTCTTTCCATATTTTCTTATCCTTTTTGAAGCGTGCCCCGAACAAAGCAGCGAGTCCTTACGGGCTTGCCTTTGCCGTGTTTGCGAGGGCGTGCGCTTATTTTGTTGCTGTCAAGCCACCGTTGTGTAGCGAATGCCGCAGACCTGTGTGCGGTTAATCTTTCCTGTGGAAAACCCTCATCACCTTGCGCCGCACCGCCACGGCATTGACCGCCGTGACAAACAGGAAGATGCCGCCGCCCACAAGCGCGGCGGGCAGCACGCCGCCGTCACGCAGCGAGGGGAACATCAGTCCTATCATACCCATGTACCAGCTCCGCGCGGCAAGAAGCAGCACGAAGGCTATGACGAGCGAGCCGGCATTGAGCGAAAGGGCGAGCAGCTGGTAGGGGCGGCTGACGCGCGCCGGACTGTAGCCTATGAGCAGGAGGTTTTCCAGCTTGCGGGAGTTTTTCTGCACGAGGAGGTAAACGCTGAGCATAAGGATGTAAAACGACAGCAGACTCACGAGCAGCCCCACCAGCAGCACCACGCCCACCACCACGCGGAGGAAGTAGGTGGTTTTGCCGGCGTCGAGCTTGTTGTCCTCCACGTCGTAACCCTTGCGCTGCATGTACTGCGCCACTGCGGGGTCGGTGGGGTTTGCCACCTCCACCATCACGCGCGAGGGCTCGTCACAGCCGTCGGGGTCGTACTCGGCGTTGCTCCAGTCCATAAAGCTCTGCGGCACGAGTATGGTGTTCACCCTGCCCGAGAAGCCGATGACGCGCCCCTTGAACTCGCCGTGCCTGCCGCCCGAGCTCACAAACACCCGCATGTCTATCATCCCCACCAGTCCGTCGCTCACCTTGGGCAGCCCGCGGCTTTGGGCGAACCCGAAGTTGTACAGCGCGATATAGGCACGCGGCAGAATAACCGGCACTTCATCGTCACCCGGGCTGTAACGCCACTCGTCCGCCGGCGCGTCAACGAAGCCGTCGGGCACCGCCTCGAAAAACATCTCGGTGGTGAACGGCGCGGCTCCGTTGAAGCCCATCGACGCGGACACCTTGTAGCGCGACGCGGTGAAAGCCCCTACCCTGCGGCAGAAAGGCTGGGCGGAAAGGTCGAGCGTGTCCTCGGGGGTGAAGGCGTTGGTGCGCCCCGAAAGCGTGCCGAGCGTCGTGACGCGCTTCGACACCACGAGGAAGTTGTTGTTGATGAAACTGTCCTCCTGCGTGAGGACGGGGACTATGTCCCTGTAAAACTGTACGCCGAGCATCACCACCCACATGCCGAAAAGGTTGGCGAGGAAGAAGCCGGCAAACTGCGGCAGGCTGATGTGCCGGCGCAGCAGTTTCCATATCAGTGACATTGCTTGTGTGTTGGGTTTTTGTTTGGTAAGGTTCTGTAAAGCGGACCGAGCGGGCGGACTCCGGGAATGGTGGCGGGCGTAAGTCCGGAAAGGACAAAGCGAAATTTGAAGCGAGTCCGCATTTTCTACGGGGCGATTGACTGGGAAGTCCTTTATACGAAGCCCTCGCGTCCCCCTTTGCTCAGAGTCTAATCACACGGTCGTAGCCGAGCGCCATGTGCTTGCCTATGCTGGTCACCACCACCGCCGCACCCTGCCGCCGCGCCTCTTCCGTCATAAGCTGCGCCATGACAGCGGCGTTGGCGTCGTCGAGGTGGCTCACCGGCTCGTCGGCAAGGAGAAAGTCAAAGGGCTGGGCGAGTGCCCTCATCAATGCCACTCGCTGCTGCTGGCCGAAGCTCATCCGCCCCACCTTGGCGTCCATTTTGTCGGACAGCCCGAGGCGACCGAACCAGGAGCGAATCTCCTCCGCAGTCTTGTGCCCCGTGAGCGCGTTTTTAATCTGCACGTTCTCCCACGCGGTCAACTCGGGGAAAAGGCGCAGCTCCTGGAAAAGGTGGCTGACGTGGCGTTTCCTCACCTCAGTCCACTCGGTGACGGACAGCGTGCGGGTGTCGCGCCCGTCAAAAGCGAGCGTGCCGGTGTAGTCGTGGCGGTAGCCGAGGATGTAGCTGCAAAGGGTGGACTTGCCCGTGCCCGAGGCAGCCTCGACAAGGTATGTGCTGCCTTTCCCCAGCGAAAGTTCGCGCTGCCACACGTCGCCCGTGAGGTCGTCCCTGCCGGCGAAGACCTGCGGCAGCACATTAGACAATGTTATCTCCTCCATCTGTTGTGTTTGCTTGTTTGTGTACGGGGCGCTCTCCGTGCGCATTATATATATATTGTGTCTTTTCCCCGACGACATTTGCGCGGGGCGCGGGGCGTTGCCCTACTCCACCACGGCTTCCACCCGCTTGTCCGTGAGGACGCGCACGGTGGCGCGGTGTCCGTCCGGCAGCAAGAGCCGCAGCAGCGCGGACACACCGCCGTCCGCCATGCAGGACTGGCGGCGCAGGCAGTCAAGGTCAAGACTCAGGTAAGCCCGCAGTCCGCCCGCGCGGTAGGGCGTTTTGGCGAAACACATCCGTCCCCCGTTTCCGGCGACGTAACCTTCCATTCCGTCCGACGCGAAATAGAGCGTGCGCCCGGCGTTGCGCCCGAAGTGCAACGAGCCCTTTGCGCTTTTCAGTGAAAACGCCTCCGCGCCGTGCCGCTCAAGGCACACGTCAGGCTGCCGCGCCGCGCTCTCCATCCAGTATGACGCGCCGTCAAACGCGGACGGGGCAGCGTTCTCCGCCCTCAGGCAGAAAGCCGGCGTCCAGTCCTTGGCGAGCGAGCCGACGGCAAACTCCGCCACACCGTCCGCGCCACGCAACATTTTGTCGGCGTCCACCGTGCGGTTGAGTCCCGCCAGCAGTCCGCGCAACGTGGCGTCGGAGCGCAGCTGCCGCAGGAGGTCACCGCCCGACGTACGGGTGGCAAGACGGAAAAGCACCGGGAAGCCGTTGTCGCCCTCTTGGGGCGAAAGGCAGCCTTTGCCGCGCTCGTACCTCGCGAAAGCCTCGTCCCACTGCCGCGTGGCGCAGCTTAGCTCACAGGTGGCGCGGCTGCCTTTGCCGTCTTTTCCCGTTTCCACACCGGCAAAGAGGCGCACTGCGGAAAGCGGGCACTCGGGCGGCAGGGCAAGGCGGAAGATAAGGTTGTAGGGCGCTGGTACGGCATCAAGCGAGGCGAAGAGGCGCACGCCGCCCCTCTGCCGCTCAAGCCGCTTGTGGTTTTCGCCGCCGAAGAAAGATTTCCCCTCGCCGTCCATCAGCAGGGCGGCGCAGCGCAGTAACGCGTCACGCTCCTGCGGCACACCCGGGCCGAGGGCAAGCAGCCGCCGGCCGTCCCACTCGACAAGCCAGCCGGCCTTGAGCCACACCCAGCCGCGCCCGCCGTCGTCGGCGGGTGTGCCGCAAAGCCCCGCCCGCGCCATTTCAGCGAACGTGGCCTCCACCGCCGCCCTGTCAGTCACGGCGGCGGCCACCCCGGCGTACTCGTTGGGGGCGACAAACAGAATGATGTCACTTGTAAAGTCTATGCCGCGCGGGGGCGCCCCGCCGAAAACGCCGTGCAGTGCGGCGTCGCGTCCCTTTGCCGAGAGCGCGGAGGGCGAAACCACCGCCACGGCCTTTGCGTCCGCCGGCACACAGGCTGTGTAGTCGGCGGGACGCAGGAAAAACACGAGCGCGGCCACCACGGCGGCAAGCAGCGCCGCCACCGCGCACGCCACGCACGCTTTCTTTTTTTTCTTCACAACAGGTAAACGCATTTATACGGGGACACGGATGCCGGTCATCCCCGCTTGGCAAGGTACATAAGGTGTACGGCGACAAGGGCGGCCGTCTCGGTGCGCAGCCGGCTCTCGCCCAAACTCACTGCGCGGCAGCCGGCGGCAAGGGCCGCGCTGACCTCGGCGGCGGAAAAGTCGCCCTCGGGTCCCACCATCACACAGCTTGCGCCGTCAGGCGAAAGCAGGTCGCCAAGGAAATTGCGCCCGGAGAGATGGCACAACTCGGTGTCCCCGCCGCCCTCGGCGGCTTCGTGGCAGTGGGCTATGAACATCTCGCCTCCCGCCGCACGCATCTCGTCAAGGAAAGCGCGTAACGTCGTCATCTCCGTAATGACAGGTTTGCGCGCCTTGTGGCTCTGCTTCATCGCCGACACCGCAATTTTCTCAAGGCGCTCGGTCTTCACCACGCGCCGCTCGGAGTTGTCGCAGGAGAGGAGCGTGATGCGGTCAACACCTATCTCCGTGGCTTTCTCGACAAGCCACTCCATGCGGTCCATATTCTTCGTCGGTGCGACGGCAAGGTGGATGCCGCCGCGCCACAAAGGGGTGTCCTCCCACCCGCGCGTCACGCTGAAAGCGCAACGCTTGGGCGAGGCCAGCGACACCACGGCCTCGTAAAAGCGCCCCGCGCCGTCGGTGAGGGTGAGCGTGTCCCCCTCTTTCATGCGCAGCACGCGCACGGCATGCACCGACTCTTCGGGGGGAAGCTCGCGCCGCGTGGCAGCCTCGGGGGCGTAAAACAAATGGGTCTCTTTCATCGTCAGTGTGGGACGCGGCGCCGCACTTTCCGTCCGTCGCGCCCGCAGTCTGTTGTCTGTGGTTGTGTTGTCCGCACGCGGAGATGCACGCAAAAGGCGCAAGGGGCTTTCCACCCCCGCGCCCTCAGCGTTAGCCGCGCTTTTTCAGTTCGTCGCGTATGTGCGCCGCCAGTTCGAAGTTGTCGCTTGCGACGGCTTCCTCCAAAGCCTGCCGCAGGATATCGTCCCCCATACCCGACAGCGGCAGAGCCACCGTGCCCTCCGGGTTGTGCCGCTTGCGCTGCGCCTCCATCATGGCGGGGGGCGCCCAGAGCGAGCACCCGGCCTCAAGCGAGGCCACCACGGCGTCGGCAATCGGCACGTCAAGCACACGCAGGCTGTTGCCGTCCTCAAAGTCAAGCCGTCCGTTGGTTGCACCGTCCGCAGAGGGCAGCACCCTCACGCCGAGCAGCCGCATACCGACTGCCTCCGCCAGCCTCAGCATAAGGTGAGAGGGTGTGTAGTCCTTATCGGACACGGCACGCTTCACGCGTCCGAAGCCTTCCGTGTCGAGCGGCAGACCGATGACAATGCCACCCGCCTTGTCGCGCAGCAGCAACACATACGCCCCGCGCAGGGAGGTGGAACTTGTCAGTCCCTCAAGCGACAGTTCGGTATAAGTCTCGTACATTGTTTCATCTCAGAGTTTTGTCTTCCGCCCCGCGCCCCTCAAAGGCCACGGCGAAAAGCACAAGCACAAGGAGGGCGTAGCCCGCGAAGATAAACCACGCCGTGCTCCAGTCGCCCAGCAGGTATCCGTCGGCGTTCCACGCGCAGAGGCGGTTTATCACCTCGCCGGCGGCCAGCGTGCCCACCGTGGCTCCCAGTCCGTTTGTCATCAGCATGAAGAGCCCCTGCGCGGAAGCCCGCACGGAGGGGTGGCACTCGCTGTTGACGAAGAGCGCGCCGGAGACATTGAAGAAGTCAAACGCCACGCCGTACACCACGCAGGAAAGGATGATGAGCGTCACGCCGGGGAAGGCGGGGTTGCCCAGCCCGAAAAATCCGAAGCGCAGCACCCACGCCGCCATGGCAATCATCATCACCACCTTGATGCCGTAACGTTTAAGGAAGAAAGGAATGAAGAGTATGCACACGGCCTCGGCCACCTGCGAGAGCGACACAAGCATCGTGGCGTTGTTGGCTCCGAAAGTGCCCGCCATGGCGGGGTCGGCCTTGAAGCTGGTGAGGAAAGGCGTGGCGTAGCCGTTGGTCACCTGCAGCGACATGCCCAGCAGTCCGGAGAATATGAAGAAGAGCGCCATGCGTTTCTGCTTGAAGAGGCGGAAAGCGTCGAAGCCAAAAGCCGCTGCAAGCCCTCGCGATGGTTTCTTCACGAGCGGGCAGGCGGGCAGCGTGAGACAGTAGAGGAAAAGCAGCACGCCCAGCACACCCGAAACGAGGAACTGCATATAGGTGTACTGGAACTTGGCGGCGTCGTCGGCCAGCGAGAAAGAGAGTCCCGCGCCGTGCCACGTGGTGCAGTTGACAAACCACATCGTGGCAATGAAGCCCACCGTGCCGAATACGCGTATCGGGGGGAAGTCCTTCACCGTGTCAAGCCCGTGCAGCTTAAGCGTGGTGAAAGCCACCGTGTTGGAGAGCGCGAGGGTGGGCATGTAAAACGCCACGCCCAGCGTATAAAGCGCGATGAAGGAGGCTTTGTCCGGCTGCTCGCTTGCCATGCCCATATGGCACAGCCCCAGCATGCAAAGGCCGGCGGCAAGGTGGCAAAGCCCGAGGAGGCGCTGCGGCTGCATGTGCCTGTCGGCCACTATGCCCATAAGCGTGGGCATAAAGATGGAGACAATGCCCTGTATGGCGTAAAACCAGTGTATCTCGCCGCCCATCCCGGCGCGGCCGAGGTAGTTTCCCATCGAGGTGAGGTAAGCCCCCCATACGGCGAACTCAAGGAAGTTCATCACGACGAGACGCATCTTCAGTGTGCTGTTGTTGGTCATCATCCCTTGTCTTTCTTTTTGCGGACGCGGATTTCGTTCACCGCGCCGCGTTTCATGGTAGTTATGGTTAGATTTTCGCCCCAGCGGCGCGTCACCACGCCACGCGAGAGCCAGGCGGACACGCCTTGCCCGCCCGTTTAACGCGCAAAGTTATAACATTGCGCCCACCGAAACGCGGCGCGGGGGCAAAAATCGGCTTTGCGCACAGCCGCTGCGGCGAACGGGCAAAGCGGGAAACGCCCCGTCCGCGCAAAAACGAGCGGAACATTCACGTGAAAGCAGTATTTTTGGTGCAGCCGGGGACGGCGAAATATGCGGGCAACCGTGAAAAAATCTCAAATTTCGCCTTGTGACACGTAATGGCACAATTTGCAAAACGCCGGGAAATGTATTATCTTTGTACTACAAGATAGGGACATCCCGCGAGGAATGTCCCT
>CAVGTC010000107.1:0-10854 GCA_963632255.1 Lachnospiraceae bacterium | reverse complement strand
AGATAATACATTTTTCCGCCGAAAGCAAGAAATGTTAAAACGCCCGAGAAATCACTTTGGCGGTTTTCAAGGCGTTTTCCTTACATTCTGTCATTTCGGAAGACGGGCATACGGCATCAAAAACGCCGCCCGGCAACCATTCGGAGCGGGCGGCGTGGTGGTGCGCACGGGGCGCGCGTGCCGGCAGCGTCAGTCGCGTGCCGTGAACGTGAGCCCCTTCAAGGGGATGTAGCGCGTGTCGCCTCCCGAGGCGGCGCGGAGGTAGATGTCCTTTTCGCAGGTGAGCGTCTGCTTGTCGGAGGATACGCTCAGCTCGATGTCTATCTTCTCCGTAGAGCGGCCGTTGGCCGTGCCCACAAGCACGCCGGAGATGAGCAGCGTGTTGTCAATGGAGTTGTAGGTGTAGGACGCCGTGCCCGTGTTGGTGCTGCGCGTGGAGTAGTACTGGTCCACGATGCTTGCGTCTACCTTCACCTTGCCCTCAACCTGCTCGCCGGCGTAGTTGGAGTTAAGCACGAAGAGCACGGTGCCCGTGGTGGCCGTGGCGTCGTCGAAGCAGGCGTTGCTGCTCACCGCCATAAACTTGGACGGGCCGTCCCACGCGGCGCTCTTCACAAGCGAGTAGGTGCGTGCGGCGGTGTTTATCACGAAAGAGGTGGTGGAGGAGCCGGAGACAAACTTGACAATATTGTCTTGGATGGTGTATGTGCCCTTGTCCGTGCCGTAGGTGGCCGAGCCGAAGCCGTCAAGCGAGAGGGTTTTGTCGGTGGCCGTGCCGCCCTCGAGCTTGTAGGTGCCGGCCTCCTTGCCCGCGAAGACAAAGACGGGCGTGCCGCCGTCCTGGGAGAGCGTGTAAGTGAAGAGGCACTTGCCGTCGGCGTACACCTTTGCGGCGCAGGCCGTGGCGAGCGCGTTGCCGCTGGTGTATGACACTGTCACGGGAGTCACCTCGCGCGACTGCGTTTCGAGGTAGTAGTAGGCGGTTGTGCCGTCCTCGCGCGAAAGCTGCAACAGGTAGTGCGAGCCGTAGGTGTCGGTGGCGGCGCAGGTGTAGGTGAAGGGCTGGGCGGAGGCGAAGTACAGCTTCACGTTTTCGGGGCGGTCGTCGTCAAGGTTGCTGAAGTTGACGAAGAGGTCGCCGCCGTCGATGTACTTGCCGTTGATGCCATAGCCTTTCGCCTGACTCACGCCCTGGTCCGTGGCGGGCTCGTTGTAGCTGATGCGCTGCGAGCTCTCGGTGTAGGTGTAGGTGCCGTGTACGCTGAGAGCGTTGTCGTCCGTCGTGGCTGCGGTGTAGGCGGTGTTGCCTTTCAGCTCGGCCGAGAGTGTGGGCGTTGAGGCTGTGAAGAGGCGGTTGCCGGTGGTTTTTATTTCATAGCCCTGGTAGGTCCCCACAAAGTCGCGCCCGCGGTAGGTGGTCAGCTCGGCGGCAGTCACCTCGATGCTGATGGGCTCGTCGGGCATCTGCACGAAGTAGCACTTCCCGAAGTCGTTGTCCTCGTCGGTGTACTGCAGCTCGAGGGTCTCACCACTCTCGGTCATCGCCTTGAAGGTGGCGGTGTAGCCGTCTTCGGCGCCGTAGTAGAACTTCACCAGTCCCTCCATTGCCTCGTCGTAGACGCGCTTGTCCTCGTCCACTGTCCAGTCGTCACAGCAGTTCAGCATCGTGAGGTAGGCGTGCTTTCCCACGATGGGCGTGATGGCGTGACGGTCTATCACGGTTTCGGCGGAGAGCGTGATGTCGGTGTCGGGCATGGCGAACTTGTAGCGGAAGGTGGTGCCGTCGTCGGTGATGTAGGTGCAGGCCGCGCCGTTTGCCGTGAGTGACGAAACCTTGTACTTTGCGTTCTCCATCTTGACGTACACTATCACGGTTTGGCCGGGAGCGGCCTCGGCGGGACAGGTGTACGTGCAGAAGCGGTCGGACTCGGCGGTGATGGCGTGGGTGTTGCCCTCAATGTCGCCCTGCAGGGCGAAGGTGACGGAGTCCACCTCGCTGACGGGGTACACGCCCACCACTTTCTTGTCTTTCAGCACGTACATCTTCTGTTGCGCCGTCGCCGACAGTGAGAAGCCGGCGGTCAGCGCGGCGGCGAGAAATAATCTTCTGTTCATGTATAGGTTATGTCTTGTTATTCGTAAAAAGAAAAGGGGGCGGCGCGGCGGACCGTACGTCCCGTTGTCCGCGCCGGACGCGTGTGGCGTGTCCGTCCGGACCCGCGCGGCGGACGGCCTGTCACTGCTGCAGCAGTCTCTTCACCACCTCGGAAATGGCTTTCCCGTCGGCACGCCCCGCGAGCTTCTTGGAGGCCGCGCCCATCACCTTGCCCATGTCCTTGGGCGAGGCGGCGCCCGTCTCGGCGATGATGGCTTTCAGCTCCGCCTCAAGCTCGTCGGCGGTGAGCGCCTTGGGGAGGTACTCCTCGATGACAGCTGCCTGCGCGCTCTCCTCCTCGGCGAGGTCGGGGCGGTTCTGCTCCTTGTAAAGCGCCGCCGTGTCGCGCCCCTGCTTGGCGAGCTTCGCCAGTATCTTGAGCGCGGTGGCGTCGGGCAGCGTGTCGTTGGCGCCCGGGGCGGTCTTCGCCTCGATGAAATACTTCTTGATGTTGCGCAGCGCCTCAAGGCGCACCTTGTCCTTCGCCTTCATCGCGGCGATGATGTCCTTGCTTACTTTCTCAAAGATGTCCATTGTATGTCAGTTTGTTTCTGTCGTCTTGTGCTGTCTGTCTTCGCGCGGTTGTGTGTGCGGCTATTGCGGGCCGAAGCTGATGGTGTCGCCCGGGCGTATCACTTCGGGCGCGGCGTGCGTTGTCCCGCTTGCGGCGTTTCCGCCCGCAGTGGCGGGAGCTGTGCCGTTTGACTGTGAGCCGTCCGCCGCCGGTTTCGCGCAGTCCTTTATGCGGCGCAGCTGCCCGGCGTTGCGTTTCCTTGTCGGTACGCGCTCCACCTCGGCGATGAGGTCTTCGTTAAGCAAATCCTCGGGGCGGAAGATGTACAGCCGGGGTGCGGCCGGCTGCCGCCGCCCGCCCTGCGCCGTGTCGTAGAAGGCGGCGCGCCGCTCGCCCCGTCGGAGGGTTTCCTCGTCGTCCTCTGCGGCTCGTACCTCTTTCTTTCCACCGTAAAGGCTGAAGCCCGAGGCGAGGAGCGTCACCTTCACCTTGTGTCCGAGGTCGCGGTCGGTTGCCATGCCGTACTTGAACTCGATGTCCCCGTCCTCAAACTTCTGCATGAAGCCGGCAAGCTCGTTAAGTTCCTCGGTCTGCAGCACGCCCTCGTCGGGGTTGAAGGTGATGGCAAGCAGCAAGCGGCTGGCGCGGTATATGTCGTTGTTGTTGAGCAGCGGGGAGTTTAGCGCGGCGGATATGGCTTTTGTCAGCCGCCCCTCGCCCTCGCCGTAGCCGTCCGACATGACGGACACGCCGCCGCCGCGCAACACCATGTTGACGTCGCGGAAGTCGAGGTTCACCCGCCCGCGCATGGAAATTATCTCCGTGATGCTGCCCACCGCCTTTGACAGCGTGCGGTCGGCAAGGCGGAAAGCCTGCAGTATGTTTGTCTCGGGGTAAATCTCCAGCAGGCGCTGGTTGTTTATCACCAAAAGGGCATCCACCTCCGCCGCCAGCGCGTCAAGTCCGTCAAGGGCTTTGTTTATTTGCCTTTCGCGCTCGAAAAGGAAGGGTAGGGTGACGATGCCCACGGTGAGTATGCCCTTTGCGCGCGCTATCCTCGCTATGACAGGCGACGCGCCGGTGCCGGTGCCGCCGCCCATGCCGGCGGTGATGAAAACCATCTTCGTGCCGCCGTCAAGTGCCTTCCCTATCTTTTCCGCGCTTTCCTCGGCGTACCGCCGCCCTATGACGGGGTCGCCTCCCGCGCCCAGTCCCGGTCCCATCTGGAGATGCTCGGGAACAGGGGAGTCGGCAAGCGCCTTCGCGTCGGTGTTGCATACAAGGCAGCGCACCTCGTCAAGTCCGTCGCGGTACATCTGCCCCACGGCGTTGCCGCCGCCGCCGCCCACGCCGATGACCTTTATGATGGAAGGCGTGGTGGGGGGCACAAGGGTCACAAGCAGCTTGTCCGTGTCTGTCATCTCCTCTTGTGTTTCCTAATAAAGATATTTGCGGTGGCGGCTTTTCGCCGCCACCGCAAAAGGCTTACCGCCGCTGCGTGCCGTGACGGCTCGCGCGGCGCGTTGCGGTCAGTTGAACGAAATCACGGAGCCGGGCGTCCCGGCGGAAAGTCCGGTCGCGCTCTCCGGCACTATGGCCGTGCTGATGATGGCCTTGCTCCTGATGCTTGCCAAGGCCTCCTTGGTGCGCTTGTACGTTGGCGTGAGCTCCACCATGGAGATGATTTCCTCGTTGTCAAGGTCGTCCTGCCCGAAGAGGAAGATGCGCGGCGTGCGGCGTGCGGCACCCTTTTTGTCGGGGCTCCCGTAGAAAATGTCGCGGCGCTCCTCGTACTCCTCCTGCTTTTCGGCCTCCTTCTGCATACGCTCCTCCTCCTCGGCGTCAAGGCGCTTCTTCATGCCGGGTATGGTGTTGATGCCGAAGCCGGTGGCGAGCACAGTTATCTTCACGCGCTTGTCAAGCGTCGGATCGGTGCTGAGTCCCCACTTCGTCTCCACGTCATCGCGGAACTTGGACATAAAGTCGTGCACCTCGTTCATCTCGTCCATCATAAGCGCCTCGCTGCCATCTTCGGCGCAGAAGGAGATGGAAAGCAGCACTTTCTTCGAGTTGAAGATGTCGTTGTGGTTGAGCAGCGGCGAGCAGAGCGCGGCCTCTATGGCTTTGGTGACGCGGTTCTCGCCCTCGCCGTAGCCCGTTGACATCAGCGCGACGCCGCCGTCTTTGAGGACGGTGCACACGTCGCGGAAGTCAAGGTTGATGATGCCGTGCATCGTGATGATTTCGGCGATGGAGCGGGCGGCGACGCTCAGCGTGTTGTCCGCCATCTCAAAGGCCGAGGGGAGCGTGAGGTCGGCGTAAAGCTCGCGCAGTCGCTCGTTGTTGATGACAAGCAGCGCGTCCACATGCTTGGAAATTTCCTCCACGCCGTCAAGGGCCTTGTCAATCTTCTTGTTTCCCTCGAAGCGGAAGGGTATTGTGACGATGCCCACGGTGAGTATGCCCATCGCCTTCGCCTCGCGGGCGATGACCGGCGCGGCGCCTGTGCCGGTGCCGCCGCCCATGCCGGCGGTGATGAACACCATCTTCGTGCCGTCGCCCAGCATGGTGTGTATCTGCTCAAGGCTTTCCTCCGCCGCCTGCTTTCCCACTTCGGGGCGGTTGCCGGCGCCTAGTCCCTCGCGCCCAAGCTGCAGCCTTTCGGGGACGGGGGAGTCGCAAAGTGCTTTCGAGTCGGTGTTGCACACCACGAAGTTCACGTCGTGTATGCCCTCGCGGTACATGTGGTTGACGGCGTTGCCGCCGCCGCCGCCCACGCCGATTACCTTGATGATGGAAGGTGTGGTGGAGGGGACTCCAAGGTCTATCATGGGTTTGTTGTTTTCTTCTGCCATTGTTCTGTGTCCTTCTTTAGTCTTTCTCCCCCTCGCCGTCGCTCACGAATTTTGAGAAGAAGCCGCCGATGCGCTTGAAGCGGGCTTGCATCTTCGCTTTCCGCTCCGCTTTCCTTTCCGCTTCTTCCTCGCGCTTGCGCTGTTCCTCTTCCTCTCGTTTGAGTCGTTCGTCCTCTTCGCGTTTGCGGCGTTCGTCTTCCTCGCGCTCGCGCTCAAGGCGCTGCTCCTTCTCGCGGCGTTTCTCCTCCTCCGCCTCGTCCGGGGCGAAGATGTCGGGCTTGTTCTGCCCCAGCGCGCCGCCGCAGCAGTTCATGTTGCCCTTGTCCACAAGCGCGGCGGCCCCGTTGAAGCTGCCGTCCTTGTTGAAGTCGGGGAAGTCGGGGGTGCGCAGCTGCACCCTTATGTTGTGCTCGAACCTTATGCTGTCAAATTGCGTCACGCGGCGGAAGAGGCTGTCCATGTTTTTCATCTGCGAGGCTCCGCCCGTGACGATGATGCCGCCGATGAGCTGCTCTTTCGTGTAGCCCGACAACTTTATCTGGTTTGCCACGTTCTGCACAATCTCCTCCTCGCGTGCCTCCACCAGGCCGGCAAACTCGGTGCGGTCAATCTTCCTCCCGTCGCGCAGGGCGATGGGCGACTCGTCCGTGTCCGCCAAGTCCGCCACCGCCGCGCCGTATTTGAGTTTCAGCGCTTCGGCCTCGTTGTCCTCAATCTGCAGGGACATGATGTCGCGGTTGACGTTAGCGCCGCCGAGGGGTATGACGGCGAGGTGGCGCAGCAGGTTGTTTTTGTACACGGCCACGGAGGTGGTCTCCGCGCCCATGTCCACGAAGACGCAGCCCGAGGTTTTCTGCGACTCGGTGAGCGTCACGTCGGCCAGGGCCTGCAGCGTGATGGGTATGTCGGCAATCTTCACGCCCGCCGCGCCGAAGCAGTTGCGTATCTCCTCGCGCACGGAGGCGTTGGCCACTATGTTGAGGTAGTTTCCCTCTATGCTGTCGGTGAGGAAGCCCACGGGGTCGGTCTGCCGCTGCGTGCCGAGGCGGTACTCCTGCGGCACGGCCTCAAGTATGTCCCGCTCTCCGCTGGCCATGGTGCGGTTTTCGTCGCACATCGCGTCCACCATCTCCTGGGTGACTTCTATTTTCGAGTCAAAGCGCCGCACGACGGTGTTGGGCACGGTGTGCATGCCGAAGCCCCCGATGCCCACGTACACGCGGCTGACGGATTTCTGCATCTTCTGCTCCATCTTCTCCTTCATCCCCGCGAGGCACTGGGTCATCTTGCTGATGTTGTTGATGCGCCCCTTGCGCATGAAAGTGGTGGAGGGCTCCTGCGCGCAGGCAAGTATATGTATAGCTCCGTCGGGCTGTTTGCGCCCGGCCACCGCCGTCACCTTGGACGAGCCGAGCTCTATCGCAACAATGAAATTGTCTTCCATTATATATCTTAGTGTCGTGTCTTGTAAACGTGTCTTCTTTGCGTGTCTTTTGCGCCTCCGCCTTTGCGGGGCACGCCCTCAGCTCTTGGTTTTCTTTGCCACTATCTGCGAGACGTGCTCGACGGAGAGCGTGCTGTACTTGTTCCACCCCACCTCGGGCATCACCTTTTGGTAGAACGTGTAGAGGTTTTGGAACTTGCGCGGAATGCTGTCCGCGCTGCCGAAGAGTATCACCTGCCGCCCCACGCGCGGGTACAGCTCAATCTGGTGTGACGGCGTGATGTGTATCTGCTCAATCTGGTTGTCCCAGAAAGCGTTGTCGCGCAGGTAGAGCCCCAGTTTCAGCAGTTGGCGCTGCGCGAAGCGGCGGCTCACGCTGCCCGTGGCGATGGGAAGGTCGGCCACGTAGCCTTTCGGGTTCATCACGCAGCCCTTCGCGTCAAGGTAATAATCGTCTCCGTTCTCCGCCATGACGCGCAGCACCGGCAGGCGCTGCTCCACCAGCACGTTGAGTGTGCCGCCGGGCGCCTTGTAGCAGGTTGCGTTCTCAATGAAGCCCTGCCTGCGCAGCTCGCGCTCGATGCGCGCGCCGTCAATCTGCGCCATGGTGCGCCCTATCGGGTAGAGCCCGGAGGCACGCAGCATGCGCTCCACCTCGGCGGCGGTGATGAAGCCAGCCCGCGAGCTGTCCGCCACGGTGACACTCACCTCGCGGCACACGGTATTGTCGTCCCGCCCCGTCATCGTGGTGAAAGCAATGACGAGGTATACCGCAACCAATGCGAGCAGCAGGAGCTTTATGAGTGTTTTCACTGTGCGGCGGTTTGGGGAGGCATTGTTATATATAGATACTTGCAGGCGGCGCGGCGGGCGGGATGCGGAATCCCGCGCGGTCGCGTCAACCCTCTTTCTCTTTCAAAATTTCGGCGAACTGCGGCACGAGGTCGTCCACGTCGCCCGCGCCCAGCACGATGAGCACCTCAAAGTCCTCCCCGCGCAGCAGTGCGGGCAGGTCTTTCTTCTCCACCATGCGTTTCTGCACGCCGGGGCGCAGGTTGTCGTATATCAGGCGGCTGGTGACCCCCTCTATGGGCTTCTCGCGGGCGGGGTAAATCTCCGTGAGTATCACCTCGTCAAGCAGCGAGAGGCTGTCGGCGAAGTCGTGGTAAAAGTCCCGCGTGCGTGTGTAAAGGTGCGGCTGGAATATGGCGGATATCTTCCGCCCGCCGAACACCTCGCGTATGGAGAGCACGCTTTGCCTTATCTCCTCGGGATGGTGGGCGTAGTCGGACAACAGCACGTGCCGGGGCGTGCGCAGGGCGAAGTCGAAGCGCCGCGCCACGCCGCCGAACGACAGCATCGCCCGGCGTATCTCGTCCTCGCCGGCACCGGCTATCTGCGCCAGTGCCATGGCCGCAATGCCGTTTTCGATGTTGATGCTCACGGGCACGCCAAGCTCCACGTCCTTTATGCCGCCGAAGGGAGACACATAGTCGAAGACGATGCGTCCGCCGCCTATGCGCACGTTCTCGGCGTGGAAGTCACCCTCCTCGCGCGAGTAGTCGTAGCGGCGCACGCCGGGCTGGAGGCGTTCCTCCATCTTCAAGCCCCGGTGTACCACGAGCGTGCCGCCGGGCTGTATCAGACTGGTGTAGTGGGCGAAGCTCTCAAGGTATGCCTCTTCCGTGCCGTATATGTCAAGGTGGTCGGCGTCGGTTGCCGTCACCACAGTGGCGTAGGGGCGCAGGTGGTGGAACGAGCGGTCGAACTCGTCCGCCTCAATCACCACGTACGGGCTGTCCTTGGAGAGCAGGTAGTTGGTGCCGTAGTTTTTCGTGATTCCGCCGAGGAAGGCGTTGCAGCCCACGTGGCTCTGGTGTAGCAGATGCGCGGCCATTGACGACGTGGTGGTTTTCCCGTGCGTGCCGGCCACGCACAAGCCTTTCAGCGAGCGTGTGAGCGTACCCAGCACCTGCGCGCGCTTCTGTATCTCGAAGCCGCCCTCGCGGAAGAAGGCAAGCTCGCGGTGGTCGGCGGGTATGGCGGGGGTGTACACCACCAGCGTGCCCTCGCTGTCGCGGCACGCGGCGGGCACCAGCGACGGGTCGTCGGTGTAGTGTATCTGCGCGCCCTCGGCTTCCAACTCGCGCGTGAGGGCGGAGGGCGTGCGGTCGTATCCTGCCACCGTCTTGCCCTGCGAGAGGAAATAACGCTCAAGGGCGCTCATGCCTATGCCGCCCGCGCCGATGAAATATACCGACTTTATATCTTTCATTGTATGTGGTTTCGCTTTCAAAGTGAATCTTGCGCGCTGTCCGCCGCCTTTCGGGACAGTGCCCTTCGTCTCAGTGCCCTTCGGCGAGGCGTATCACCTCGTCGGCTATGACCGAGGCGGCGTCGGGGTGGGCAAAGCGTCGGATGTTGGCCGAGAGTGCCTCGAGTTTGTCGTTGTCCTGCACTGTGTTGATGGCGAGGGGCAGCAGCGTGCGGCGCGCGTCGTCGTCGCGCACAAGCAGCGCGGCCTCTTTCTGCACCAGCGCCAGCGCGTTTTTCGTCTGGTGGTCTTCGGCCACGTTGGGCGAGGGGACGAGTATGACGGGTTTGCCCAGCACGCTGAACTCGGAGATGCTGCCCGCGCCGGCGCGCGATATGACGAGGTCGGCGGCGGCGTACGCCGCGCCCATGTCGGCTATGAAGTCAGAGGCTACGAGGTTGGCGGGCCGTCCGCGCCCGTCAAGCTCGCGCTGTATACCCTCGCTGTAATACTTTCCCGTCTGCCAGACAAACTGCACGTTTTTCTGCTGGCGGACGAGCGGCAGGTTGCCAAGCACGCTCTCGTTGAGCGTGCGCGCGCCGAGCGAGCCGCCCACGATGAGGATGGTTTTCTTTCCCGGCACCAGGCCGAAGCCTCGCACCGCCTCGTCCTTTCCCGCAGCGGGGGCGGCGAGGTTCTGCCGTACGGGGTTGCCCGTCAGCATCAGGCGGTCGGCGGGGAAGAAACGCTCCATGCCCTCGTACGCCACGCAGATGCGCCGCGCCTTGCGGGCGAGCAGCTTGTTGGTGACACCCGCGTAGGAGTTCTGCTCCTGCAACAGGGTGGGAATTCCCATCGCGCCCGCCATGTTGAGCGTAGGGCCGCTGGCGTAGCCGCCCACGCCCACCGCCACATCGGGGCGGAAGTCGGTGAGGATGCGCCGCGCGAGCCGCCGGCATTTCACAACCTTCATCAGCACGGAGACATTGCGCAGCAGGTTTTTGCGGTCGAAGCCCGCGATGGGGAGACCTTTTATCTCATATCCCGCCGCCGGCACGCGCTGCATCTCCATGCGCCCCTCGGCGCCCACAAAGAGTATCTGCGCGTCCGGGCGTTTTGCCCTTATGGCGTTGGCAATGGAAATGGCGGGGAAGATGTGCCCCCCCGTCCCGCCGCCGCTTATCACTACTTTCATTACAGTGGTCTCCTGTGCTTGTTGGTTTGGCGTAACTATATAGTACAGCGCAAAATTAGCAAAACATATCGGCACTCCCCGCCGTCCACCGACGTTTTTTGCCTTGCGCGCTCTTGCAGGGGCTGCCGTGCGGGGGGCGATGCGGCTTGTGCGTGCTGTCGCGCAGCGGGCAGCCGGTTGCAAGGATTGCCGTTTTGTCAAATTGTCGCATTTTCGCGCAAAATATGAGCAGAATGACAAAATGCGCCCCGACGCGATTTTAACACTTCAGCACCCTGGCAAAGCGTGTCGGCGGTCAATTTTTTGCAAGTCGGCGACCTGTAGCTCCGATGCCGAGGCATCTTGAAGGCCAAGCCGCACTTCAGTGACGAGATACCGCGGAATCCCGTGGGCCAAGTGCAGGCATTTTGACTCGTAAGTGGCTGAAAATCAATACA
>CAVGTC010000106.1:0-10858 GCA_963632255.1 Lachnospiraceae bacterium | reverse complement strand
AAGCCTGCACTTCGGTGACAAGATTCCGCGGTACTTTGAAGGCCAAGCCGCACCCTAGTGACCCGATACCACGGTATTCCGTGGCCCAAGTGCAGGCGTTTTGACTCGAAAGTGGCTGAAAATCAACACAGGCAAAAATATAGGGGCATCCCACTCGGGATGTCCCTATCTTGTAGTACAAAGATAATACATTTTCGGGCGTTTTGCAAATGCGCCAAAATGCGGTCATAAAATCAAAATGTCAGTTTTTACACGAAAAACTGACACTTTGATTTTGATGGCTGACGCTATAACATGGGCAGTACCTTGTTTTATTTCCACGCCGGGCGGCTCATTTCACCACCAATGCGCGGTCGATGGTGTCGGCAAGCGCGGCGAAGTGCGGCTGTGCCGATGCCGCCTTGCACATGCGCTGCAGTCGTTTGAGCTGGGCAAGCACCGTGGCACGCGCCTTTCCGCCCTTGGCGCCGGTGAAGTAGCTCACGAGACTGTTGACAGCCGTCTTCTGCAGCTGCATGCGGTAGAGTGTGGGCTTGCTGCCCGACGAGGCCTCGCTGAAAAGGCGCGAGACGACATCCGGGAGGTACTCGTCGGCGGGATAAACGGGACGCAGGCGGTCGAGAACCTTCTGCGAAAGCATCGCGCCCACGACAAGGCGGCCTACGCTTTCGGTGACGTTCCGCTTGTCGGCGTAGATGCGCCCGACGTAGCTCTCGGCGGTAAGCCAGGTCGGCTCACAAAAGATGTGGCGGTCGAGAAAGTCGAGCGCGGCAGTCTGCTTGGCTCGCGGAGCGTCGGTGTACACCTCGCCCGGCTCGTCCACCGTCTTGTAGTCGTAGTACAGTCCGCCGATGTTGCCCAGCACGTGGCGGCAGTAGCGGTAAAACTGGTTGAACACCGCCACGTACATGCCCTTGAGGTTGGCTCCGTCGATGTCCCCGCTTTGGTAAGTCCACGCGGGCAGCTGCGGCAGCTCGCGCTTGAGGTTGAGAATGCCGTACTCGCTTGCTTTCACCGCGTCGTCGCCGAGGTCCTCGGTCTGGCAGCGCGAGTCGTTGGTCTTGTTTGTCTCACCGTCACCAAACCACAGGCGGCGGTTGCCGCGCAGACGCTCGGATGAAAGTTTCTCAAGCTCCCAGTGGTCGCTCACCGCGTCGTAGGCGTTCCACATCGGGGTATACCCCCACTCTATCGCCCAGCAGTCGTAGTCGCCGATGCGGGGGAAGATGCCCGTGCGCGAAATGCTGTCCTCGGGCTGCGCAACATAGTTGAAGCGGGCGTAGTCCATGATGCTTGGCGTGTGGCCGTGCGCCTCGACGAAAGCCTTTGAGCGCAGGCTGTCCACGGGGACGGTGGACGACGAGCCGAAGTTGTGCCGCAGCCCCAGCGTGTGCCCCACCTCGTGGGAGGAGACGAAGCGTATGAGCTGCCCCATGAGGTCGGTGTCGTACTTCATGCGCTGCGCCGCCTCGTCAAGCGTGCCCGCCTGCACCATGTACCAGTCGTGCACGAGGGTCATCACGTTGTGGTACCAGCAAATGTGGCTTTCAAGTATCTCGCCCGAACGGGGGTCGTGCACGTTGGGGCCGTAGGCGTTCTCTATGGGCGATGCGAGGTAGCGTATGCACGAGTAGCGCGCGTCCTCCATGGACATCGTGCTGTCGTTTTCAGGCCACTCCTTTGCCATGATGGCGTTTTTGAAGCCTGCCTTCTCAAAGGCTTTCTGCCAGTCGTTGACACCCTGTATGAGGTAGGGCCGCCACTGCGCCGGCGTGGCGGGGTCGATGTAGTAGACTATGGGCTTCTTTGGCTCCACCAGCTCGCCGCGCTTCATGCGCTCGGCGTCGGCGCTGTCCTTGGGCTCAAGGCGCCAGCGGGTGATGAAGCGGCGCGGCTCGACGCGCTGCTGGTTGTCGGAGAAAAGGGTGTAGTCGTCGGCGAAGTAGCCCACGCGCGGGTCGAAAAGGCGCTGCGCCATCGGTGTCTTGGGCAGCAGGACGAAGGAGATATTGAGCCCAAGCGTCACCTTGCCCGTGTACGCGCCGGCGTAAGTGTTGTTGGCGGTGGACGTCCAGGTCTTCACCGTGCGCACCTCCGTGTTGAGGGGGAAAGTCTTTATGCTTTCTATGTAGGAGGCGTCGGCCACAAGTCCCTGCAGCCCCATCGACTGTTTGTCGCTGCGGCGCACGCCGAGGGCGGCGTTGTCCTCCATGAAAAACGGGTTGACCTTTATCTTGTACCGCCCGCCCGTGTGGCTCTCCACCTTAAAGGCGCCGATGATGGGGTCGGCGTTGCTGATGGTGATGGCGCGGTTGACGTTGTCCGCGGAGTCGGCGGCGTTGATAAGCAGACGCGAGCGCAGCAGCAGTTTCCCAGCCGGCGACTTCTCAAAGTAGACGGTTTGCTGGTTGGCCTGCTCGCCGCCGTACTTGCCGGTGTTGGCGGGGGTAGCGGTGTAGCGCACGGTGACCAGCATCTCGCGCCCGAGGAGGGTGTCGGGTACGGAGAAAAACCAGTTTTCGCCCTCATGGGACACGTTGAAGAGTCCCTTGCGCTCGACGGACTGCGCTTTCTTCGCGTCCTTTCCGTCCTTTCCGCCCTTGCTCTTTCCCTTTTTCCCCGCGCTTTTGGCCGGGGCTGATTTCTCCGTCTTGGCCGGCGCGGCTTTCTGCGGCTCCTGCGCCGTTGCGCCCGCCACGAGCGCGAGGCAGAAGGCGAGGGCAAGCAGCTTCCTTGGTAGTGTCATATCTTTCCGTAATTGATTGTCTTGATGAATTGCTCGGGCGTGCCGTCCAGCCGGCTCAGGACGTAGGGCGGCAGACTGAGGGAGAACACGCCGGGTATGCCCTCCACGCCGAAGTAGCAGCGTATCACGTTGGCCATATTGAACGACAACTGCCCGCCGCGCCGCGCCAGCAGCGTGGCATAGCGGCGCAGGAAACCGTGGTCGGTCTCATGGCGGCGCAGGGCACGGAAGAGGAAAAAGTAGGCCAGTGGCGTGCCGGCACGCAGCAGACTGCCCATCAGCAGCTCCTCGTCGCCGGCGGAGAAGAGCCTCAGCACGGCGGCCATGTCCTCCGCACGGGTGAGGGCGGGCAGCAGGTGCTCGAGCGTCTTCGCCCGGTCGACACCGGTGGCACGGGCGGCGAAAGCGGCCAGCTCGGGGGTGTCGACGCTGAAAGGCGGGCGGGCGCAAAGCCGCACCGCCGCCTTAAGGAAAGTGACAAGGTAGGCTTTTGTGTCGGATGGCACGACGGCGGCGAAAAGCCGCCAGTAGGCGTCGGACCGCACGGCGGGGAGTATTTCCTCGGCGAGCAGGTAGCCGGCCGTGCGCCTTTCGCTGTTGTTGAGCGGCGTGAGAAGGGCGAGCATGCCCGCCCCGTCACCCTCTTCGGCGCAGTGCAGCAGCTTTGCCCGCAGCTGGGGGTTGTGTCTGCGTAAGGTTGACAATGTGGTTTGCTGAATGTTTTACCTGAAAAATACGCCCGAGGGGGTGGCAGTGCGTGTCCCCGGGATTGTTTTCCCGCGGGAATGGACTACCCCGAAAGGGTTATCGCTTTTCCAGCAGCACCACGTTTTCCACGTGGTGGGTCTGCGGGAACATATCGACGGGCTGCACGGCGGCGACACGATACTGCGCGTCAAGCAGGGCGAGGTCCCGCGCCTGCGTGGCGGGGTTGCAGCTCACGTACACTATGCGGCGCGGCGCGGCGAAAAGCAGCGTGTCCACCACGTCGGCGTGCATGCCGGCGCGGGGCGGGTCGGTTATTATCACATCGGGGCGGCCGTGCCGCTCGATGAAGTCGCGGTTGAGAATGTCCTTCATGTCGCCGGCGAAGAAGAGCGTGTTGTCAAGTCCGTTGATGCGGGCGTTCTCCTTGGCGTCCTCTATCGCCTCGGGCACGTACTCTATGCCTATCACCTTGCGTGCGCCGCGTGCCACGAAGTTGGCTATTGTACCCGTGCCCGTGTAGAGGTCGTACACCAGTTCGCCGCCGGTCAGCCCGGCGAAGTCGCGGGCCACCTTGTACAGCTCGTAGGCCTGGTGGGTGTTGGTCTGGTAGAAGCTCTTCGGCCCCACCTTGAAGCGCAGCCCCTCCATCGTCTCGTATATGAAGTCCGTGCCGCAGAAAGTGCGCACTTCAAGGTCGCCTATGGTGTCGTTGCACTTCGTGTTGTTGACATAAAGCAGCGAGGTCACCTCGGGGAAGGTGTCGCGTATGTAACCCAGCACGCCCATAGCCGCCGCCTCGTCCTCGGGCGAGCGGAGGCAGAACTGCATAAGCAGCATCACCTCCCCCGTTTCGGAGAGGCGTATCATCATGTTGCGCAGCACGCCGGTCTGGGCGCGGAGGTCGAAGAAGGGCACTCCGTGCGCGAGGGCGTACGAGCGCACGCCGTTGCGCAGACGGTCGTTAAGCCCGTCCATCAGGCGGCAGGTTTCGATGTCGAGTATCTTGTCAAAGGCACCGGGTATGTGGAAGCCCACGGCGTCCATCACCTCAAACTTCTCGCCCGAGGCTATCTGGGCGGCGGTGAGCCATTTCTTGTTGCTGAACCCGAACTCGAGCTTGTTGCGGTAGCCGCTCTGCTGGCGGCTGCCGAGGATGGGGCGCACCTCGGGCAGCTCCACCTTGCCTATGCGCCGCAGGTTGTCCTCCACCTGCTGCTGCTTGTAGCGCAGTTGCGCCTCATAGGGCAGGCACTGCCACTTGCAGCCGCCGCAAACCCCGAAATGTGGGCAGAACGGCTCGGCGCGGTCGGGTGAGTAGGAATGGAATTTCAGCACCTCGGCCTCGGCGTAGCTGTGTTTCTTCCGGCGTATTTGCAGGTCCACCACGTCCCCGGGGACGGCGTATGGCACAAATATCACGAGGTTGTCCACCTTGGCGATGGCTTTTCCCTCAGCGGCCACCCCCGTTATGGTGACGTTCTCTATTACGGGTAAGGGTTTGCGTTTGCGCGACATCGGTGTGTCTTTGTGTTTGTTTGTTTCGGATGGGAAAACTACGGCGTACGCGCCGCAGCGGGTTTGGCTCTTGTGCCTCTTTGCCGTGGATTCGCTCCTATATATAAGTATGCGTGCGGGACGCGGCAGCGTTGCGCTTGCCGTATGCGGGCGGCGGTTCACTCGTCCCCGCTGAAAGCACGCTGCAACAGACGCTCCACAAGGCGCGGGAGGGCGTACTCCCCCACCCTTTCACGCGGAACGGCAATGAAGCCCTCCGGCGCGGGGGGCAACGCAGCGGGGTAGCGCAGCTCGTGGCAGGAGGCCACAAGCGTGAGGTGCGTGAGCTGGTGGCGCACGCCCTCCGCCACGGCACGCAATGTGTAGCCGGGAGTCAGGGAGGCCGCAAGAGGGCTGTTTAACACAGCGTCTATACCTGCCGGCGCGGCGGTCTCCACCACGGGCGGCTCGTACAGACCGCGCCATATGCCGCCAGCGCGCCGCCGCAGCCACAACGCGCCGGGCGAAGTGACAAGCAGGTAGGAAAGATAGCGCACGCCGACGCTCTGCCGACGGCTTCTTACGGGGTAGCGCGACACTTCGCCGTGCTCGGCGGCAAGGCAGCACACGCGCAGCGGGCATTCACCGCAGCGGGGCGAGACGGGCACGCACTGCAACGCGCCGAAGTCCATCAGCGCCTGGTTGTAGTCGGCGGGGCGTCGGCGGTCAAGCAAGCTGTCGGCAAGTGCGGCGAAAACCTTTTTGCCCGCAGCCGTGTCAATTGGCTCGCCGACGGCGAAGCAGCGCGAGAGGACGCGGTACACGTTGCCGTCCACCACGGCCACGGGGTCGCCGTAGGCTAGCGAGCATATGGCGGCGGCAGTATAGTCGCCCACGCCGCGCAGACGGCGCACGTCGGCGTAACTGCGCGGAAACGCGCCCGCCGCCGCTATGTCACGGGCGGCGGCGTGCATGTTGCGGGCCCGCGAGTAGTAGCCCAGCCCCTGCCAGAGGCGAAGCACCTCGTCCTCGTCCGCCGCGGCGAGTGCCTCGACGGTGGGGAAACGCTCCACGAAGCGAAGGTAGTAGGCAAGCCCCTGCGACACGCGCGTCTGCTGGAGTATGGTTTCCGACACCCACACAAGATATGGCGAGCCGGCGCCGCGCCAAGGCAGGTCGCGCCGGTTTTCCGCGTACCACCCCAAAAGGCGGCTTTGCCACTCGGTCATGTGAAAGGAGGGATAGTTTTTTCTCTGCGGGGAGCGAGTTTGCAAGCCGCTCCCGCGCACGGGCTACCGCCCCGCCGCCGCGCTTTCACCGTGACACCGGGGACGGGGGTTCAGTGGAAGAGCTTGATGCGCTGTTCCTCGGTAAGTTTGCAGATGAGCAGCTCGCCGTCGCGCTCGGCCACCACGTAGCCGTCAAGCCCCTGCACCACCACGCGGCGCAGCCCCGTGGTGTGCACCACGCTGTGGTAGGTGTCGAAGAGCGAAAGCCCCTCGCCCACGCACACGTTGCCGTACTTGTCTTTCGGCATCTGCTCGCGCAGGGAAGTCCAGGTGCCGAGGTCGCTCCACGCGAAGTCGGCGGGGCATACAAAGACCTCCTCGGACTTCTCCATTATGGCGTAGTCCACCGAAATCTTAGGGCAGGCCGCATAGCCCTCACGCACGCGCTCGGCTTCCCCCGGCGTGTCGTAGGACGGCAGCATGTCCTCGAAGATGGACGATATGTCGGGCTCGTACACGCGGAAAGCGTTGACAACGGTGCTTACGCTCCAGATGAAGATGCCCGAGTTCCAGAGGTAGTCTGGGTTTTTCACGTACTGCTCGGCAAGGGGCAGGTCGGGCTTCTCCTTGAACTCGTCCACGCGGTAAATGTTGCCGCGGCGCGAGGAGGCGCAGGAAAGGTTTGCCTTGATGTAGCCGAAGCCCGTCTCGGGGCGCGTGGGGCGCAATCCGATGGTGACGATGGCGTCGGTTTCGGCGGCGAAACCCAGCGCCGACTCCACCACCGAGGCGAAAGCCGCAGTGTCGGGTATGAAGTGGTCGGCGGGGGTCACCACCACGTTGGCCTTGGGGTTGCGTTTCTTAATCTTCCAGCTGGCGTAGCATACGGCGGGGGCGGTGTTGCGGCGGCAGGGCTCGCAGATGATGTTGGCCTCCGGCACGCCGGGCAGCTGGCTGCGCACGATGTCGCGGTACTCCTCCACCGTCACCACCCACACGTTGGCGTCGTCGATGATGCCGCGGAAGCGGTCGGCGGTGAGCTGAAGCAGGGTGCGCCCGCAGCCCATTATGTCGAGGAACTGCTTGGGCCGGGCTTCGCTGCTGACAGGCCAGAAGCGGCTGCCCACGCCGCCTGCCATTATGACAAGGTAGTTGTTACTCATACGGGGACTCTTTGCGGGGCGGCTCACTTGCCGTCCTTTTTGTCCTCCGTCATGTTGCCCTCAATGTAAAGGCGCACCATTTTGTTGGAGGCGTTGGACACGACGGTGACGGCTTTCTTGAAGTGTCCGGGCACCTTGCCCTTGCCGTTGTAGGTCACCATCACCTTTCCCTTCGCACCGGGCGCGACGGGCTCCTGGGTGTATTTCGCCACGGTGCATCCGCACGAGGCGTAGGCCTGCTGTATGACAAGGGGCTTGTCGCCCGTATTTTCAAAGACAAACTCGTGGCTCATGCGCTGGCTTTCGGGGAAGGTGCCGAAATCGTGCTTCGGTGTGTCAAACTTTGCCACCGCCTGCGCCATGCCCTGCACACAGAGCAGCGCGGCGAGGGCGAAGAATACCGCTAAACGTTTCATCATGGGAATGTGTTTCGCCCCGTCTCCCCCGCAAACCGGCGCGGACGGCGTGCCGCCGCGCCCCAGTTTCACAGGCGGAAAGGGCTGTTTCGTGCAAAAGTATGACTTAAACGCAGAATAGGGAAATTTTGCATTATTAAAAGGCGGCTACCGCGTGTATTGTGTACTTTTGCAAGACAAAAGCGGGGCGGAAAGCACCCCGGCGGCACACGTCAGCGATGAGCGGAGCACCCACCACGGAAAGAGTGATACTTGGCATTGACCCCGGGACAAACCTCCTGGGGTACGGCATACTGCGCGTGGGCGGGCGCAAGGCGGAAATGCTGGCGATGGGCGTGATAGACCTCCGCCGCTGCCCGGACGCGTACCTTAAACTGGGGCGCATATACGAGCGGGTGCAGGGCGTTATAGACTCCTTCAAACCGGACGAGCTTGCCATCGAGGCTCCTTTCTTCGGGAAAAACGTGCAAAGCATGCTGAAACTTGGGCGCGCGCAAGGCGTGGCCATCGCCGCCGCCATGAGCCGCCAGGTGCCCATACACGAGTACGCCCCCCTCAAAATCAAACAAGCCATCACGGGCAACGGACAGGCCTCGAAAGAGCAGGTGGCGGAGATGCTGCGCCGCACGCTGCGGCTGCACCCCGACCACAATGTGCCTTCCCTCGACGCCACCGACGCGCTTGCCGCCGCCTACTGCCACTACCTTGAGACCTCGCGCCCCCTGGCCGCTTCGCACGGCGGGGCGAAGACGTGGGCGGCCTTCGCCAGGGCCAACGCCGGGCGCGTGAGCGCGGGACGCAGCGCGGACGGCACCGCCAAGTCCGCCCTCCGCCCGTCCGTCCCGCAGACACCACAAGACCATAACCGCAAGACATGACAAGACTTTTACTCATCCTTTCCCTTACCCTGCTTTTCGGCACACGCGGCGCGCACGCCCAGGACGTGTACAACCTTGTGCTGGAAAACGCCACGCGCACGGTCAACTCGCCCACAAGCGGGTACACGCAGACAAAGATTGCGCAGTTCAAGCGCACGGCCCTGGTGTACCTCAAAAGCAAGTGCTTCGAGACAAGCGACACGGTGAGCGTGGAGCTGCTCAACACGCAGGCGTACTACATGAGCGAGTTTCTGACGCTCTTTTTTGACGAAATACTGAAAAGCAAGAAGCTCTCCGAGGCCGAGCGCAAGGAGAAGGTGATGCTTTTCATGAGCGCCTCGGAAAGCAACCCGCTCTTCAACGACCCCGACACGGACACCACACTCTCCTATGTGACGGAGAGCGGCGAGCTGACGCCTTTCTCGCTCGACACCGACTGGCAGAAGGCTTATTTCGCCGCGAAGTCGCGCCTCTGAGCGGCAAGCCGCCACGCCCGCGCTCCACACAATATCATCATGTCCGCCCACCCGGCAGACACAAGACGGCACGCGGGCCGCGCCGGGGGCTTTTTTCGCGGTTTTTCCCCTCCACCCGCCGCAACGCGTGCAAGATTGGCGCGGGGGCGGAGTTATGGGACTAAACGACAAAGGAAACACTTACACACACCGACCACCAAAACACTACGGCAATGTTGAGACGATTCACCCTTTTGAGACGGTTTGCCCTTTCCCTTCTGCTTGCGCTGGCCACGGCCGTGCAAGCCAAGGCAATGGACTATGACGAGGCCCGCCAGCGCGCGTGGTTCATCACGGACAAGATGGCGTACGAGCTTAACCTCACGCCCGAGCAGTACGACCGCGCCTACGAGATAAACCTTGACTACCTGATGAGCCTGCGCACGGCCTCCGACTGCTACGGCAGCTACTGGAGCTACCGCGACAGCGACCTGCGCTGCGTGCTTTTTGACTGGCAGTACCAGCTTTACAGCACGATAGAGTATTTCTACCGCCCGGTGTGCTGGCTGCGCACGTCGTGGTACTTCCCCATCATCGAACGCTACCGCGTGGGCAGCTATTTCTACGACCGCCCCGGCATATACATCACCTACACGGGACGCGGATGGCGGCGCCGCAGCCACAACGACCCAAGTCCGTACGCGGGCATGCGCCCCATGCCGGGACACGGGATGCGTGACGGCTATGCCGCCCGCGGGGGCGCTCCGGGCAACCCGGGCGGACGGCGCGACAACGGCTTCCGCCCCGACTTTGGCAACGGGCGCAACGGCAACCGCGCCGGACAGCCCTACAACAACAACGGCACGCCGCGCGCCAACACAGGCAACCGCGGCGGACAAGCCCCGGGCAGCTTCGGCAACACCACGCGCAGCGGGCGCAACACCAACAGCAACGCCAACGCGCAAAACGGCAGCGGAAACTCAAACAGCGGCTCTTTCCGCCCGTGGACCGGCAACGGCGGCAACAGCAACGGCGGCAACAGCAACGGAAACGCCTCCACCTCCCGCCCGGGACGCGGCACTACCACCAACAACGGCACCATCACCCGCCCGGGACGCGGAAACACCGGCACAGCGGGCGGCACGACCAACCGCCAGGGCGGCTCTTCGCAGGGCAACGGCGGCACGACATACCGCCCTGCCTCGCAGCGTGTTGACAACAGCAGGCAGATGCAGCGCGGCAGCTCCACGCCCGGAGTTTCCACACAGTCACGCGGCAGAGTGACGCGCACCGCCACTCCCTCCACCTCTTCCGCGCCCTCCGTGCAGAAGTCCTCGCGCTCTTCCTCCGCGCCCTCGGGACAAGGCGGATTTTCCGCCCCCTCACGCGGCACGAGGATAGGTTCGCGCTAACACAACATACAGCCCGCGCATAGCGCAGCACCAGCTGCAACAATCTTAAAAGGACGGCTAGTCACCACGCGGGGATTGGCCGTCCTTTTAAGTTTAGGGTGGCGGAATTTCATCCGCTCAATGCCGCAGAAAAAACCAAAGTGACGAAAATCAAAATGTCACATAGTAAGCCCGAAATCGAGCAAAGTGGCAAATCGCGCCGCCGCGAAAGGAGGGCAACTTTTAGGAAAGTTTAACGGTGTCGGCGACCTGTAGCGACCCGGTGTACCCTTTTTGAAGCCAAGCCTGCACTTCGGTGACAAGATGCCGCGGTACTTTGAAGGCCAAGCCGCACCCCAGTGACCCGATACCACGGTA
>CAVGTC010000105.1:0-10968 GCA_963632255.1 Lachnospiraceae bacterium | reverse complement strand
ATCATAGGGCAGCATGCCGTGTCACTTTGTAAAAAACAAGGAAAACCCTATTTCCTCGCGGTGGTGGGTTGTGCTTGGGACGCTTTCTGGAATTACAGCTGGCAGGGAAAGCTGGTGGCACCATTCCTTATGTGTCAGATGAGGCAGACCGTGAAAGCCGCGCCGTTCGTTTTTTATGTGACGCAGGAGTTTCTTCAAGGGAGATACCCGTGCGACGGTGTAACGATGGGCTGCTCGAATGTGGATATCCCGTCCCCTCGGGAAGAGACGCTTGCAGCGCGTTTGGATTCCATAGAAAAACTTGATATGGGAGGTGAGGTGAAAATCGTGACCGTGGCCGCGGTGAATGTTCCGTACAAGGGGCAGGAGTATGTGATAAGGGCTTTGGAAAAGCTGAATAAGGAACAAGGGCACAACTTCCATTATTACCTTATAGGCGGGGGTGACAACTCGCGCCTCAAGGCGATAGCGGCCAATGCGAATGTGTCGGAGTATGTGCATTTTATGGGCCCCCGGCCACATGAGGAGATAGCCGCAATACTTGACGGGATGGATGTCTATGTACAGCCAAGCCGTCAAGAGGGCTTGCCGCGGGCGGTCGTTGAGGCGATGAGCCGCGCGCTTCCCGCGTTTGGCTCGCGCACAGCGGGCATCCCCGAGCTTCTTCCGTCCGAGTGTGTGTTTGACAATTGCGACGTGAAGAAAATTGGACAGCTGCTGGATGCGTTAAGCAAAGAGAAAATGGCGGTTTACGCCCGCCGCAACTTTAACGAGGCGAAAGGGTACGCGTCCGATGTACTCGACGCCCGTCGTGACAGGTTTTTCGGACAGATTAAGAAAACCTACGGGCTTTGACACACAAATGATAATTACAAGCAACAAGAAAATCTCCAAAGCGCTGGGGATTGAACTTATCAAAGAAAACGGCGGCATACCCGCCGGGGCGGAAGTTGCCGTCGCTTCAAGAGCTTTTGCCCGTAACCTGCTGTCGCATGAGACACCCGCGCTGAGGTTTATTCAGCTCACGAGCGCAGGCTTTGAGGGGATTGACCTCGGTGTGGCGAAGAAGAAAGGCATAACGGTGTGCAATGCCGCCAATGTGTACAATGTGGGCATGGCGGAATTTGTGGTGTACGGCATGCTGTCGCACGCCAAAAGATACCACCGCAGCATAAAGAACCATACGCTGCGGCTCCTGCGAAACTACCATTACATTTCCGAACTCTCGGGGAAGACGGTGGGCATACTTGGCGCGGGAAACATCGGCTCGCAGATAGCCAAACGGCTGGAGGCTTTTGATATGCATGTGCTTGGTTACGACCTCCGCACGGATGCCCGCCCACACTTTGAAAAGATATATGACGGGGGGGGGCTGGCCGAGTTTCTCGGTCGGTGTGACTATGTGGTCAACTGTATGCCCTTGTTCCCCTCTACGGAAGGACTTCTTTGTGCCAAGTGGTTTTTACTGATGAAGCCCACGGTCACCGTGGTGAACGTGGGACGGCGCAAGCTCATCAACGACCGTGATTTCATCGCATTCCTGAAGTCGCACAAGGATGCCACGGCCATATTGGATATGTTTGAGAAAGTACCCAACCCTTTCACCAATCCTTACCGCCGCCTTCCCAATGTGCTTGTGCTGCCTGGCGTGACGGCTGTGTCACAGGAGATAGACGAGAAACTGGCAGGGCTGTGCCGGAAGCAGATAAAAAGGTTCAACAACGGGGAGCAGCTGCTTAACGTGATTTCAAAATGACTATGGAAATAGGAAAAAAAAGAGAACAATCATGTCTGTTGAGCCAGATCCAGACGGCGAACGTGGAAAGAGCAAACTATAATGCGCTGGATGTTGTAAAGTTTCTTTTAGCTATATTTCTTGTTTGCGCTCACACTGCGTCCGAACGTGTGTCCTTGCCTGGAGCACTGGATATGTTTTGTTCCTTATATGTGATAATCGTCCCGTTCTTCTTTGTCGCAAGCTCGTTCCTCTTTTTCAGGAAACTGGAATTGCAGGACGGGGCAGGGAGAAAGAAAGCATGGAAGAGGTACACGCGCAGGGTGTTGGGGATGTATCTGGCATGGTCTGTAATCTATTTCGGTTTTATTGTAGCCAAATGGTTGCTGTATGGATGTAGCGCGGGCGATGTGGCAAAGTATTTCCACCATGCTGTGGTATACTCCACATATTCCACCATTTGGTTTCTCCCTGCTTTGTGGGTAGGTGTGTCGTTGGTGTACTTGTGCAGATACCATCTTCGTTGTGGCATACGGAGTCTTTTGGCCTTAGCTGTTTTCTTGTATCTTGTGGGGGCACTCGGGTATAGTTTCCATACTCTCACACCTTTTACGGAGAGATTACATGAGGCATACTCTTCTGTGTTTGTCACGTGGCGGAATGGCTTGTTTAATGCGTTTCCGTTTGCAGCCATCGGATGCTTGATTGCTGTTCGTGGGGGGGCAAGAGGGGAGTATTGCCTGATTGGCACATTGGCTTTTGGCGCGTTGTTTGTCGCCGAGGCTTTTGGACTGAAAAGGTTCTGCCCGGCAGCGGATGCCAACTTCTTGTTGATGCTTCTTCCTTTCTCGTATTTTTTTGTGCAGCTTGTCCTCCAGATTAGGATGCCCGATTCCTGCGTTTATGTCCCTTTGCGTAAAATGAGTATGCTGATATTTGTTTCGCAGAGAATAGTTCTGACGGCTATCCCTTCAGTTTTAGGTGCCGGTGTGATTACTGGCTTCTGGGATGTGACGGACAATGGTATATTGGCTATGACCGGTGTCGTTGTGGAAGTGTGCTTGTTGTCTTTTGTGCTGATGGAAGGCGCGAAGAAGTATAAGGTTCTTGGATATTTGATGTAGTCCGTATATGGGAAAGTTAAAGATGTTTTTGGAATTAGGCAGTTCCTTACTGTTTTTCTGGCTCTACATACCCCATATGTTGATATTTTTGATAGGGGGGCAGGCGCGCCGGTTGGTGGTTCATGACTTGTCTGCGCTGAACGCGCACATAGGTGTCAGATTGCCATTGGCGGTACGGTTGTTATATATGCTGCATACGGACCAGTATTTTCGCACGTTGTTCTATCATCGTATAGGGAGGCTGGCAAGCGTGCTTATCGGATGGTGGAGGCCTGGCGAACGTTCGTTTACGCTGTCTCCCACTTGTAAAATAAAAGGTGGGTTTTGGTATGCTCACCCTTACTCCACAATTGTTGCCGCAAATTCCATAGGCGAGAACTTTAGAATTGTGCATTGTGTGACAATAGGAAATACGGGGCGGGGCCGCCCCACGATCGGAGATAATGTGTCAGTGGGTGCCGGCGCGATAATTATAGGAGATGTAGTAATAGGAAATAATGTGTCTGTCGGTGCAGGCGCAGTGGTTGTCAAGGATGTTCCGGATAATGCGGTTGTGGTGGGAAATCCTGCAAGAATTGTGAAATACAAGAAGGTTTGAGCCGTGACAACTTTATGCTCTGCTTATGATTGTGGAGGATTGAGTGGGAAAATGAGAAGAAGATGAAAATCTGTTTTGTTACGACAATCCATCAAAGTATGGGGTGGTTCGTGGCGGATGCTGCAAAATATTTCCATACAAAGGGACATGACGTGAGTTACGTTTGCAATATGGATAAGACTTTCGTCAAGGAGCACGAAAGCTACGCGCATTGCTTTAATGTAAAGATGGAGCGAGGACTGCGCCCATTGAACATGCTAACGTCAATGTATGCGATGTATAGGATATTCAAGAGGGAGAAATTTGATTGCGTCCAATATGCAACCCCCAACGCATCCTTTATAGCCTCAATTGCAGCTTGTCTTGCTGGGATTCGGTACCGGGTGTATGGCTTTTGGGGAATGCGCTATGAGGGAGCTCACGGCATAAGCAGACAATTGCTGATGGCATTTGAGAAGATTACTTGTTTGCTCTCGACGCATGTGCGGATAGTGAGTCACAAAAATATGGAGATTGTAATCAAGGACGGCGTATGCCCAAGGGAGAAAATAGGTGTCATCGGTTTGGGAGGCACAATTGGTGTGAACACGCAAGTGTATGACATTGGAAAGAAAGAGATATGGCGTTCGGAAATACGTGAGAAACTCGGTTTGTCTGACAACGACTATGTTTTCGCGTTTGTGGGACGCATCAATGCGGATAAAGGTATTAATGAGCTTATTGAGGCCTTTAAGGAAGTGGATGGAAAATATGCAAATGTAAAACTGCTTCTTTTGGGTATGGAGGATAAGGTCAATCCTGTAAAGGCGGAAAACATGGATTGGGCAAGGAAAAGTGGAAATGTGTTGATGCCTGGCGCTGTACATAAGGATATGGTGTGTCGTTATATTGCAGCATCTGACTTATTGGTTCATCCAACCTATCGCGAGGGCTTCGGTAAAATAATTCAAGAGGCGATGTCTATGAAGTTGCCGGTAATAACAACGGACGTGCCTGGCCCATCAGAGGTGGTGGAGGAGAATGTGTCTGGGATACTTGTGCCCAAAGCAGATGTAAAGGCTTTGGTAAATGCGATGTGTATGCTGTATTCAGACAAGAACTTAGCAGAACGTATAGCCGAAGCGGGGTATAGGCGTTTCTCCGAAAATTTCACGATGGAGAAAATGGTGGGTAATATATATGGGGAGTACATGCGTATTACGGGATTATGTTAATGCCGTGCCGGATATAGCTCTGCCTGTGCATAAAGCGTTTGTGTCTTAGTCTCAGCTCCTGTATTCTTTTGGGTATGTCAAAAACCTTTCCGGCTTTAAGCGCAAGCAATCTTTTTTTTGAGTTGCTTCAAGTAAGCATTGGGGCAAGGGCAGTCCTGTCGCGCCCGCCCACTTCGCAAGAATGGATGGAGTTGTTCGCGATGAGCCGGAAGCAGACTCTGGTCGGAATTTGTTTCAATGGAGTTCAGTTGTTGTACCGGACAGCCCCCAATCTCGTGGCGTCTCTTCCGGCATCCTGCAAGATGGATTGGCTGGCAAAGGCAGCCGGTGTGCAAAGACGCAATGAGTTTATGGATAAAAAGACGTTGGAAACATTGGCTTTTTTCCGGGAGAACGGCTTTCCGTGCCAGGTGTTGAAAGGGCAGGGCATTGCGGCTTTGTATGGAGATTTGGGGAAAATGCGTCAAAGCGGTGACATTGACGTGTGGCTGGCGGGCGGAAGGGAGAAAGTGTATGCTTTCAGTCGTGATGTGTTGGGTATAATAACTGGCGCAAACTACCACCACATCCATTTCCCCATATATAAGGATGTGGAGATTGAGGCGCACGTTCACCCTTCGTTCCTTTCAAGTCCGTTGCGAAACAGACGTTTCCATAGCTTCTGTGAAACTTACAGCCCATGTGATGGAGGGACTGATTTCCCCTCGTTGGCGTTCAATCGTGTCTTTATCCTACTGCATTGCTATCGACACCTTTGTGGTCATGGGGTGGGTCTTCGTCAGTTGATGGACTATTATTTCGTCCTCAGCAAGGGTTTTACGGAAGATGAACGGAAAGACACGCTCCACTGGTGCCGAAAGTTAGGTATGGGGGACTTTGTGAAAGCGGTGATGTGGGTGATGAAAAATGTCTTTGGCTTGGCGACCGGATTTCTGCTTTGTCCCCCTGACGCGAAAGAGGGAGAGTTCCTCTTGTCGGAAATAATGCACACGGGAAATATGGGACACGGAGAAACGCGCTACAAGTGGGGACAGGACACGCCGCTCCGCCGTTTTGTGGAAAACCAGAAACGCAACCTGCACTTAATTGCCCACTACCCGTCCGAGGTGTGTTGGAGTCCGATTTTCAATATAGTCCGTTTCCTGTGGCTGAAAAGCAAAGGGTATAAATGAGAATACAGACGGAAACTTTTAGATATTGTAGGGTTGTGAATGGGGATTTATTTAAGGGAAAAGTATTCTAGGGTATGAAGCATTTGAAGTTGATGATTTTGTCTGCCGACCCGCAGTCGGCGGTAGAGGCGCAAAAGGCCGGGATAGACAGGGTCTTTTTTGATTTGGAATGGATAGGCAAAGCCGAGCGTCAGTTTGGACGCAACACTGTTAAGTCGCATAACGATATAGAGAATATTCCTGCTGTACGCAAGGTGTTGACGGACACTGAGCTGCTTGTGCGCACTAATCCTATACATGCCTATTCAAAGAATGAGGTGGAAAAGGCTGTTGCGTATGGTGCGGATGTGCTTATGCTGCCGATGGTGATGGACCAGCACGATGTGGAGCAGTATGTTGATATGGTTGCTGGTCGTGCCAAGGTATGCATTATGGTAGAGACTGCGGCAGCGATGGCGCGATTAGACAAGATTTTGGCGGTGCCTGGTGTGGACGAGCTGTTTGTCGGACTCAACGATTTGCATATCTCTATGGGGCTGACTTTTATGTTTGAGCTGCTGAGTGGCGGACTTGTGGAGTACATTGCAGACAAATGTAACAAAGCGGGTATGCCTTTCGGCTTCGGCGGGATAGCGCGTATAGGGGAAGGGGATCTTCCGTCAGACAATATACTTGGCGAACATGTCCGCTTAGGGTCTACTTCTGTCATCCTCAGCCGCACTTTCAAAGGTGTGGCGGGAGTTGACAAAAACGCACATCCAATAGACCTTTCCGAGGAGGTGGCGAAAGTGCGTGCGCGTTTGAGTGAAATTGAATTGTGGGACGAGTTGGCTTATTTAAATAATTGTGGCAGTATTGTTCATGCAGTAGATGCCATTGTCGGAAAGTTGTCTGAGAGAGCGCATTGAGCAAAGAGATCGTTCTTGGGATATATGGGATGTGCATTGTCTCTGTGGGAACGGCTTGTGCCTTCGCAGCTTTTGTATACAAAGTAGATAATCAAAAGGATGTCGCTTTACATAATTATTGCGGTTCTGCTCTTTGTGGCCGAACTCATCTACTTCCGCATTGCGGACAAGTTCAATATTGTGGACAAGCCAAACGAGCGGTCGTCGCACTCTGTGGTTGTGCTGCGCGGTGGCGGCGTGATATTTCTCGTCGCGGCTTGGGTGTGGGGCGCGTTTTTCGGTTTCCCGTATCCTTGGTTCCTTGCTGGCATGACACTGGTGGCGGGTGTCAGTTTTGTGGACGATATCCGGTCGCTTCCCGACTCAGTGCGGCTCGTGGCACAGTTTGCCGGCGCGGCGTTGGCCATCTACCAGTTGGACATGATGCACTGGGAGCTTTGGTGGATGGTTTCACTGGCGTTTGTCGTCTATGTCGGGGCATCCAATGTGATAAACTTTATGGACGGCATCAACGGCATCACTGCCGGGTATTCGCTGGCGGTTATTGCCATGTTGACGTTGGTCAACGGTGGAGTCTTTCCGGCTGCGGCGGCTATGGCCAACTTTGTGGACGCCGACCTGCTTTGTGTGATGGTGATGGCTCTGGCGGTGTTCTGCTTCTTCAACTTCCGCCCCAAGGGCAAGGCCGTGTGCTTTGCCGGGGATGTGGGGTCTGTCGGCATCGCTTTTGTGCTGCTTTTCGTGCTGGGCAAGGCGGTGATGGTGACGGGGGATGTCACTTGGTTTGTCTTCCTGCTGGTTTACGGCGTCGACGGCTGCTGCACCATTGTACACCGCATCATGCTTCACGAGAATCTCGGCGCGGCGCACCGAAAGCACGCTTACCAGATTATGGCCAACGAGTTGAAGATTGGGCACGTGAAAGTGGCCTCGCTTTATATGGCTATGCAGCTCGTCGTGTCGCTTGGCTTTGTATGCCTGCGTCCCGATGATGTGCTGTGCCATTGGCTGTATTTGGCAGGTGCGACTGTGCTGCTTGTACTGGCCTATGTCGTGTTTATGAAGAAATACTATCATCTGCACGAAGCCTACCTTGCGTCGTTGAACGTTTCCGTCAAGCCGGACGTGCAAAGGGCAAGTTGAGGCTTGCACTTTGCCGCGGCGAGGAAACGCACTTTTCGCAGAAAAGAAGAAATGGACGCTATGGAGATAGACAGACATACAATAGACACTCTCTTATCGCGGGCGGCGGAGAATCCGCGCCGGCGGCAGAACCTTGACTTGCGTACCACGCCGGCGGACAAGAGCCAGCGTATGCTCAACGCCCTGCTCCCCGGGACGGAAGTGGCCGTGCACAGGCACGTCGACACGTCGGAGACCGTGGTCTGCCTGTGCGGCAGGCTGGATGAGGTGTTTTACGAGGAGGCCGCTCCGCTTGGAGGTGATGCCGCTTCCGTTTTGTTGGCGGAAAAGGACACTGCGGAGAAGCATTTTCGCGAGGTGCGGCGCGTGAGCCTCTGCCCGGCGGAGGGGAAGTACGGCTGCCAAATCCCAAAGGGCGTTTGGCACGCCGTGGAGGTGTTTGAGCCGAGCGTGATATTTGAGGCCAAGGACGGCGCGTACAAAGGATAGCGTTCAAAGGGATGAAGCGCGGGGGCGGCACGAGGCGTGAGGAAAACTGGATGGAAAACTATGCCGCGCTGAAAGCGTTCATCGCACGGTGCGGACACCTGCCGGACAAGCGAAAGGTGGAAAACCGCGGACTGCTAAACTGGTGGAAGTACAACCGCAAGCGGGTGGCGGCGGGGCTGATGGACGCGGAACGGCTGCGCCTTTTCTCCGAGCTTGAAGCGATGAGGACGTGCGGCGGAGGAGGTCTGTTTGGTGGACTGCCGCGTTGAGCGGGGGCAGGCAAGTTAGTGCCTGTACTTGCATCCCTCTTGGCTTGAATGACTTTCCGCGCGTTTTGCGGGGAAACCGCCAGAGTGTGGCGGGGGTGCTTTCGGAAAAATACGGTAGTGCGGTAGCGCGAAACAACGGCGGCTGCACAAGAATACAATTTATGGCGGCGGGCGCGTAATGTCGGAGACGGCTTTACGCGCCCGCCGCCTTTTGTGTGCAGCGTCCCTGTGTGTCCCGGCTTCGTCCCGCTTGCGGGAAGAGGGGGCAGCGGGCGGCTGGTGCGCTCACTTCAAAAGGATGGCGAAGGTGGTGCCTGCGCCCGGCTCGCTGCGGCGCACGAAGATGCGGCCGTGGTGGTATTCCTCTATGATGCGCTTCGCCAGCGAGAGGCCGAGACCCCAGCCCCGTTTCTTCGTGGTGAAACCCGGACGGAAGACACTCTTGAAGTGCTTGTGCGGTATGCCCTTCCCCGTGTCCGCCACCTCCACGCACACGCCCCCTGTCCTGCCGCCCTGCGGGGACAGCGTCACGGTGATGCGCCCTTCGCCCTCCATCGCGTCAACCGCGTTCTTGCACAGGTTTTCTATCACCCACTCAAAGAGCGGCGTGTTGATGTCGGCGGGCAGCGGGTAGGCGGGAGCCTCCACCGTGATGGTCACTTTGCGCGAGGTGCGGCGGTCGAAATACTCCACCACGCGCGCCACTGCCTCGCGCACGTCTTCGCGGTGCAGCTCGGGCGCCGAGCCTATTTTCGAGAAACGGTCCGCCACAAGCTGCAGACGGCGTATGTCCTTGTCCATCTCCAGCAGCAGCCCGTCCTCAGGGTAAGTCTCTTTCAGCACTTCGCTCCACGCCATCAGCGAGGAGATGGGCGTGCCAAGCTGGTGCGCCGTCTCCCGCGAAAGCCCCACCCACACGCGGTTCTGCTCCGCGCGTTTCGACACAAGCAGCGCGAAGAGAGCCAGCAGCATGAAAAAGCCCGCCACGCCCAGCTGCACGTACGGAAAGACCGCGAGCCGCCGCAGCATCACCGACTCGCGGTAGTACACATATATATAGTCGTGCGTGTCGGCGCGCGCGTCCCCGCCGCGCAGGTCCATGCGCATGCAGTGCCCCTCCTCGCGCATCTCCGCCGCCTCGCGTGCCAGCGCGGCGAGGCTGTCCGCGCCCGCCGCCCGCGCCGGCAGGTTGCGTGAGGCCAGGATGCCGCCGTGCGAGTCCGTCACAATGACAGGAATGGTGTTGTTGCTGTTAATCACCCGCAGCACCAGCGAGAGGTCCGTCTCCGCGTCCGCCTCCGTGAGCGAGCGCATTGCCTCCGCCCACACCTCCATTTTCGATATCTCCTCCTTTGAGAGGTCCTGCGTCAGGCGGTGGGATATGTACAGCGAGCCCAGGGCTATCACCACTGCGGTGACGGCCAGCGCGGTCTTCACTTTCTGTATCTTGTCCGTCCAGGTCACGGGGTGGGGGAGTTTTGCCGGGGCGTCAGCCCAGGTCGGCGTTGTTAAGGCTCTCTATGTAGTCAAGCACCTCGTCGCGTCCGCGGCGGTCGCTGCTGCTGGTGACGAAGTGCGGCGGCAGCTCCTCCCACTCCTCCGACAGCTTGTCGAGAAAGACGCGGATGTTGTGTCCCAGTGCCGTGCGCGACGACTTGTCCGCCTTGGTGAAGATGATGCTGAAAGGCACGCCGTTCTCCCCGAGGAAGCGTATGAAGTCAAGGTCGATGCGCTGTGGCGGCAGGCGCGAGTCGATAAGCACGAAGAGCGTGGTGAGCTGGCGGCGGTCCAGCACATAATGGCGTATCAGCAGGCGCAGCTTTTCCTGCTCCGTCTTGCTGCGTTTGGCGTAGCCGTATCCCGGGAGGTCGACGATGTGCCAGTCCTTGTTGACGAGGAAGTGGTTGATAAGCATCGTCTTTCCAGGCGTGGCCGATGTCATCGCCAGGCCGTTGCGGCCGGTGAGCATATTGATTAGGCTGCTCTTGCCCACGTTGCTTCGTCCGATGAAGGCGTACTCGCGGCGCACGTTTTCCGGGCACATGTCCGCCCGGCTGTTGCTGATGACAAACTCTGCGCTGTTGATAATCATGGTGTGTGGTGGCTTGTTGTGTGTTGTGCAAAATTAGCGTCCTGCCCCCTTACGCGCCAAGCCGTCCGGCTGTTTTTGACGGCGGGGAGGGCGCGGTGGCGCGGCGTTAAAAAGAAAAAGGCGCGGTCGGCGTGTTTCGCCAATCGTGCCTCGTCTGCCTTTGCGCGTTGTACACTCTCAGGGGTTCGAACCCTGGACCCACTGATTAAGAGTCAGTTGCTCTA
>CAVGTC010000104.1:0-10969 GCA_963632255.1 Lachnospiraceae bacterium | reverse complement strand
TTGTAGTACAAATATACAACATTTTTCCGCCGAAAGCAAGAAATGTTAAAACGCCGGCGAAATCAAAATGTCGGATTTTACCTCGGATTTCTGTCTTTTTGAAAAGTGCCGTCCTGCCCGCTCCACGCCCTGCCCGCCGTCCTTGCGCCCTCTGCCCCTTTTCACCGCGCGGACGCAAAAAGGGCTTGGGGGCGGAGCCGTGCGGTCCGTGTCCCCCAAGCCCTTCCGTGCGGAGGCCGGCGCGGGGCGTCAGAAGCCCAGACAGGACTTCTCCACCCAGTACACCGCGATGCCCGCGAGGTAGCCCACGAGGGCAATCCAGGAGATGTGCTTCATATACCAGCCGAAGGTTATTTTCTCCAGACCCATCACCACCACGCCGGCGGCCGAGCCGATGATGAGCATGGAGCCGCCCACGCCGGCGCAGTAGGCAAGCAGTTGCCAGAAGATGCCGTCGCACGCGAGGTCGCCCGTCTCCGCCAAGGGATACATGCCCATGCAGCCCGCCACGAGCGGCACGTTGTCCACAATGCTGGAAAGCACGCCGATGATGCCCGTCACGATGTAGTGGTTGCCGCTGAAAGTCTCGTTGAGCGCGTCGCCCGTCATTGTCAGCACGCCCACCGTCTCAAGGCACGCCACGGCCATGAGTATGCCGAGGAAGAAGAGTATGGTGGACATGTCTATGCGCGAAAGCATGTTGGTGACGCGCTTCTGCGTGCTTTCAAGTCCGTGCTGCTCGGGCAGGTGGCGGTAGAAGCACTCCGTCACCGTCCACACCACGCCCAGCACAAGCAGTATGCCTACGAAAGGCGGCAGGTGGGTGAGGCTCTTGAAGACAGGCACAAACATCAGTCCGCCCACGCCCAGCACGAAGATGGCCTTGCGCTGCAGGTCGCTGAGCGTCTCCTGCGAGGTGTGCGCGGCGGCCTTGCCGGCGGGAAGCTCGAGCTGCCCTTTCAGCGAGAACGACAGCAGCAGCGCGGGTATCATCATTGACACGAGCGCGGGCAGCAGCAGCTCGCGTATCACGTTGGCGGCGGAGATGAGGCCCTTGTTCCACAGCATGATGGTGGTGACGTCGCCGATGGGGGAGAGGGCTCCGCCCGAGTTGGCCGCAATCACCACAAGCGAGGCGTACACTATGCGGTCCTTGTGCCCGGTGACCAGCTTGCGCAGTATCATCACCATCACGATGCTGGTGGTGAGGTTGTCAAGTATGGCCGAGAGGAGGAAGGTCATGAAGGCGATGCGCCACAGCAGCGCGCGCTTGCTGTGCGTCTTCATCATGCCGCGCACAAAGTTGAAGCCGCCGTTCTGGTCGACAAGCTCCACCACAGTCATGGCTCCCATGAGGAAGAAGAGGGTGGTGGCGGTGCTGCCGAGGTGGCGCTCCATCACTTCGCTGACGGCCTGCGCCGTGCCCTCGCCGACGGCGGCGGGGAGGTATTGCGCGGGGTCGAGCATGAAGAGCGTCCAGCAGCCCACAAACATCAGGAGGGCGATGGCGGCCTTGTTCACTTTCGTGACGCTCTCCACGGCTATGAGGAAGTAGCCGCACACGAAAGCCGCCACGATGGCAATGGTAAGTGAGGTCATAGAGGGGTTGTGTATAGGTTTTGTTGTTTGAGTTTCAGTGTGTGCCGCGGCGGGCGCGGTCAGCCCAACGCCTCGCGTGCGCAGGCGTAGCCCTCCTCGTACAGGCGCTCCAGCTTCTGCGTGTCGCTGTCAAGCCTGCCCACCTCCATGGGGCGGCGCGGGCGTATGACGGTGACGCGCCCCTCGGCCTCCAGTCGCTCCACGCGGCGCAGCTGCTCGTTGTAAAGCGCGTGGCGGCGGCTGAGCAGCGAACGCAGGCGCGGGTACTCGCGGTAGACGAAGCGCGGCAGCTTGATGTCGCGCCCCTCGTGGCGGAAGCCCTTGTTGCGCGTCAGCACGACTACAATGCGGCGGTAGCCCAGCGAGAGGGCGCGCCCCACGGGCACGGAGTCGGCTATGCCGCCGTCAAGCATGGGGCGGCCGTCCACATGCACGACGGGGCAGACGTAGGGCAGCGCGCTGCTGGCCTTGGCTATCTCGATGAGCCGCGCGGGGTCGCTCTTCTCGGTGAGGTAGCAGGCCTTGCCCGTGAGGCAGTCCGTCGTCACCATCTCGAAGACGGTGGGGTTGGCGAAGCAGGCGGCGTAGTCGAAGGGGAGGATTTCGGCGGGCACGCGCTCGTAGAGCAGCTTGCGGTCGAAGATGCTGCGCTGCGTCCAGAGGTATTTCACGCCGATGTAGTGGAACTTGGCGAGCAGGTCGATGTTGGTGGCGCGTGCGCGCCCGCGCTGCCCGCTCATGAAGGAAAGGCCGTTGCACGCGGCGGCGGACACGGCCACGCAGTAGGGAAAGCTCACCCCCGCGTCAAGCAGATAGTCAAGCACGCCGTCCGTGAAGACGCCGCGCATGCCGCCGCCTTCCAGCACGAGTGCCGTCTTGTCCGTGTCCGTTGCCATATATATAATAAGGTGTTTTCTTGGGAAAACGGCTGCGCCGCGCCGAACCGCCGGCACGCAAGCCGCCCTGCCGGCGGCGGAATGGCTTAAAAACTGTACAAAGGTACGCTTTTCCGAAAGGTTTGAGTACTTTTGCTTGCATTTGTGCCGTTTTTGCGGCGCAAAGCAAGCTGCCGCGTGCCGCAAGGCGACAGACGCGCGGCTTGCTTTTCCCCCGGGGCGGGGCTTGCCCGCCCGAAAACACACTAAGCTATATGTTGTTCAGCAAAGAGACGTACACCGCGCGCAGGGAAAAGTTGCGCCAACTTGTGGGAGACGGACTTATCCTGCTTTTCGGCAACAATGACAGTCCGGCCAACTACCCGTCAAACACGTACAAGTTTCGCCAGGACAGCGCGTTTCTCTATTTCTTCGGACAGAAGCGCGACGGGCTGGTGGGCGTGATTGACGCGGACAGCGGCCGCGAGACCCTCGTGGGGGACGAGATAGACATTGACGACATCGTGTGGTACGGCTCGGTGCAGTCCGTGGCGCAGATGGCCGAGGAGTGCGGGGCGGGAGCCAGCGCGCCGATGGTCGCGCTGGCGGACATGGTTGCGGCGGCCGTGAAAGCCGGGCGCAAGGTGCATTTTCTGCCGCCCTACCGCCACGACACGAAGATACAGCTGATGGACCTGCTGGGGCTGCACCCGTCCAAGCAGGCCGCCGCCGCATCCATGCCGCTCATACGCGCCGTGGTGAAACTGCGCTCCGTGAAGAGCGAGGAGGAAATAGCCGAGCTGGAGCGCGCGGCGGAGATAGGATACCGCATGCACACCACGGCCATGCGCCTGTGCCGCCCTGGCGTGACGGAGCAGTACATCGGCGGCGTGCTTGACGGCATCGCGGCAAGCTACGGCTGTCTCGTCTCTTTCCAGAGCATCGTGTCGATGCACGGCGAGATACTCCATGGCTACCCCTCGCCGCGCCCGCTGGAGGCGGGGCGGCTGATGCTGTGCGACGCGGGGGCGGAGACCAACGACAACTACTGCTCGGACAACACGCGCACCACGCCGGTGAGCGGGCGTTACACGCCGCGCCAGAAGGCGGTGTACGACATCGTGGCGGACTGCCACGACCTCGCGCTCAAGCTGGCGCGCCCGGGCGTGCGCTGGTGGGACGTGCACATGGAGGTGTGCGCCCTGATGACCGACCGCCTCAAAGACCTCGGCCTTATGAAGGGCGACACGGCGGAGGCGGTGCGCGCCGGCGCGCACGCGCTCTTCCTGCCGCACGGACTCGGGCACATGATGGGCATGGACGTGCACGACATGGAGGGACTTGGACAGGTGAACGTGGGCTTTGACGACGAGACGCGCCCCTCCACGCAGTTCGGCACCAACGCGCTGCGCTTTGGCCGCCGCCTTGAGGTGGGACACGTGGTGACGGACGAGCCGGGCATCTATTTCATACCCGACCTCATCGACCTCTGGCGCGCCAACGGCACCAACAAAGACTTCCTCTGCTTTGACGAGATAGAGAAGTACAAGGACTTCGGCGGCGTGCGCATCGAGGACGACGTGCTGGTAACGCCGGACGGCTGCCGCTTCCTGGGCAAGCAGCTCATACCTTACCGCACCGGGGAAGTGGAAAGTTTCCTCGAGGAGCACAGCGGGGAAAACCCGGTGATATACTGAAGCGGAGACGCCGCCGCGCGTGGCAGGATTACCCCTCGACACCCCTCCCGGCTGCAGTCGGGCGGCGGCAATGGCCGGCCCAAAACGAGAGAAAGAATCAACACACATAGAGAGAAAACAAAAACACGTAGAGAGAAAATGAAGAAAACCCTCCTCCTCGCAGCCGTAGGGCTGACGCTGTTGCACGCGGGCGCGGCGGCGCAGGACAAGAAGTCCGCAGCGCAAGACACCGTGAAGTTCACCGTGGTGAAGGAAAACCCCGTGACGTCCGTCAAGGACCAGAACCAGAGCGGCACCTGCTGGGCTTACTCCTCCCTCGGTTTCTTCGAGGCCGAGCTGCTGCGCATGGGCAAGGGCGAGCACGACCTCTGCGAGTCGTTCCTTGTCTACAACACTTACATGGACCGCGCCGACAAGGCGGTGCGCACGCACGGCGACGTGAGCTTCTCGCAGGGCGGCTCGTTTTACGACGCGGTGTACTGCATGAAGCACTACGGCATGGTGCCGCAGGACGCGATGCCCGCCCCGGGCACGCTTTACGGCGACTCGCTTTTCAACTTCAACCAGCTTGACGCGGTGGCCTCGGCGTACGTCGGCGCGATAGCAAAGGGGAAGCAGAACAAGATTTCGCTCACATGGAAGAACGACCTTTCCTCCATCTACAAAAACTACTTCGGCGAGCTTCCCACTGAGGTGAAGGTGGGCAAGAAGACCTACACGCCGCTCACCTATGTGACGGACTACCTCGGCCTTAACATGGACGACTACGTTTCGCTCACCTCTTACACGCACCATCCGTTCTACGGCAAGTTCATCCTTGAGATACAGGACAACTGGCGCTGGGCGGAGAGCTACAACCTGCCGCTTGACGAGTTTATGCAGGTGATGGAGAGCGCGGTGAAGAACGGCTACACTTTCGCGTGGGGAGCCGACGTGACGGAGGATTACTTCGGACGCCGCAACGGCAAGGGCTACGCTTACGTGCCCAAGGACTTGAAGGTGCGCGACCTCACGGGCTCTGACGCCGCACGCTGGGGCGGAATGGAGCAGAAAGGCGCGGAGGTGACGTCAAGTGACGAGCTTACCATCACGCAGGAGCTGCGCCAGCGTGCTTATGACAACTGGGAGACGACGGACGACCACGGCATGGTTATCTACGGCCTCGCCACCGACCCGGACGGACACGAGTACTTCATGGTGAAGAACTCCTGGGGCGACTACGGAAAGTACCACGGCATGTTCTACGCCTCCAAGGCTTATGTGGCTTACAAGACGATGAACATCCTCATCAACAAGCACGCCATCCCCTCCGCCATCGCCAAGAAGCTGGGCATTAAGTAAATAAAGAGAGCGCACACGCCCTTTCCCGCCAAGACAGGGAGAGGGGAGGTGTAAAGGAAAACACGCGTCCCGCATACACGAATGCGGGACGCGCGTTGCGTTTCTTGCGGGGCCGGCGGCGTGAAGGTCAGAGTTTCGCGCCGAAAGACAGGTCGCCCGCGTCACCCAGGCCGGGGACGATGTAGGCGGCGTCGTTGAGCTGCGGGTCGACGGCCGCCACCCACAGCGTCACGTCGTCGGAGGGGAACAGCCCGCGCAAGTGCGCTATGCCCTCCTCGGCGGCTATCACGCAGCAGATGTGCAGGTGTGCCGGCGTGCCGTGCGTGAGGAAAGCTTTGTAGGCAAGCTCGAGGCTACCGCCAGTGGCGAGCATGGGGTCGACGAGGAGGAAGGTGCTGCCGTCCAGGGCGGGGGCGGCGATGTACTCCACGTGTATCTTTATGTCCCCGCGCGAGCCCTCTTCGCGGTAAGCGGAGACGAAGCCCGAGTCGGCCTGGTCGAAGGTGTCAAGGAAACCCTCATGGAAAGCCAGTCCGGCGCGCAGCACGGTGCCCACCACGATGTGGTCGTCGTAGGTGCGCACCTGTTTGTCGGCAAGCGGCGTTGTGACGGTTTTCTCCGAGTAGCGCAGCGTGCGGCTCACCTCGTAGGCCATGCAGCGTGCCACGCGCTGGAGGTTGCGGCGGAAGAGTGTGCGGTTGCCCTGCGTGGCGGTGTCGCGCAGCTGTGACATGTACACGTTGACAACCGAGTCACGCTCTCCAAGGTTAATTACTTTCATTGCGTATGGTTATGTTGTTGCGTTGTTGTCCCTTTCTATTGTATACTGTTATGGGGACGTAACGCCGGCGTGCGGCGTTACGACCCCATAACAGGTAAAGTACGGCTTGTGCCGGTGCGGCGCGTCTTAGCGTGCCACGTGCTTTTTGCGGTCGGAGGTGATGTACACTCCCTGCGCGGGCACGCCGTCAAGGCGCCGGCCGGAGATGTCGTAGTAGCGAAGCTCCTTGACCTCGGTCTCGCGCTCCACGGCGCGGATGGCCGTCTCTATGTCCGTGGGCTCGATGTACCAAAGCGAGGCGGGACTTCCCTGAGCCGTCCAGGGCACGAGGCGCGTGTTGTCGCCGGCAAGGTGGATGGCGGGGTAGGACGAGTTGGTTGGCGCGGTGCAGGAGAGGCTGCTCAGTCCGTCAAGCGTGGAAGCCACGGTGTAGGTGGCCGCCGCGCTCTGCGTCTTGGTGACGGGGATGCGCGTCTCCACGGCGGGAGTCTTGCCTATGTAGTAGTCTCCGCACTTTATGTACCATTCCCCCTCCGTCTCTGCGGGGATGAAGGCGAAAAGCTGCTTGGTGTTGCTTTCGCTGAGCGTGGCGGCCGTGAGGTTGGTGCCGCTCAGCGTGAGGTAAAGCGTGCCGTTGGAGCGTGCCGAGTTGCGCAGGCGGAAGTACTGGTTAACGTTTAGCGACACCTTCCCGTCCGTGCCGTTCAGCACGTCGGCTATCGCCTTGTTTAGCGCCTCGTAGTTTTTTTTTGACGGGCTGGCGGCGTAGGTGTCGTAGGCGGCTTTCACTTTCTCTGTGGAAGCCTCCGTGGGGCAGCCCACGTACTTTCCCGTGCTGATGAGCTTGAGTTCGGCGCCGTCCGCCACGATGGGGTCGCGTGCCACGTCGGCCTTGTAGGAGTAGAGGCTGTCGGTAATCTGCTCCAGCGAGTAGTTTTTGTAGGCGATGGTGTAGCCCGCGCCGTCGCTGAAGGTGTCGTCCTCGTAGAGGAAGCCCACGTGGTTGTCGGCCTGCAGTATCATGGTGGAGTAGGCCGAGCCTATGTAGCTTGCCTGGTGGCGGCCGTCCCAGTTGGCGGCGAGGCTGTCAGGGTTGGCAAACTTGTGGAAGCTGCCCAGCTCCTTGTAGTAGATGCCCACGTTGGTGCGGCCGCTGCCGAAGGGAACGGACTGGAGGATGAGGTACACGTCCTTGTTGTCCGCGCGGCGCACTGCCGGAAGCACAAGCACCTCGCCGTTGCAGGCGTTGTTCTCTGCTTTCACGCCGTTGTTTGACGCGCCCGAGAAAGCCATCGTGCCCCACGAGCCCTCGGCCTTTTCGGTGTCGGTGAACGAGAAGATGTTGTAGTAGCGTCCGCCGGTCACGCGCGAGCTGCAGAGGATGGAGCCGTCGGGCAGCTCCTCGGTCTTGGGCTCGTCGGCTCCGCTGGGGATGGGCGCCACGTCCACGCCGCCAAGCACGCTCCAGTTCTCCCCGAAGTCGTCAGAGTAGAGCACGTAGTTCTTGTTCACGTTGTTGATGTCCTTGAAGAGGACGGAGCAGTAGAGGCGGTAGTATTTGCCAGCCTTGAAGGTGCGGCTCTGGAAGATGCGTCCCGAGCCGACAAACATCGACTTGGCCGAACCTATCGCGCAGTTGTCAAACTGCGAGTAGATGCTCTCGGATATGTCCACCGGCTTCGACCATGTCTGTCCGTTGTCCTCGCTGTAAAAGCGTGCGATGGCCTGGTGCTTGGTGCGCGTCCCGCTGGGGAACATCACGTTGCCCGAGCAGCTCATCATCAGCACGCGGGGGCTTTCGCTGTCGCCCACGATGCAGGGGTCGCCGAAGCCCGTGCACATCAGCACGCTGGTGTCCGTGTAGTCGTCGCCCTTCACGATGGTGAAGATGTCCCCCCACGTGGCGCCGTTGTCCTTGGAGATGCGTCCGCGCAGGTCGAGCTTGCCGCCGCCTATGTCGGAGCCGTTGTAGCGCAGGTCGGCCACGGCGATGAGGTCGCCGTTGTAGGCCTTTGCTATGGCCGGGATGCGGTTGGTGGGCAGCCCTTTCGACTCAAACACGTTGAACTGCGGCTCAACCTCGCGCTGCGGCGAGCACACGTCCACGTAGAACTCCGTGCAGAGGGCTGCGTGGTTGTCGCCAGAGAGGGTGAACTGCGCCGTGGTGTTTTTCAGTCCCGTCACGGCCACGCCGGTCTCGGTGTCGGTCACGCTGTAGCTGCTCTCGCCCGTGCTGAGGGTGAGCGTGGCGGAGGAGGAAGACGCGTTTTTGCACTTGAAGCCGTAGCCGTAGATGGCGTAGGAGGTACCCGCACTGAACGTGTACGTGCTGCTCGTCGACTTTCCCGAGGATATGTTGATGTTGGTGCCGTCCGTGCCCTTGCTCATGTTGTTCACCCCGCAGGATACGGTGAGCTGCGGGTCAGTGGCCGTGCTGCTCCACTTCGAGGCGAAAGTCCCGTTGGCGTTGGTGGCGGTGAACGAGCCGTTGGAAAGGTCCACCGTGTACCGTTTCAGCATAAAGCCCACGGCGATGGCCGAGCCGTCGTCATAGCCCGCCGACCAGAAAGCCAGCTTGCCGTCGCGGTTGTTGAGGATGTTGCTGCTGTGTCCGTGCTCGGAGACAAACCACCCGTCCTCCACGCTGATAGTGCCGCCCGTGGAGGTCTTCTCTGCTTGCTTGAAGTCCCATAGGTTGGTGTCCGTGGAGGTGAGTGTGGTGTCTTTCAGTATGGCGTACGATGTCTTGCCGTTGGAGTCGCTCATCGTGACGGGGGCGGCGAGTGCCTTGCCCGGGCCCGCCTGCTTGTTGAAGATGCGGTAGCCGTCGGTGTCGTTGCCCACGAAGCACCAGAGGTTTTCGTCGTCAAGACTGAGCGTGCCGCCCAGTCCTATGCTGCTTTCCGTGCCGTTGTCGGAAATGCGCAGACTGCTCGCCCCGATGGAGAGCGAGTACCATTTCGTGTCGGAGGCGAACTGTCCGTCATTCAGCGTCGTCGGCGTGAAGGGCACGTCCGCCATGGCCGGCAGCGTTGCCGCGAGGCAGAGGGCTGCCTGGAGAATGCGTGTAAATGTTCTCATAGGTTGTTTAAGTGTTGTATGCGCCGCCGCTCCGTGCGCTCGGGCCGGCGCGGCGGCAGGGAAAGGTGGGTAAATGTCCCGGGAGGGGGGGGCGTCTTTTCGGGGTCAGGGAAAAACGTAGCCCTCGGCGCGGGACGGGGCGTTTGCGCCGCCGCCCGCGCCGTCGCGAGCTTATTTCTTTCCTAAGATGTCGGAGGGATTGATTTTCGCGATGGTGTCGCGCATGGCGGTGTCGCCTTTGAGGTTCTCCAGCTTGTAGTAGTCCATGAAGCCCATGTTGCCGTCGCGCAGCGCCTGCGCCAGAGCCTTGGGCACCTCGGCCTCGGCCTGTATCACCTCGGCGCGGGCCTCCTGCGCCTTCGCCTTCATCTCCTGCTCGGTGGCCACGGCCATTGCGCGGCGTTCCTCGGCCTTTGCCTGCGCGATGTTCTTGTCCGCGTTGGCCTGGTCCATCTGCAGCGTCGCGCCGATGTTCTTTCCCACGTCGATGTCGGCGATGTCAATGGAGAGAATTTCGTAAGCCGTGCCCGCGTCAAGCCCCTTTGACAGCACGAGCTTCGAGATGGAGTCGGGGTTTTCAAGCACCTGCTCGTGCGTCTCCGCCGAGCCGATGCTTGAGACGATGCCCTCGCCCACGCGTGCCAGGATGGTGTCCTCGCCCGCGCCGCCCACAAGCTGGTGGATGTTGGCGCGTACGGTGACGCGTGCCTTGGCGATGAGCTGGATGCCGTTCTTTGCCACGGCCGCCACGGGCGGCGTGTCAATCACCTTCGGGTTGACGCTCGTCTGCACCGCCTCGAAGACGTCGCGTCCCGCGAGGTCGATGGCGGTGGCTTTCTCAAAGGAGAGGTCGATGTTGGCCTTTGAGGCGGAGACGAGGGCGTGTACCACGCGCTGCACGTGGCCGCCCGTCATGTAGTGCGCTTCGAGGTTGTCACGCGTGATGGATTCCAGTCCTGCCTTGTGCGCCTCGATGAGGCTCGGCACGATGACCGAGGGCGGCACGTGGCGTATGCGCATCAGGAAAAGCTGTATCAGGGAGATGTGCACGCCCGACACCTTGGCGCTGAGCCACAGGAAGAAGGGCACGAAGTGGAAGAAGATGCTTAGTACGACGATAGCGGCAATGACTAGGGCCGTTATCGCGAATGGGGCGTCAATCATAGCTTGTAAGGGTTTAAGGTTTCTTGGTGGGGGCGTGCCGCGCGCCGTCGCGCGGTGTACCCCTTGCAAATATAGGACAAAAGCGTCACGCTGCCGCCGTGCCGCCGTTTTTTTTGCTGGCGGCGTGTGATTGCGGGGCTTGCGGGTGGGGCGTAAACGGGCGCGTATGCGGCGGCGGACTCCGTGTTGCGGTTTCTCGGCGGACTGTGGACTGTCACACCCCGTCCGCGCTTTGGGGTAATTGCTCCGTGCGGAAATATCTATAACGGCGTGTACGTGGGAAAATCCGTACAGGCCGAAAATCTGCTTTGTCACTTTTAGGGCGGAAAAACGAGCAAAATGACAAAATGCGCCTTGGAGCGGATTTAACACTTCGGCACCCCGTCAAAGCCTGTCGGCGGGCAAATTTTTGCAAGCCGCCGACCTGTAGC
>CAVGTC010000103.1:0-10973 GCA_963632255.1 Lachnospiraceae bacterium | reverse complement strand
GTCACTGAAGTGCGGCTTGGCCTTCAAGATGCCTCGGCATCGGAGCTACAGGTCGGCGGCTTGCAAAAATTTGCCCGCCGACACGCTTTGGCGGGGTGCGGAAGTGTTAAAATCGCGTCGGGGCGCATTTTGTTATTTTGCAAACAAAACGGCGGAAAAACCGACAAAGTGTCATTCGTGGATATTGGCCGTGAGGGAGGTCGGCACGCGTGTTTGCGCATTCGTTGCGGCGCACGCCATGAAAGTGGGCAGGACGGGCTTCCCTCTTGCCGGGAGGCGCACACAAGGCGGGGACGGCTGTGGCGTGACAGGCACAAGTGTTGCACAGTTCGGGCGGTTCTGCGCAACGGCACGCGCGTATTTTCAGCTAAAAGTTTGTGTGTGTTGGTAATAAGCCTTACTTTTGCAGCCGTAATTGACGGCAACAACAGTATTAACCCATATCAAACAAAGGTACTATGTCTGAAATCGAGAAGAAAGTAAAGGACATCATCGTAGACAAACTGAGCGTGGACGAGGCTGAGGTGAAGAACGAGGCCAGCTTCGCCAACGACCTCGGCGCAGACTCCCTCGACACCGTGGAGCTCATCATGGAGTTTGAGAAGGAGTTCGGCATCACCATCCCCGATGACAAGGCTGAGAAGATTTCCACGGTAGGCGACGCCATCGCTTACATCGAGGAGAACACGAAATAAGTTTGGACTACCAGTCTGACACTGATAACGTTTAAGGCCCGAGACTCCGCAAAGCTCCGACAGGGGGGCGGCTCTCGTGCCTTAGGCGTTATTTTGTTTTACACAAAGGCGGCGGCCTGTCAGCAGACGGCACGGCGGTAGCGGCACAAACCCGGGACGGGGCATATATCGACGCGGCCACGGCGCGAAATGCGTGGCGGGCGGAATGGAAGATTAGTGAGCGGACGGTTCGTTTTAGCGCGCATTAATCTGCCATATGGATATGCGCACGCGCGAAGACGCGGACGGCGTTTTGCCCGTTTCCGCAGTCAGGCGGCGCGGCGGTGCCACAAGCGGGACACGGCGCGGCAGCCTTTATTCATCACCTAACAATCCTTTTTCATGGAACTTAAAAGAGTTGTGGTAACGGGCCTTGGCGCCCTGACCCCCGTGGGGAACACCATGCCCGAGACATGGGAAAACATAAAGGGCGGCGTGAGCGGCGCAGGCCCCATCACGCATTTTGACGCGTCAAAGTTCAAGACACAGTTCGCCTGCGAGGTGAAGGGCTTCAAGGCCACCGACTTCATCGACCGCAAGGAGGCGCGCAAGATGGACCTTTACGAGCAGTACGCCCTCGTGGCCGCCATGGAGGCGATAAAGGACTGCGGATGGAACCTTGACACGGTAGACAAAAACCGCATCGGCGTGATACTCGGCGTGGGCATCGGCGGCATACACACCTTTGAGGAGGAAGCCGGATACTACGCGGTCAACCACGAGAACGGCCCGAAGTTCAACCCTTTCTTCATCCCGAAGATGATTGCCGACATCGCAGCCGGGCAGATTTCCATACAGTACGGTTTCCACGGCCCCAACTACACCACCACCTCGGCCTGCGCCTCCTCCACCAACGCGCTGGCCGACGCCTTCAACCTTGTGCGCCTGGGCAAGGCCGACGCCATCGTGACGGGCGGCGCCGAGGCAGCCATCTGGCCCTGCGGCGTGGGCGGCTTCAACGCCATGCACGCCCTCTCCACCCGCAATGACGACCCGCAGCACGCAAGCCGTCCGTTCAGCGCAAGCCGCGACGGCTTCATCATGGGCGAGGGCGCGGGCATCCTCGTGCTGGAGGAGCTGGAGCACGCGAAGGCGCGCGGCGCGAAGATTTACTGCGAGGTGGCTGGCGTGGGCATGTCGGCCGACGCCCACCACATCACGGCGTCCCACCCCGAGGGACTCGGCGCGCACCTCGTCATGAAAGCCGCGCTTGAGGACGCCGGCATGCAGCCCTCCGACATCGACTACATCAACGTGCACGGCACTTCCACGCCCGTGGGCGACCTTTCCGAGGTGAAGGCCATCACGGAGCTCTTCGGCGAGCACGCCTACAAGCTCAACATTTCCTCCACGAAGAGCATGACGGGACACCTCCTCGGCGCCGCCGGCGCGGTGGAGGCGCTTATCTGCTGTCTCTCCGTGCAAAACGACATCGTGCCGCCCACCATCAACCACGAGGACGGCGACGAGGACGAGAACATCGACTACAACCTCAACTTCACCTTCAACAAGGCGCAGCAGCGCACCGTGCGCGCCGCGCTGAGCAACACTTTCGGCTTCGGCGGACACAACGCCTGCTGCATAGTGAAGAAGTACGAGGCTTGACACCAGCCCCGGCACGGGGACGGGGCGAGAGGGTTATCGGACACGGCCGCGGCACGCGCCGGCGGCGCCGCGCGGCAAGACAGCGCGGCGTGCGGCGCACGGGGTTGTCCGGTAACCCTTTCACCATTCACACACTCAGAGAGACACTACACACACAGATGATGCTTAACCTTCTGGACAGGATGAAGCTGCCGTTCCGCAAGGACCGCGAGTTTCTTTCCGCCTTACATGAAATACTGGGGTTTTACCCGCACAACATAGAGATATACCGCGTGGCGTTTTCCCACAAGTCGCTCTCCCACCATCGCCCGCCCGCATCCACAGGGCGTGACAGGCGCGGCAGGGGCGGGCAGCGGAGCGAAAACACCTCCCGCCCGCTCAACAACGAAAGGCTGGAGTTTCTCGGCGACGCCGTGCTTGAGACGGTGGTGAGCGACATCCTCTTCCACCATTTCGACCACAAGCGCGAGGGTTTCCTCACCGCCACCCGCGCCAAGATAGTGCAGCGCGAGTCGCTCAACAGCCTCTCCGCCCGCATGGGGCTCGACCGTCTTGTGCGCGCGGCGCAGGGCACGCGTATGACGCACACCAACATCGGCGGCAACGCCTTTGAGGCGCTGATGGGAGCCGTTTACCTTGACCGCGGCTTCAAGTTCTGCCACTGGTTTATAGAGCACAGGGTGATAGGCCCGTACGTTGACCTTGACGGCACGGCACGCAAGGAGGTGAACTTCAAGAGCAAACTGCTTGAGTGGAGCCAGAAAAACCGCATCAACACGCACTTCCGCGACACGGCAAACGGCGAAAGCGGCTTCCGCACGGTGATAGTCATCGAGGGCATCACACTGGGGAAAGGCTCAGGGCGCTCGAAAAAGGAGAGCCAGCAGCTTGCCTCCAAGGACGCGCTGCTGCGTATGCGCAAGGATGCCAAGGTGTACGACAGCATCTTCCGCGCGAAAGAGAAGCGCACGGCGATGGAGGCGGACGAGTCGTTCGCGCTGCCGAAGATTGACGAGATAGAGGACGAGCTGCGGGGAAAGAACTCCGCGCAGCGTGCTTCCCGTCCCGTGCTTGAGGAGAGGAATGGCGGTAAAGTCGCTCCCGCGCTTGTGTCCGACGACGCCTACGCGGCGGCCTACGACTCCGACGCCGACTATGAGGTGATTGACACCCCCGCCGCCGACCTGCCAGATTACTCGCGCACCGCCGCCGGTGACGAAGCCGGGGAGGCGAAGCCCAAACGCCGCCGCGGCCGCTCGCGCGGCGCGAAGACCGTGGGCGACGCGGTGAAGGGTATGGAACAGCCTGCCGCCGCCGAATCCGCGAAAGATGAGAAGCCCGCCACCACCGGCAAGCAGTCACAGCAGCGGCCCGCAAGGAAGTCCGCTGCAAAAGGTGCACAGGAGAAATCTGCCGCCCCGGACGGCGGTGACGGTACTGCCACGGAAAGCGAGCCCGCCGGCGAGGGGAAATCGCGCACCTCGCGCCGCCGCCCCCGAAAGTCCGCCGCCGCAAGTGAAGTCACGCTGCCTGCCCTGCCCGCGCTTGACAGCGACGAGGGCGTGGTGCTGCCCGCTCCCGTCCGTCCCGCAGCAGAGCCGTCCAAGGAGACGCCCAATATAAGCGATGAGGTTTTTGACAGGCTGAGCAAGGAGGATGTTTCGCCAAACGATACAGGCAAAGAGGACGTGGTAGACGAAATGGCCAAGATGTTTGCCGCCCGCCGCGCTTCCGTCCCCGATGTGGAGCGGTACGTAAAGCCAAGGAACGCTTCCGCCCCCCGCAAGGACGCGGAGAATGTCAAGGAAGCCGTACCGGGCGCATCGCCCGCCGCGCCGTCCGCCGAGGCCGCCAGAACTGCCGCCGCTGCGGTTGCTCCCGCCGTTACTGACACTGCCTCCGCTGGCACTGCTGCCACTGATGCCGTTTCCGCAATGCGCCGCCTGTCACTTGACGAGGTGGTGTTTGGCGCGGAAAGCGCCGCCCCCGCCGCGTGGGGGGACGCTGAGACTGGCGGCACGCCGGACGGGGACGCGTCCGTTGACGTCGCGGCTGTCGGCGATTCCGCCGAGGGTGACGCCACATCAAAGCCGCGCCCGCGCCGCCGTGGCGGCCGCCGTCGCGGTAGCCGCCGTCCCGCCGCAGCGGACGGGGAGGCACACGAGAGCGCGGATGATACCGCCGCCGGGGGAAGCACTCCCTCCGCCGACGGCACTCCCGCAGCGGACGGGGAGTGACGCGCCGGCTTCGCACACTTGTATTTGCACAGAAAAGACTTCGGGCTGCCGTCCTGCGTAGGACGGCAGCCCGAAGTCTTTTTGCGTTGTGGTGTCTGCGTGGCGGCACGCATAAGGTCTGCAAGCCGGAAATACTGAGCGTGTCAGAACGTGAGGCGGAACATCCCGCGTATGCCCCATTTCTTCGTGCCCTCCCGCAAGTAGTTGAGGCGGCGCACGTACTCTATGTGGAATATCTTGAAGATGTTGTGTATGCCCACAGTCACCTCCACGTAAGGCTTCCTCGGGTTCATCACGCGCGACTTGCTCACAAACGTCCCGTCCGCGTCAAACGTGCCCGGGAAGAAAATGAGGCGGCTGTCGCCCGCGTTGCGCTCCAGCGTGGGGTTGTTCTTCTTCGTGAGCGTCCCCCACAGCACGTTGCAGCCGATGTACTCGCGCCATTTCAGCTTTTTAAGGAGCGGGATGCGGTTGAATATCTTACCGTTCAAGTCCCACGAGTACATAAGCGAGGCGTAGCGGTCGTTGGGGAACTCCATGTTGTCAATGAGGCTGAACGTGTGGTCCTCCATTATGTACGAAAGGTTGGCGGCGGGCATCGCCAGCAGCGAGCACGGCACCTTGTTCCACTGCACGCCGCCCTGCAGGTAGAAGTCCATCTTGCCCCACGAGCGCAGCCAGAAGCGTTTGTACAGGCTTGCCTCGGTGAAGTTGTAGGCGTAGTCGGCGCGGCCGAAGTTGTACAGCCCCGCCGTGTGCGTGAGCGAAACCACGGGCGCGTCGTTGTTGGCGGCGAGCCGGCGCTGTTTCGTGTTGACGTACGTCGCGCCCGGCTGGAAGCGCAGCCCCACCTTCAGGTTGTGCGTGCGCAGGTAGGGGTAGTAGGTGGAGGCGTCCTGCGTGGGCGAGCCGTCCGCGCCGAAGCGCAGCGCCTGGTAGAAGAGGGCGGCGGTGGGCGTGTCCTTTGTGGTGGAAACCTGCACGTTGAAGCGCAGCCCGTTCTCCCACTCGCGGTCCCAGAGCAGGCGGAAGGTCTCGTAGTACATCATGTGGTTGACCTTGGTCCACTTCAGGGAGGTGAAGACGTTGTCCTTGTCCGTGGGCATAAACTTGTCGGACGGCGACATCACGTCGCGCGAGTAGTTGAACGTGAGGTTGTTGACCGGGAACTCGCGCGGCAGGTACGCTTTCTTGTTGAACGAGTAGGTCACCTCGCCCATGCCTTTCCACTTCCTGTCCTTGAAGCCGTACGCCACGTAGCCCTTGAGGAAGAGGTGCGGGTTGAAGTTGGCGGTGGTCTGCGCCGAGGCGCGCATGCGGAAACCGTCGACGAAGTTCTGCGACAGCATCGTGTTGACCGGACCGATGTCCACCTTTGACGGGTGCTTCGGGTCGACGCTTGTCTCCACGAAGTTCTCGATAAAGGCTTTCGCAATCCAAAGCACGGGCTTGAAGCCCTTGATGCTTTCCAGCCGTCGTATGAACTGCGCCATCGAGCCCTCGCTCTTCGTGAGCTTCTCCGCTCGTTTCTCCTCCCAGAAAGCCTCGTCGCGCATGTGGGCGTCGGGGGCGGTCATCGTCTCCCCCTTGAAGCGGAACGTCTTGTCGGGGATAGGCTCGAAGGAGAAGCCGGAGTACTCCGTGGTGCGCTTCACCTGTATCTTGCCGAAGCGTTTCGCCAGCTCAATCTGCACCAGCATATTGTCCGCCGTGAGCACCTGCTCGCCGGTGGGAAGCTGCGCGAAGTCCTGTATGATGCGCAGGCTTTTCACGAAGTTGACGTCGCTGCGCACGGGTATGCCTATGTCCGCCTTGCGCACTCGGTAGGTGCTGTCGGCCAGGATGTAGAGGCTTCCCGAGAAGCCGAAGTCCTGCGGGTTGTTTGGCGTGAAGTCCACTTGGATGCAGCGGTCGCCCGCCACGCTGAGCGTGTCGATGATGAAGTAGCGGTAGAAGCTGATGGCGGCGCGTGTGCTGATGGGGCTGGTGAACGGGTACTGGAAGAGTCGCACCTCGTCCTTGTAGATGTCCACGTCCGTGAAGCAGTCTTTCAGCATCGTCGTCACGATGTCGCCCGTGTTGAAAAGCTCGTTGACGCCGTCCGAGCGCTGCCCGGTGACTATTTTTTTCTCGCAGCGCGGGTCCTTGCGGTATATCTCGCGCGTCACAGTCTCGTCCACGGAGACGGGGAGTATGAGCTTTCCCGTCTCGTTGCAGGTCTCCACGTGGTTTCTCAGGAACGGGAACTTCTTGAAGCTGCCCTCCTCGAAGATTTCCTCCGTCACCTCGTTGAGCGCGAGTGTGAGCTTGGAGTATTTGTCTATGCTGTAATAGTCGTGCGAGTGGAGGTCGCTCTCCTTCTTTGCGGCGATCACCTTGCGCATCAGCTCGACGGCAGGGTTGTCCTTGCGCGAGTATTTCCCCCTCTTGGCGGACACGGTGGCCATGCCCAGCTCGTTGTCAAGCGAGGTGAGGCGCAGCGTGAGCGAGTCGTTGGGGGCTTTCACGCTGAATGTCTTTGTCTCGTAGCCGATGCTGGAAAGGCGCAGCTTTCCCGGGCGGAAAGGCACGGAGAAGTGCCCGTCCGCGTCCGTGCGCGCCGCCACCGTGGAGGCTCCGGCGTAGGCTATGTTGACGAAAGGTATCTTCTCGCCGGTCTTCGCGTCGACGGCGTAGCCCGACAGCGTGTTTTGGGCGAGGGCGGCCTGCAGCGCGGCGAAGAGCAGCAGGAGGGTGAGGAGAGCTTTTTTCACTTTTTCCGCAATAGTGGTAAGGATGTCGCTGCCGGGCTTGCCGGCACAAAAAAACTTCACGGCACTTCCCCTTGCGGCACAAGCCACAAGGGGAAATGTGGAGTGAAGTCTTTCATGGTCTCCCCGCCCACTGCCGCGTGTGCGTCCGCAGGGCGCGGCAGCGGGGTTGGGGGAGCGGTATCTTTGTCTTAGTCGAGCTCTTCGTCTGCCTCGTAGCCGCCCATCTCGCGTATGGCGTTCTTCAGCATGACGTACTGCTGGAAGAGGTGGTTTACGGGCACCTCGCCCTTGGTGTAGTCGTGCATCGGGCTCTTGAGGAAGAAGCTGAGGAAGCGCTGCGTGCCGTAGCGTCCGTTGCGTGCGGCGAGGTCGGACAACAGCACAAGGTCGAGCAGCAGCGGCGCGGCAAGGATGGAGTCGCGGCAGAGGAAGTTAATCTTAATCTGCATGGGGTAGCCCATCCAGCCGAAGATGTCAATGTTGTCCCAGCCCTCCTTGTTGTCGTTGCGGGGCGGGTAGTAGTTGATGCGCACCTTGTGGTAGTAGTCCGTGTAGAGGTCGGGCTGGTTTTCGGGCACGAGGATGCTTTCCAGGGTGGAGAGCTTTGAAACCTCCTTGGTGTGGAAGTTGGCGGGCTCGTCCAGCACCAGACCGTCGCGGTTGCCGAGGATGTTGGTGGAGAACCACCCGCTCAGACCCAGGCAGCGTGTGCCGATGATGGGGGCGAAGCCGCTCTTCACGAGGGTCTGTCCCGTCTTGAAGTCCTTTCCTGCGATGGGCATCTTGGTCTTTTCGGCCATCTCCCACATGGCGGGAATGTCCACCGTGGTGTTGGGCGCGCCCATGATGAACGGCGCTCCCTCGGCCAGCGCGGCGTAAGCGTAGCACATCGAGGGGGCGATGTGCTCGCGGTCGTCGGCTTTCATCGCGGCCTCCAGCGCGGCGAGCGTGCCGTGCGTGTTTTCGTCAAACGGCACGTATATCTCCGTGCTTGCCGCCCATATCACGACGATGCGGTCGCACTGGTTGTCGGCCTTGAACTTGCGGATGTCCCCGCGCAGCGCCTCCACCATGTCCCAGCGCGTCTTGCAGTCCTTCACGTTGTCGCCGTCAAGGCGCTTGGCGTAGTTGTGGTCGAAAGCCGCCTTCATCGGGACGATGGCTTTCAGCTCGTCGCTTACCGGCTCGATGTCCTTCTCTTTCAGCACCTCGGCGTTGATGGCGCTCTCGTACGCGTTGGCGGGATACACGTCCCATGCGCCGAAGACGAGGCTGTCAAGCGATGCAAGGGGCACTATCTCTCCGTAGTGCAGGTATTTCTTGTCCTTGCCGCGTCCCACGCGTATCTTGTCGTACTGCGTCATTGAGCCGACAGGCTTCGCCAGTCCTTTGCGGGTCATAAGCACACCCGTGATAAACGTGGTGGTCACGGCGCCAAGGCCTACGACCATCACACCAAGTTTTCCTTTTGCAGGTTCCATTATGTGAGTTAATAGATTTGTTTAAGGTGAGCGGGATTTCCCTTCGCGCTAACGGGGAAGCCGGCCGGTGCCGTCCCCGCCTCCTTCGCCGCAGGAAGCCCGTGTGCTTTCGGGGGAAGCGGAAAACGCTCTCCGTCCCCTGCTCTCCCAAAACTGCAAAATTGCAAAAAGTTTTCTAATGTGCCGCGCCGCCGCCTTTCTTAATGCAACCAAGGGGCAACAAGTGCGGATAAATGGGTGAAAAAGGACAACTTCGCCGCCGTCCCCTCCTTTGCGTGCCGCCGCGCGGGGGCGGGGGAGAAGCGCCGAGCCTGCGGCATCCGCGCGGAATGTCACGGCAGCTGTCCGTCTTTCTCAGAGGGGTGGACGTACTGCCCGTGCCGCACGGTGCGGCTGCCGTACTGTATGGCGAAGCCGGGGCAGTGGTGCAGGCAGCGAAGGCAGGCGGCGCACTCCGGCTTCACCCAGCAGGGCAGGGTGTCGCGCATCTCTATCGCCCCTGTGGGGCACTGCCGCGCGCAGCGTCCGCAGCCCGTGCAGCGCTCTGCCAGCACGCGGAAGTGGCTGGTGCGGCGTGCGGAGGGGTATGTGGCGTGGTAGAGCGAGGAGAGCGCGAGCGGAAGGCGCGTCCAGCCTAACTGCATGCCGCGCTGGCGGGCCAGCACTTTCTCCGCCACCGCGTCGATGCGCGGCTCGGCGCGGCGGCACTTGCGCAGCATCTTCTCCGTGTCACTCACGTCGAACATCGGTGTCCAGCAGTCGGGCATGCGCACGGCGTACGCCGCGTCCAGCCGCAGTCCGCGCCGCCGCAGCTCCGCCCGCAGTTGGGCGTACACCCCTCCGAGGCTTGTGCCGTAGGTGGCCACGCAGTATATATAAGGTGTGCCGGCGCCTTGCGGCCACGCCACGGAAAGCACGCGCGTGAAGTCCGCCACCACCGTGGGCAGCCCCCAGAAGTAGACGGGGAAAACAAATCCCAGCCTCTCGCCGGGCGTGAGCGCAGCCTCTCCGCCGCCCTCTTTGAGGAAGGCGGCCATGTCCGTGCATCTGTCGTTTGTCCTTGCCGCGATGCGGCGTGCCACGTGGCGGCTGTTGCCCGTGCCGGTGAAATAGAATATCATTGCGGTACAGCTTTGCTGCGGGTGTACGGCGCAAAGTTACTTTTCCCGGCGGGTGCGGCGCGTGTGTGACGGTCAGTATTCAAGCAAGAGGTAAATGCTGAGGGCAATAAGTGCGGCGGACACGGTGACGACGGCGGCTATGAAGCCCCGGCTGTGCGGCCGTTTGACGGTGGGGTAAGGGTATTGCTTGCCGTGTGTGTGGTGATGGTGGTGGTGACGGTGTGCGGTGACGGGTTTTGCCGTGTTGCTCTCCCCGCATTTGGGGCATGTGTCGGCGGACAGCGGGTAGCGGTGTCCGCAGAGCGGGCATTTGGTTTCTCTTTCTTTCATAGCGTCGCACTTTCCAAAAGGGTGAAAGTGAGCTTTTCTTTATTGTTTGGGGCGGACTTCCCTCCGTCCGTGGGTTACTTCAAAAGGTTGCGCCACTTTCATAAATCTTAGGTGATGACTCTTGTGCGTGCGCTTGCGCGGAGAGAAAGTGTCTCCTGCCTTGTCTTCGGAAGCGGGTGCAAAAGTAGTGATGGCATTCCGATTTTACCCCCCCGCTGAAAATATCATTTTTCCCGCCCAAATTTTGTAATTGCAGGTGACATTTTCGCTGCCGGACAGTGTCCGACGGCCGTAGGACGACACTTTAAGCGCGTCCCTCCTTGCCTAAGTTTTCCCGGTTGTAGGGGCGGGCGTTTCAACGCCGGTGCGGCATTTCCGGGATGTCACCGTTTTGGGCGAAAAACGAGCAAAATGACAAAATGCGCCCCGGCGCGATTTTAACACTTCCGCACCCCGCCAAAGCGTGTCGGCGGGCAAATTTTTGCAAGCCGCCGACCTGTAGCTCCGATGCCGAGGCATCTTGAAGGCCAAGCCGCACTTCAGTGACGAGATACCGCGGAATCCCGTGGGCCAAGTGCAGGCATTTTGACTCGTAAGTGGCTGAAAATCAATACAGGCAAAAATAAAGGGACATTCCTCGCGGCATGTCCCTATCTTGTAGTACAAAGATAATACATTTTTCCGCCGAAAGCAAGAAATGTTAAAACGCCCG
>CAVGTC010000102.1:0-11011 GCA_963632255.1 Lachnospiraceae bacterium | reverse complement strand
ACTTGGCCCACGTGATACCGTGGTACTCGGTCACTGGGGTGCGGCTTGGCCTTCAGAGTACCGCGGCATCTTGTCACCGAAGTGCAGGCTTGGCTTCAAAAAGGGTGCACCGGGCCGCTACAGGCCGCCGGCACCGTTAAACTTTCCTAAAAGTTTCGCTTTTTTCGCGGCGGCGCGTTTTGACATTTTGTCGGTTTTCGCGCTGTTTTGCTTACACCACGTTTTTTTCGCGTCCGCCGCGACCGGGCGTGAAAGCGATGCGGTTTCACTGATAGCATCCCGTCATTCCCCTTGATACCATCCCCGAGAGGATGTGTGCTTTTTTCGGCGGAGTGCTTGCCCCATTTTTACTGAAAAATGGTTTGAATGCATGATTTTGAGCGTAAGCCATACACAGGAAGTCCTGTCTCCGTCGAGGGCGGTGGGTGCGTGAACTACTGCATCCGCCACAAGAGGGAAAAGAAGATGTGGAAAAGAAACGGGACGCGGCTCAATGAACCGCGCCCCGTTTCGGGTTGTTGTTTGCTATTGTCACTTCACCTCTTCAAAGTCGGCATCCTGGATGTCGTCCTTGCCGTTTGAGGAAGCACCCTGCTGCGTGCCGCCCTGCTGGCCGCCCTGGAAGCCCGCACCCGCGCCGGGCTGGCCGCCCGTCTGCTGGTACATCTCCGCGCTGGCGGCCTGCCATGCGTTGTTGAGATCGGTCTTGGCAGTGTCGATGGCAGCGAGGTCCTGCGCCTTGTGCGCGTCCTTGAGCTTGCCGAGAGCCGTCTCTATCGCGCCCTTCTTGTCGGCGGGCAGCTTGTCGCCAAGCTCCTTGAGCTGGTTCTCTGTCTGGAATATCATCGAGTCGGCCTCGTTGATTTTGTCCACGCGCTCGCGCTCTTTCTTGTCCGCCTCGGCGTTGGCCTCGGCCTCGGCCTTCATGCGGTTTATTTCGTCCTCGGACAGACCGCTCGAAGCTTCGATACGGATGGCCTGCTCCTTGCCCGTGGCCTTGTCCTTGGCTGAAACCTTGAGGATGCCGTTGGCGTCAATGTCAAACGTCACCTCTATCTGGGGCACGCCGCGGCGCGCGGGGGCTATGCCGGCGAGGTTGAAGCGGCCTATGCTCTTGTTGTCGCGGGCAAACTGGCGCTCGCCCTGCAGCACGTGGATGGTCACCTCGGGCTGGTTGTCCTCGGCCGTGGAGAACACCTGGCTCTTCTTGCAGGGGATGGTGGAGTTGGCGTCGATGAGCTTCGTCATCACGCCTCCGAGGGTCTCGATACCCAGCGACAGCGGGGTCACGTCAAGCAGCACGATGTCGCCCACGCCGCTCTCCTTGTTGAGGATGGCGCCCTGGATGGCAGCTCCCACAGCCACAACCTCGTCGGGGTTGACACCCTTTGAGGGGGCTTTGCCGAAGAACTTCTCCACGAGATCCTGCACGGCGGGGATGCGGGTGGAGCCGCCCACGAGAATCACCTCGTCAATGTCGGCGGTGCTGAGACCCGCGCCATTCAGCGCGGCCTCGCACGGAGCCTTGCAAGCCTCGATGAGGCTGTGCGCCAACGCCTCGAACTTGGCGCGCGTCAGCGTCTTCACAAGATGCTTGGGCACGCCGCCCACGGGCATGATGTACGGGAGGTTAATCTCCGTGGTGGTGGAGCTTGAAAGCTCTATCTTGGCTTTCTCGGCGGCCTCTTTCAGGCGCTGCATGGCCATGGGGTCGGCGGTGAGGTCGGCACCCTCGTCGTTTTTGAACTCCTGCACGAGCCAGTCAATGATGACGTGGTCGAAATCGTCGCCGCCGAGGTGCGTGTCGCCGTTGGTGGAGAGCACCTCGAAGACTCCGCCGCCAAACTCGAGGATAGAGATATCAAACGTGCCGCCGCCGAGGTCGAAGACCGCAATCTTCATATCCTTGTTGGCCTTGTCTATGCCGTAGGCAAGCGCGGCTGCGGTGGGCTCGTTGACGATGCGCTTCACATCCAGACCGGCTATCTGCCCGGCCTCCTTGGTGGCCTGGCGCTGCGAGTCGGAGAAATAGGCGGGCACGGTGATGACGGCCTCGCTCACCTCCTGGCCAAGGTAGTCCTCGGCCGTCTTTTTCATCTTCTGAAGCACCATGGCCGATATCTCCTGCGGCGTGTACTGGCGGCCGTCCACCTCCACGCGGGCGGTGTTGTTGTCGCCGCGCACCACCTTGTAGGGCATGCGGGCTATCTCCTTCTGCACCTGGTCGTAGTTTTCGCCCATGAAGCGCTTGATGGAGTAGATGGTGCGCTGGGGGTTGGTGATGGCCTGGCGCTTGGCGGGGTCGCCCACCTTGCGCTCGCCACCCTCCACAAAGGCCACCACGGACGGCGTGGTGCGCTTGCCCTCGCTGTTGGCTATCACCACGGGCTCGTTGCCCTCAAAGACGGAGACGCAGGAATTGGTCGTTCCAAGGTCAATACCGATAATCTTTCCCATAATTGTATTCTTTTTCTTTTTGTTTGTTGTTTCTGTTTGTTCCGCGCCGCGCCTGCGGCACATCCACCTTAATGCAATCGGCGTGCCAAACCGCCGCCAAGCCGTCAAAACATTCTGCTTTACGACCGGAAACGCGCCCCGCCGTCCCTCTTTGCCCCGCCATACTGCCAAAGCGTCATAGGCTGCGGGCGACTGGGTTGGCTCTGTTCTTTCGCGCACGCGCGTATATATATAATGTGTGCGTACACATGCGCCGCATGTCGCGCCGCCCCCGGCGCGGTCGTCCGTTTGCCTGTGGCGCGGGTGGCGGCGCGGGTGGCGGCACGCGGCGTTTTGTCTAAAATTGCGGGCTTTTCGTAGCGAAAAAACCGGCGGCGGTGCCCGTGTGCGCACTTTTATCGTAATTTTGCGGAGACTTGGCATATTCCGCACGCCGCCGCATACGCGGGCGGGGAAGTGCCGCAACAGCTTGAATACCACAACGAAGAAGAAAATGCATAAGAGAAGACTTCTTGCCGGGGCATGCGCCCTGCTCGCCCTTCCCTCCCTCGCGCAGATACAGCTGCACGACACGGGGACGAAGTGGGACGGAGAGATAGCACAGCTTATGGACGGCCTTGCGGTGCGCCGCGCCGCCGCCAACGGGGAAGCCGCCGCCGCCGACAGCACGCTGCACGTCACCGTCAGCGTGAGTGACGCGGAGGCAGTCACTTCCTATATAAAGGGCTGCGGCTATGACGCCACGGCCATCACCGCCGACCTCGTCACCGCCAGTGTGCCCGTCAGCTTCATCCCCACGCTTTCCGCCCGCGAGGACGTGCTTTATGTCAACGCCCCCGAGCAGTTCCACCCCATGCTCCGGCTCTCGCGCGGCGAGATAAAGGCCACCAGCGTACACCAGGGGAAGACACCGCTTGAGACGCCGTTCACCGGGAAAGGTGTCGTGGTGGGCGTGATTGACCAACTCTTCGAGTACAACCACATCGCCTTCAAGGGGCGTGTGAAAGCCCTTTGGCGCAACAACAAGCTCTCTACCACCATCCCCACCTCGGGCGGCAGCAGCGGCTCGGGCAACGGGCACGCCACGCACGTCACCAACATCGCCGCCGGCGGCAAAATCAGCGGGAACGAGCTTTACGGCATAGCCTATGAGTCTGACATCATCATGGCACCGTCCGACTTCTCGTCCTCGCTCGTGCTCGAGCAGGCCAAGGCCATCAAGCAGTTTGCCGAGAACGAGGGCAAGCCGTGGGTTATCAACATGAGCTTCGGCGGTCACTCCGGCCCGCATGACGCCTCCACGGCCTACGACCAGGGACTCTCCGCGCTCAGCGGCGCGGGCGGCATCTTCGTGGGCGCTATGGGCAACGAGGGCGGAGAGCTCATCCACGCCAAGGCGGACTTCACCGAGGACGGCCAGACAAAGTATTTCTACCCGAAGCCCGGTTCGGACAACACCACCGGCGTGGTTGCCATACAGGTATGGGGGCAGGCCACCGACGGCGCGACGCATTTCACCATGAAACCCGTACTGGTGCGCCGCGTGGGCACAGTGGTGACGAAGGAGTACCCCAACGCCACGCAGCTGAGCCGCGCCGGCTTCACCTATGTCAACAGCGTTTCGCCTTACAACAACAAACAGTACGTCTCCCTCTTCGGAGCCACCAACACCCTTACCAGCATCATGGGGCTTGCCAGCAACTACACGCTTATGGTGGAGGTGACGGCCGACGCGGGACAGACCGCCCACGCGTGGATTAACAACATCAACTACGCGCAGGAGTTCGCCACCATGACGGGCATTGACGCCGTGGCGGGCGATGACAGCTACCTTTGCGGCGAGGGCGGCGCGTCCCCCGCGAAGAGCATCGCCGTGGCCTCCTACAACAGCAGCCCCAACTTCACTTCTGCTTATGACGGAAAGACTTACAGCTACCAGAACAGCATCGGCACGAAAGGGCAGATGAGCAAGTTTTCCAGCCACGGTCCCCAGCTGGGCGACGCGGCGAAGCCCACCGTTTCCGCCCCCGGCGGCTGCATACAGAGCGCTTTCGCCAAGACGGGTACGGGTTTCTCCACAAGCGACCTCACCATCACCAGCATCGTCACCGACGAGGATGGCAACAAGTACTACTACGGCATAATGAGCGGAACCTCCATGGCCTCGCCCATGGTGACCGGCGTGGTGGCACTTTGGCTTGAGGCCAACCCCAAGCTCACGTACGAGGACATTATCTGCATTTTGCAGGAGACATCGCGCCGCGACAGCTACACGGGACTCACCGAGAGCTGGGACGCGGTGTCCGGCTACGGAAAGATTGACGCTTACGAGGGCATACGGAAGGCTTTGGACATGAAGGGCTCCACGGGCGTTGAGAAACTCAACACCGCCACCCCCGTCACTTTGAGCAAGGGACTTGACGAGTGGCGCGTGCTTTTCAACAACAACGAGAGCTACGCCGACATCACGCTGCACACCGCCGGCGGCCAGCTTGCCCTCTCGCGCCACATCAGCGAGCCGCACGCGGCCCAGGAGGAGGTTATCAACCTCGCTGGCATGGCTCCGGGCGTGTACGTGCTGCACATCGCCACCACGGCAAGCACTATGACGCGCAAGCTCGTGGTGAAGTAAGGCTTCTCCCGCACAAAGCGGCGAAACCCGCGTAACGGCGGGCGTGCTTCCCCTTTCGCACGGGGGTGGCACGCCCGCTGTTTTCTATTCCCGGCACGCACCCTGCCCCACCGCCAAGTCCTTGCGTGTGAAGAAAAAGTAAAAAAACTTGGGGGGGGTAATTGTTAACAATTTATCTTTGCGGTATTTCCCCCGCGCCGGCTGGCGTGCGGCACGCAGAGTCCGTAGCGGTCAACGGCGAGGCTTCGCGAAAAAGGACGCAATGTATCGCGAAGCAATGGGAAGGCATCATGAAAAGGGACACAGAGTGTCGCGCGGCAATGGAAAGGACTGCGGGAAACGATGAAAAGAGCCCCGAAGCCGCGAGGTGCAAGTCGGAGCGACCCGGGGAAAGAGGAAACTACAAGGTAAAAACACTAAGCATATGAAAAACACACTACACCATTTGCAATGGCTTGTGTGCCTGCTGGCTTTGTGCGCGGCGTTGGTGCCGTGGCGGCTTGCGGCACAGAATGTGACCGAAATCACAAGCGGGACAACCTATTACATCAAATGCGGCGGCGACCAGAACGGTGCATCCTCCGCGCCTTTCCTTTACGACGACTCGGGCACGCTGAAGGCGCAGGCTTTCAGCGCGAGCACCGACGCCACGCTCTGGACCGTCACCGCCGTGGACGGCAAGGAGGGCTTCTACACCGTGCAGAACAAAAGCACCGGCCGCTATTTCACCCCGGTCAGCTCGAAAAACACCACCGTCACCCTCTCGGAAACCAGCGCGGAGGTGTACATCGGCGTGAATGACAAGACGGGCAGCACGGACACGTGGTTCAACATAAAGGCCTCCGCCGACAACACTATCAGCTACAACATGTACAGCACGTCGAAGATTGGCGGCTGGGAGGCCAACAACGGCAATAGCAGCGGACTCACCAACTCGGAGTGGGGCTTCTGGAAGATCAAGGAGGACTACCTCTCGGAAAAAGGCTTCACCGTACCCACGGCAAGCGAGACGCAGCTTTACCGCATCACCAACCAGAAAAACACCTCCTGGGCCGTGGCGGAGAGCGCGGCGGGCGGCGTGGTGACCGTTGACTACACCGACTCGTCCAACGACTCCGACTTCTCACAGTACTGGTATCTTACCGACCAGGGCAACGGCACGACGGCCATAAAGAACGCCCTCACCGGAAACTATGCGCAGAGCCTCTCCGGCACGAAAAACACGCAGTTCAAGACGGGGACGGACGCGTACGGCTTCACCATCGCCGAAAACGCCAAGAACCCTTACGTCTATGACATAAGGGACAACACCACCCTGGGCTTCAACGCGACCGACCAAAACTCCGGCGCGTCCACTGCGGGCGGCGGCACAAGCAAGGGCGACGTGTACTCGTGGACATTCTACGACGGCAGCAACGACCTCAACTCGCTGTGGAACTTCACCGCCATTACGCTCTCCTCCGAGCAGCAGACCGCCCTCGCCACGGCGAAAACGGCCTACGCAAAGCAGGCCGCCCTCGCCGCCACCCTCAAGGCGGGCAAGGTGCGCATCAGGACGGCGCGAAACGCCACGACAAACTCGAGCTACTACACCAACGACGCTTACTACATCACCGACAACAACGGCTCCGAGAAGATGCAGACCGCCCTCTCGGGAGACGACGCGGCGAAGCAGACCTGGATTGTGGAGTCCGCCTCCGGCGGCGGCTACACCTTCCGCAACCTCGCCACGGGCAAGTACCTCGACTTCAACAACTCCAACTCCTCCGCCAAGACCTTCTACGTGCGCTATTACCCCAACAACGGTGACAGCGATACGTACGTCAACATTTCCTCCAACAGCGACTTCTCCGGCGACGGCAGCTACAGCGGCGGCGGCGCCATCCACTCGCAGGGCGACGGGTACGCCGTGGTACAGTGGGAGCCCTCGGCCGCACCGGGATCCAACTGGACTTTCGAGAGCGTGGACATCACCGACGAGGCCGTGCGCACCGCCTTTGACGCGCTCGCCGGCCACCTCAGCGCCGCACCCGCCGAGGGCGTGTACGTGAAGGTGTACAGCGCGATGTACCCCAGCCACGCCCTCACCGACGCCGCCGACAACAAGCTCACGCACGACGACGCGCGCTCAAAGGACGCCCTGCAGCTGTGGAGCTTCTCCCCCGTCAGCGGAAAGGACGGCTGCTACCAGCTCCGCAACGCCCTCACCGGGCAGTACGTCGCCATAGTCAGCGCGTCCAACGACACGCGCTGCCTCTCGCAGAGCACGGAGGCCACCAGCGGCGACTACGCCGGCATAAAGGTGTCGCTTACCGGCGCACGCTTCGAGTCGCGCTTCACTCTCGCCATGCCCACCAACACGGCGAAGGCCATGCACTGCCAGCCCAACACGGGCAGCGTCGTGATATGGGCCACGGCGGTGACGGGCTCCGAGTGGTATTTCGCCGCCTCCGACATGACCGACGCGGAGATTGCCACGCAGAAAGCCACCTACGAGTCGCTCACGGCGGAGAAAGCCAAAATTGACACCTACCGCACCGCGTACCCCGCTTTCTTCACCGACGCCTACTGCACCGAGCTCGCCGACACTTACAAGAGTATGACCGACGACGAGCTCAAGAGCGCGCTCGCCACAGCCGGCGTCGACTCGGAGGTCCTCCAGGCCGCAGCCGTCAAAGCGAAGAACGCGTCGTGGGCCAAGTGGGAGAAGATTTTCCGCGTGCGCGACATCAACCCCTACTCGGCGGCCGGCACATGGAACAACCTCCTGAAGATTGGCAACGAGTACACCAGTCTCAGCAACCCCACCGGCGTATGGCTCAACCCCTACGAGCCCACCTACATCTACGTGGGCGACGACATACCCGAGGGCGCGACGCTCAAGCTGCGCAGCGTGCAGAAAACCGACACGCAGGGCTCGGACATCGCCACCCTCACGAAGGGACTCAACGTGGTGAGCGCCAACACCGCCGGCGCGCTGTACTTTGTCTACACCGTCACGACCGACCTCTCCGACACCTCAAAGAAACTTGCCGACTACCCCGCGCTGCCCGTGCACATCGAGGGCGGAACGGTGGACGGCTACTTCGACGCCACACGCTCGGGCATCGACACCGACTCGGCGTGGAAAGAGATGGTGAGCGACGGACTCTTCGCCAAGAGCATGGTAATGATGAAGGGACGCAGACTCATCTACCAGCTCAACGGAACGCTCACAAAGCAGTACATCCCCGAGAAGATGCGCGAGATTGTGGACTTCTGGGACTGGATGATGGACGTGTTCCACGAGAAAATGGCCATCAACGACTACTACGACCGCTGGAACAACGTCAACGGCTTCTACTCGTGCACGTACAACTATATGTTTGCCACCACGTACGGCACCTACTACAACGAGAACACACTCTCCGAGGTGCTCGACTACGACAAGATGTCGGCCGGCGGCGGCTCGCTCTGGGGACCCGCGCACGAAAACGGGCACAACCACCAGAGCATGATTAACATGATTGGCTGCACGGAGATTTCCAACAACCTCTTCTCGCAAATCATCGTGCACCTCAACGGCAAGACCTCCACGCGCCTGAACGGGCGCAAGTTCAAGGACATAGCCGACCTCTACGCCGCCGGCACGTCATGGCACGACTACAACCTCTGGGACCGCAACACGCTCTACCTCAAGCTCTATCTCTACTATGAGGTGGCGGGCTACAAGCCCGACTTCTGCCGCGCCCTCTTCCGCGCCCTGCGCGAGGATCCGCTCAACCACAGCACCGGCTCGCAAAGCAACCCCACGCCGGCCTCGGGCGACTTCCTCAAGTTCGCCCTCAAGTGCTGCGAGGTGACGGGCGACGACCTCAGCGAGTTTTTCCGCGCCTACGGTTTCTTCGTGCCGTTTGACACGCGTGAGATTGGCGACTACGCCACCTACTACACCAACAACACGCAGGACATGATTGACGCCGCGCTCGAGAAGATGCACTCCTACGCCAAACCGAAAGGCAACATCCTCTTCATTGAGAACCACATCAAGCACGAGCCGGCCATCGACCACGACGGCAACTACCTTTACAACGAGGACGGCACGCAGGTGCTGCGCACCGACTACGACAGCGAGGACGCCGTGGGCAAGTGCGGCGACGTGGGCTCGTACTCCGACTACGCCGAGGGCAAGTACGCCAGCGGCTACACTTACAGCCAGACCGACAACACCATCACCATGTCGGGCGAAGGTGCGGTGGGATACAAGGTGTACGACAGCGACGGCAACCTGCTTTACTTCTCCAACCAGAACACCTTCACTTTGCCCGAGTCCGTCGTGACGGCGCTCAGCGGAAAGACGATGGTGGTGAAGGCGGCACAGCCCGACGGCACAGACATCACCCTGCCCGCCGCCGGAGCCGACACGTGGGAGCTGAAAGTGTACCGCGCCGACGCGCTTTCCGACGACAAGAGCAGCACGGTGTACACCGACGGCACCGCCGCCACGCTGCCCGAGCTCAGCGGCAACGCGCTGGCTTTCATACAGTCCTCGTCCGCAAAGGCGGGCGTGAAGGGGCGTGCCCTCGCCTCTTCCTCCGCCGAGCTGCCCTCCACGCTGACCGAGGCGGTGAACGTGGTGGACGCCACCGACGCCTCAGCCCTCGTGGCGAAGAATGTGGTGATTACGGACAAGGCGGACTTCTACTCTCCGTCCGCCTTTACGGCCGAAAACCTCACCTACGCGCGTGCCAACACCGCCGGGTGGAACAGCGTGTGCCTGCCTTTCGCAGTCTCGGCTGACGACTTCGGCACGGGCGCGAGCATCGAGCAGCTCTCCTCCGTTAGCTACGGCGACGGCTCGGAGGCTTCCTCCATCGGTTTCACGGCCGTCACGGGTGACAACCCTGCCGGCCAACCCTGCCTCGTCTACTGCCCCGACGACGTGACGGAGTGGAGTCTTGCGAAAACCAATGTGGAAGTGGCCGCCAGTCCCGTCGTGGCCAGCGCGGAGGGCGTGACGATGAACGGCTCGTTTGTCAACGCATCCATCGGCGCGGGCAAGTACAAGCTCAGCTCTGACGGCAGCGTCTTCGGCATCACGGGCGACAAGGGCAAAGTGTACGCTTTCCGCGCCTATGTCACCGCCGACGGCGGCTCGTCCGCGCCGCTCAGCTTCTCGGTGTCGCACGATGACGGCTGCACCACGGGCATCGGTGGCGTTCGGTCTGCTTCCGCAGAAGCTCCCGCCGCAGTGTACGACCTCTGCGGCCGCCGCGTCACCGCCCCTGTAAAGGGCAGTCTCTACATTGTGAACGGGCGGAAGGCCATCGCACAGTAAACGCGTCCGCCCTCACGTGGTACTTACAGACATACACGCATATATATGAAGATACTGAAAACAGCATACAAAGCCCCTGCGGCGCACCTTGTGCGGCTGCGTGCGGAGGGGATGCTCGCCACCAGCCATGCGGTGGACACGGGCACCGATGTGGACGAATCTGACAAGAGCGACGCGATGCGCCTCCCCAACTCCAAACTCTGGGAGGGGATGGGGGACCAATAGCGTAGCGGCGTGAGGCGTCCCCGCGCCGCCGGACGCGCCCCGCTTATGCCTTTGAAAAAGGGACAACCGCCCCGTATGACGGGAGTGGTTGTCCCTTTCCTTGTGTCTTTACCCGCCGCCGGACGGGGGCGGGGCACAATGCAGGAAATCAAAGTGTAAGCAAAAGCCGCCAAAAACTGACATTTTGAAAAATCGGGGCAGATTTGGGCCATTTGCAAATCGCCCGAAAATGTATTATCTTTGTGCTACAAGATAGGGACATCCCGCGAGGAATGTCCCTATATTTTTGCCTGTATTGATTTTCAGCCACTTACGAGTCAAAATACCTGCACTTGGCCCACGGGATACCGTGGTATCGGGTCACTGGGGTGCGGCTTGGC
>CAVGTC010000101.1:0-11060 GCA_963632255.1 Lachnospiraceae bacterium | reverse complement strand
TTGGCCTTCAAGGTGCCACGGCATCGGCGCTACAGGTCGGCGGCGTGTCGCGACGAAGCCCGTTTCCGCCTCCGGCGGGGTGCCGGAATGTTAAATCCGCCCCGACCCTCATTTTGTCATTTTGCTCGTTTTTCCGCCCAAAAAGTGACAAACACGATTTTCCGTGTACCGGCACGCGTGCGGAGCCCGCCCCCACGCCCGCCGCAGCACTCCGCCACGCCTTCACCCCACGCCTTATTATATATGCACGCGCAAAATATTTTCGCCGGAGGCACATCTGACAAAATGCGCACACGGCGGGCGTATTTCCTTCCCCGTGCGCGGACGGCGGGCGGTAATATGGCGCTTTTGTCACACGGACTTGCTTTTCCCTTGCCAGGCGAAAGCCGCGCGGCGGCGCACCAACATCAATAAAACAAAGGCGAATTTGGTGGTTATTAGGATAATGCCTTATATTTGCCTTGTACTAAACAAAAAGAAAGCGTGCGAGGAGTCTCTGCCGTGTCCCCCTGCCGCGCTGTATGAAACGAAGAGACGCGGCTGCCTTAAATCATTGTATAGAAAAATGCACACACCACGGAAAACTGTCGGTCTGTCCCTGTTGGCGGCTGCGATAGCTGGTGTCCCCCTCTCCCTTGTCCCCGCCACTGCGCACGCCGCCGTGAGCGTGGTGCAGCAGAAGGACGGCACACTGAAAGGAACGGTGAAGGACAACAGCGGCGAGCCCGCCATAGGAGCCACCGTGCTTGTGGTAGGGACGAAAAACATCACCACCACCGACCTCAACGGAGCGTTCACCCTGAAAAACGTGCCCGAGGGCGCCACGGTGCGCGTATCGCTCATAGGCTACGCCCGGCAGGACATCAAGTGGAAAGGCGGCCCGCTCAACGTGGTGCTTGAGGACGCGGGCAACAACCTCAACGAGGTGGTGGTGACCGCAATGGGCATCCTGCGCAAGGAGAAGTCGCTCACGTACGCCACACAGCAGATTAAGAGCGACGAACTCAACAAGGTGCAGGACGTGAACGTGGTGAACGGCCTTGAGGGCAAGGTGTCGGGCATCACCATCACGCAGGGCGCCGGCGGCGCCGGCGGCGCGTCGAAGATACAGCTGCGCGGCGCGCAGTCGATACTCGGCGACAACCAGCCGCTCATCGTGGTGGACGGTGTGCCCATGACCAACAGCATACGCAGCCAGGCCGACGGCAACATCGACTACACCAGCGTGACCGAGGGCGGAGACGCGCTCTCCATGATAAACCCTGACGACATCGAGTCGATGAACGTGCTCAAGGGCGCCAACGCCGCCGCGCTCTACGGCTCGCGCGCGGCAAACGGCGTCATCATGATTACGACAAAGAAGGGAAAAGAGGGACGCGTCGACGTGACCTTCACCTCAAACGTCACCTTTGACACGCCGCTCACCACGCCGAAGCTGCAGAACACCTACGGAGCCTCGGTAAACGGCACGCAGTTCAGCCCCGACAGCTGGGGAGGCAAGCTGGCCGACCGCAGCTCGGACAACCTCGTGGTGGACGTGGCGCGCGGACGCGGCTTCTACGACGACGGCACATACGACGCCTCCACCACGCGGCAGATTCACCTGCGCAACACGGCATCGGACGACATCTCCGACTTCTACCGCACGGGCGTAACCACCAACAACTCCATCGCGCTCTCGGGCGGCACGGAGAAAATAAAGTCGTACTTCTCTTACGCCAACGCGCACAGCAACGGCATGCTGGAGAACAACAGCTACAACCGCAACACGTTCTCATTCCGCCAGAGCTACAACCTCCTCAAGCGCGTGCACATCGAGGCCTCGCTAAACTACATGCAGACCAACACGCGCAACCGCGTGGGCGGCGGTACGGTGGGCAACCCAATCTACGACCTCTACACCATGCCGCGCAACGTGGACATCAGCTACTACAAGCACAACTACACCACGACGGACTACTGGCAGACCACCGACCCCTACGGCTACTACAAGCGCGACGGGCAGAACCTCACGTACGTGAAGGACGAGTCGGCCAAGCTTTCCGGACTTTCGCAGGATTGGGTGTTCCAGTCGGCCGGGCACAACAACCCGTACTGGCTGATGAAGCAGAACTACAGCCAGGAGAAGGAGAGCCGCGTGTACGGCTATGTGTCGGGCAAGATTGACATATGGGACGGACTCGCCTTCCAGGCCCGCGTCAGCTTCGACCACAACAAGTACGAGGACACCGGCGCGCGCTACGCCACAACGCAGGGGCCCAACGACAAGTACGACTTCGGCACGTACTGGTTCAACCGCAACAAGTCCAACGAGATTTACGCCGACTACCTGCTGAGCTACAACAAGACGATAAAAGACTACTCCATATCCGCCACGGCGGGATGGGTGGGGCACTCCACCAACAGCTCCAACTACGGCACCTACCTCGGCTCGGCCACGCACCTCTCCTACTCGCAGGGCGCGCTCATCGAGCAGCCCTCGCTCATCAACTACTTTGAGGTGGGCGACGGCGGAATGGGCACCACCTCGTACAGCAAGAGCTTCAACTGGGACAAGGCTGCCCTCGTGACGGCGCAGTTCGGCTGGCGTGACGCAGTGTACGTCGACGCTTCCTACCGCCGAGACTGGTACCGCGCCTTCCGCCAGTTCAAGCACCGCGGCACACCCGACAACTACGGATACTTCTCCGTCGGCGGTAGCGCCATCATCTCGCAGCTGGCGAAATTCCCCGAATGGTTCAACTACCTCAAGTACCGCCTCTCCTACTCCGAGGTGGGAAACTCCATCCCCAACACGCTTTACAGCACCTCCTCGTCCAACTACACCACGGGCGCGTCCACGGTGAGCAGCTTCCTCATAAAGGACCCGCGGCCCGAAATCACGCGCTCCTTTGAGACGGGCTTCGAGGCGCAGTTCCTTGACAACCGCCTCGCGGTGGACTTCACCTTCTACAACTCGGGCATGCACCGCTCGTACATCACGCGCGGCATCACCGGCGGACTCACCGAGGCCATCAACTCGGCCAAGGTGCGCAACCGCGGACTGGAGACAACCGTCAGCTACAACTTCTCCTTCGGCGGCGACTGGCGCTGGAAGACCTCGCTCAACTACTCGTTCAACAAGAACAAGATTCTCGCCACGGCACGCGACGAGAACGGCAACGAGACACCGCTCACGGTCAGCGTGGCGGGCGGCGCAGTGCAGGTTATCTACAAGGAAGGCGGCTCGTACGGCGACATGTACGTAAACGACTTCGACCGCTACACGGCCGACGGCACCGACGAGAACGGCAACGCCGTGAAGGCGGGCTGGATTAAGCTCGACAGCGACGGCATACCCATGATGAAGACCGAGAAGCAGTACTCCACCTTCGGCGGCAACATGTACGCACGCCACCAGATAGGCTGGAGCAACACCATCTCCTGGAAAAACCTCTCGCTCTTCTTCCTCATCAACGGAAAGATTGGCGGCAAGGTGATTTCGCTCACCGAGGCCTACCTCGACCGCCTCGGACTCTCCGAGCGCGTGGGCAACGCACGCCAGGCCGCCGAAGCCGCCGGCCTCTACACGGCGGCGGGCAAGGAGGCGATGTACCTGCCCGACGGCAGCGGACGCACCATCGGCATCCAGGACTACTACGAGCGCACGGCAGCCGTGGGCAGCAACCTGTACGCAAAGCAGTACACCTACAACGCCACCAACTTCCGCCTGCGCGAGCTGTCGCTGGGTTACACCTTCCGCAACCTACTCGGGGAGAACAACAACCTTACCATATCCTTCATCGGGCGCAACCTCTTCTTTATATATAAGGACGCGCCCGTCGACCCGGACGTGGCACTCTCCACGGGCAACGGCCTGAGCGCGTTTGAGATGTTCAACCTGCCCTCCACGCGCTCCTACGGCTTCTCCCTGAAACTAAACTTCTGACACCTTGACAATACCAACCATGAGAAAGATATCATTCCTCGCGGCTCTCGCCATAGGCGCGGCGGGCGTGCAGTCCTGCCTCGACTACCCCGACCCCGGAAGCGAGCTGAACCCGTCCACCCAAACCACGTCAGACGTGATATACGTGGGCAAGGCGGACTCCATCAACTATAAGGTGGAGATAAGCGACGAAGGCGTAAAAAACGCCTACGCCACCCTCAACACCAACCTCAGCCAGGCGAAAGGCGGCGAGTACAGCATGCGCGGCGGCAAGGAGGCAAGCTACCCCGGCGCGCACGCCTACCAGTACCAGTTCTCCTTCGGCCCGGACATGTACGCGCAGTACTTCGTCTCGCCGCACTACAAGTACCTCGGCGGCACGCTGCGCTCGACGTACGACCTCAGCAAGGACTTCTACGGCGGTCCGGGCGGCGGCTTCACGCTCCTGAAAAACGCCGTCGTGCCCCTGCTCAACCACCCCACCATCGACAGCATACCCGAGATAAAGGCCATCAACCTGCTGCTGCTTGACTACAGCGCGCAGGAGGTGACGGACATCTACGGCCCGATGCCTTACATTGACTTCAAGGCCAACAAGACGGACTACCCGTACACCTACAACGACGTGCGCACCATCTACGTCAACATCGTGGCCAACATCGACTCCATCGTCAACTGCCTCAACTACTACGAGGGCCACCGCTCCGCCGCCTACAAGAAAGTGGTGCAGAGCATCCTCGACAGCAAGACGGCCGTCAACCTTGACGCGACGATGTACGGGCGCACGGGCTTCGACACGTGGATACGCCTCGCCAACTCCTTGAAACTGCGCATGGCCATGCACGTGGTTAAGGTGGACCCCGCGCTCGCCAAGACATGGGCCGAGGAGGCCGTGCGGGGCGGCGTGGTGGAGAGCATCGAGCAGCAGAGCGTGATATCGCCCATGGGACTCGGCTTCGACAACCCGATAATGCAGATATCCGGCTGGGGTGACATACGTCTCACGGCTTCCCTCGAGAGCATTCTCGCCAGTCTCAACCACCCGTTCCTCGCCAATGTCTTCGCGAAGAACAACGGCGAGCTGCGCAACGACGACACGGGCGAGAGCCTTGCCAAGGGAACAAAGGTGGTGGGCCTCCGCTCGGGCGTTCACCCGGGCGCAGAGCAGGACTACGCGCAGAACATGATGGCCGGCTACTCGGCACTGCTCACCAACGGTGACATAGCCTACGCGCCGCTCTACCTCATGAAATGGTCGGAGGTGGACTTCCTCCGCGCCGAGGGCGCGCTGCGCGGCTGGGACATGGGCGGCACGGCGCAGTTCTTCTACGAGCGCGGCATCAAAAACGGCGACATCTGCGAGCCGATTATGGGCAGCACCTGGTACTCCAAAGCAATGGAGGCTTACATGGCGCAGGAGACGGCCACGCCCTACACCTACCACGACCCGATGGGAAAGACCCCGGACATGGAGAGCGTGACGAAGATTGGCGTGAAGTGGAACGACGCCGACGACCAGGAGACGAAGCTGGAGAAGATTATCACGCAGAAGTACCTCGCCCTCTTCCCGTACAGCAACGAGGCGTGGGTGGACCTGCGCCGCACGGGCTACCCCAAGCTCTTCCCCGTGCTTAACCCCAGCGACGGAGACGGCAGCCTTAAGTACGGCGACATCATCCGTCGCATGCCGTTCACCGGCGACGACGCGCCCACGAAGAAGGACATTGAAACTTCGGGCGTGCCCGCGCTCGGCGGTCCCGACGTGCAGGCCACGCGCCTCTGGTGGGATGTGGATTGCTCCAACTTCTGACACACTCACAAGCCGTCCGCGGGGCGGGGAAATTCCCTCCCGCGGACGCGCTCCCCACAAAAAGAAAATATCTTTACTAACCTTTATACTACCAAGCAATGAAAAAAACTACGCTTGCAGCACTCGCGCTCGTATGCAGCGGGTCTCTGGCCGCGCCGATGGCTTACATGCCCGCGCTGGCGCAGGAGCTCTCGCCCACGGCGTCAACCGATGTGTTCGACTTCTCCAAGTTCAACGACGAGACGCTCGTGCCGCTCTTCAAGACCGCGCTTGACAATGGGCGCAAGTACCCCACCGACGCTGAGTTTGAGGCGGCCGGCATACTGCCCTCCGACATCGCTTTCGTACGCTCGCACGTACGCCGCGCGGCCATACTGCCCCGCACCGACCGCCTCGTGGGCAAGACCTACGAGACACGCAACCTGTGGATGAACATCCCGATGGACATCGGAAAGGACGGCGAGGTGGGATACCCCGACGGCGACTTCGGCAGCGACGTCTTCTCGATGTGGCAGTACACCAACCTCTTCGGCTCGTGGAACCACGGTTTCTTCCAGGCTCCCGGCGCATGGGTTGACGCGGCGCACAAAAACGGAACCGACATCATGTCGGGCATCAAGTTCTTTGACACGACGGGCAGCGCCAACGAGGGCGCGACGGGCTGGATGAAGTTCTGCACGGAGAAGAACGCCGACGGCACCTTCGCCTACGTGAAGCCCATCATCAACTGCCTGATGTACTTCGGCTCGGACGGCATCAACTTCAACTGGGAGGCCACGGGCTACAGCGACGAGGATATCATCGCCTTCCACAAGGCACTGTACAAGGAGGCTGCCGCGCAGGGCTTCGACAACTTCCACCTCGGCCTGTACACAAGCGTGTCCACGCTCACCGCAGCCAACGCCAACGCGCTCTATGGCTCGTCTGACGGACAGACCACCGACCTTATGCTCAACTACTCAAACGGCGACTTCTCCTACGGTCTCTCCAGCTCCGTGCAAGCCGCCGAGGCAGCCACGGGTTCGGCCGACCGCCTTTACGCCGGCGTGTGGTATGTGTCGATGGACCGCGGATGGACGCGCCTTGACGCCGACGACTACTCGCACAAGATTAACCTCTGCCTCTGGGGCGAGCACGCGCAGAGCCGCTTCATGAGCTACAACACGGGTACGGACGTCTACGACGTGCAGAACAACTACCAGCGCCTGCTTGAGCGTGCCTACTCGGGCGGCAACCGCAACCCGGCCAGCCGTCCCGCAGTAAGCAACACGGGCAACAACTTCGAGACCGACTCGGAGGGCAACCCGCCACTTTCCACCTACTGTGGTCTCGCCGAGTTCATCCCCGAGCGCTCCGCAATCCAGGGCAATCTGCCTTTCGAGACCCACTTCAACCTTGGCAACGGCGACCGCTACCTGTACAAGGGCAAGAAGACGGGCGCAAGCTGGTACAACATGGCCAACCAGGACCGTGTGCCCACCTACCGCTGGCTTGTTTACGGCGCGGGCACCGAGACGGTGAGCACGGACATACAGCCCGAGTTCACGCACGACGACGCCTACACCGGCGGCTCGTGCCTCAGTCTCACGGGCAAGGCCACCGCGACCGGCACGGACGTGGTGCTGTACAAGACAAAGCTCAAGGTTTCCGCCGGCTCGCCTGTCGCCAAGGTGGCCGTGAAGAACGGAAAGACGGGCGCCAACCCCTCCAACCTCTACGTGCTTGTGCGCAAGGAGGGCGGACAGTGGCTTGAGTTCCCCGTGGGCAGCCTCACCGGCGCAACCTGGGAGGAGAAGACCGTGGACATGAGCGCGCTCGCCCAGGGTGACGTGATTGACCACATCGGCTTCCGCGTGAAGGGCAGCGACGACAGCTACCAGCTCTATGTGGGCAAGCTGCAGATTGCCGACGACTTCAAGGCAACCCCCGCCTCCGTCACCGACCTTGTAGCCGAGGTTAAGGGCGAGACGAAAACCAACATGTCGCTCAAGCTCAACTGGCACACCACCGCCACCACGGGCGACCGCGCCGCCTGGGGTATGGTGTACAACGACGAGGCAAACATCGACCACTTCGAGGTGCTCTACAAAAACGGCGAGAACGGCCGCGTGAGCGAGGTGGGACGCACCACCCAGTGGGCCACCTACGTCAACAACATCAGCTTTGAAAGCACTGCCGACGATCCCTACATCGGCGTGCGCGCCGTGTCCACCGACCTCAAGACCTACTCGCCCATAGAGTGGCTGCACGTGGCACGCGCCGACCAGAGCGCGCTGCCCGAGTATGTCGAAGACAACCCCTACGGCGAGATTGTGGTAGACCCGTCCTCCGACGGCGTAGACATCGCCCGCGCACAGCGCTACCTCGCCGAGGTTTCCACCACGGGCGCCGAGCAGAACCTCAGCTACACGGCTTCCGCGCCGCAGGCTGACGGCACGCAGTACGTCGACGCTCGCGACCACGTGCTCAAGGTGAAGCAGGGACAGACCGTGAAGCTCTTCTTCAAGGCCGCCGACCAGTCTGACGGACTGAAATGGTGCCTCACCCGCGGCTGGATGGACTTTGACGGCGACTATTCGTTCAACTCCACCATGCTCGCCACCACCCCCACCGAGGGCGAGTGCCTCTACGAGCTCGGCACGGTTCGTGCGGGAACCGACGCGTTCCAGAATCCCGGCGTGACGGTTGAGTTCACCATCCCCAAGGACGCACGCACCGGCAAGAGCTGCCTGCGCATGGTCTTCTGCGACGCATGGTTCACCGGCTCGCTTGTGCCCGTGGGCAAGCACAACAAGGGCTTCTCCATCGACTTCGGCGTGGAGATATCGGGCAGCAACGCCCAGCGCCCCATCCCCGGCGACCCCCACGACCAGGGCACGGCTGACGAGCCCGAGGGCCTGACCGCCGGCATCCACAGCGTGCAGAACAGCGGCAGCATCTCCGGCGCGGAGGTTACGGACGGCGCAATCAAGTTCACCAACGTGGAAAAGGCATGGGTATACGGCACGGACGGCAAGCTCGTGAAGTACGCCGCCGGCTCCCCCGCCTCCCTCTCCACCCTCGGCTACGCCCCCGGCGCATACGTGGTGAAGATGCAGCACAACAACGTGATACGCTCGCAGAAAGTGGTGGTGAAGTAAAACACCCGCCGCTTGCACAGCGATGACAGACGGAAGCCCCGGCACGCCTCGTGCCGGGGCTTCTTTCGCCTTGCCCGAAAGCTGCGCCGTGTCTGCCCTCCGAGCTCCCCCGCCTACGACCTTACCCCCGCTCCTGACGGCGTGGGGCTAAAGCTGAACATTGACGAGGCGGACAACTCACTCGACTTTTCTCTCGCGCTTTCCACCGCGCCTTATTACGGAATTGACACCCACACCGCCGCCGCCACTCTGAACCGGTTGCGTTTGGTGGTCGGCTCATGGCGCGAGAAGGCGGAGCAATTGGCCATCCCCCGCGCCTCGCAAGAGGAGATGGAGCCTGCCTTCCGTCTGCCGCCCTTGGGATTATGCCGGGAATAGGGAAAGCCAAGGCAGCCGCACAGACGGACCAATCGTTTATCCGCCCCTCCGCAAAGAAGAAAAAACGGGGGCGCGCCGCCGCCGCCGCGCACTTTGCGCTATCTTTGCATAACTTTACGCACGGGACGGCGGGCGGACTGACACCGCCACGCCGCCGCAGTGGCGAGACACAGACAGAGAAGAAACAACCCAACAACAGTTTTCTGATATGAAACCTACACTTTTCCTCCTCGCTGCCGGGATGGGCAGCCGTTACGGCGGCCTCAAGCAGCTTGACGAGCTCGGCCCGCACGGCGAGACAATCATGGACTACTCCATCTACGACGCCATCAACGCCGGCTTCGGCAAACTCGTCTTCGTCATCCGCAAGGACTTCGAGGAGGATTTCCGCCGCATCGTGCTTTCCAAGTACGAGGGGCACATCCCCTGCGAGCTGGTATTCCAGAGCATCGACGCGCTGCCTGAGGGCTTCACCTGCCCGGAGGGACGCACCAAGCCCTGGGGCACCAACCACGCCCTCATGATGGGCGAGAGCGTCATCAACGAGCCTTTCGCCGTGCTCAACTGCGATGACTTCTACGACCGCGACTCGTTCCGCGTGATGGGCAAGTGGCTCAGCGAGCTGCCCGAGGGCTCGACGGGCAAGTACTCCATGGTGGGCTTCCGCGTGGGCAACACCCTCTCCGAGAGCGGCACGGTGAGCCGCGGCGTGTGCGAAAACGACGAGCACCACCACCTCACCTCCGTGGTGGAGCGCACCAAGATAGAGCGCCAGGACGGCGTGGTGAAATACCTTGACGAGAACGGCGAGTGGGTGGCCATACCCGACACCACCCCCGTGTCCATGAACTTCTGGGGCTTCACCCCCGACTATTTCGCCCACAGCCGTGCCTACTTCAAGGAGTTCCTCTCCGACCCGAAGAACATGGCAAACCCCAAGAGCGAGTTCTTCATCCCCTTGATGGTGGACAAGCTCATCAAGGACGGCACGGCCACCTGCGAGGTGCTTGACACCACCTCCAAGTGGTTCGGCGTGACCTATCCCGAGGACCGTCCGGACGTGGTGGCCAAGTTCAAGAAGCTGGCCGACGACGGCGTTTATCCCGAGAAGATGTTCTGATAAAAACCGCTCCGCCCCCGCGCCAAAAGGGCGAAGCACATACCTTACACGGCGCGTGCCTGCCAAAAGCGGGAACGCGCCTTTTTCGTAACGGATTTGTGCGCCGCGCGCATGGAAAAAGAAAGGAGCAAGTCCGTGACAGACTTGCTCCTTTCCGTTGTGCTTGGTAGGGACGATCGGGATCGAACCGATGACCTCTGCAATGTGACTGCAGCGCTCTAAACCATCTGAGCTACGCCCCTTCCTCTTCACGGGAGGTTTTTCCCCGTTTGCGTTTGCAAAAGTACAATTTTCCCGTGTCCCTCCAAAGTCCGCGCCAGCTTTTTTGTGGACTTGCGGCAGAAAAAGCGGCTCGCGGTGGCGGAGCGGCACGGACTGACATATGCCGAGACACGTTTCCCCCTCCGGAGTCCGTCCTGCAAAGAGCCTCTCCGGGAAGACAACGAAAGGGGAAAGAAGCAAAAGCGTGGGCGGGGGACCGACTGCGTTGGGGGGATGCAGAGAGACGGTACGCCTGTCCCGCCGCTTCCCGCCGGACGACCGCATTTCGCGCAAGCCCGCACGCGTGCCGGTACACGGAAAATCGTGTTTGTCACTTTTCGGGCGGAAAAACGAGCAAAATGACAAAATGAGGGTCGGGGCGGATTTAACATTCCGGCACCCCGCCGGAGGCGGAAACGGGCT